>JAGQIK010000461.1 GCA_020431405.1 Myxococcales bacterium
AGATGCGCGAGCTCGGCGCCGAGAGCAACGCGCTTCACCGCGCCGTGGGGCGCGCGGCGGCCAAGCTGCCGCTGGCGGCGCTTTTCGTCGTCGGCGACGCCGCGGCGCCTATCGCCGAGGGCGCGCGCGCCGGCAACGCATCGTTCGAGGTGGTGGACGTCCCCGACGCCGACGAGGCCGCCGAGCGCCTGCGCCGCTGGCCGGGCGGCGGCTGGATGTTGGTCAAGGCGTCGCGCGGCGTCGCGCTCGAGCGCGTCATCGACGCGCTGGCCGCCGCCACCGCCACCGCCAACGCCGGCGCCAAGGCGTCCGACGCGAGCGAGCAGGCCTGATGCTCTTTCACCTGCTCTACCCGCTGCGCAAGCACCTCAGCTGGCTCAACGTGGTGCGCTACCCGTCGACGCGCATCATCGCGTCGGCGCTGAGCGCGATGTTGATGAGCTTTCTGATGGGCCCGTGGTTCATCCGCAAGCTGCAGTCGCGCCAGATCGGCCAGACCATCCGCTCTGACGGGCCGGAGTCGCACTTCTCCAAGGCCGGCACGCCGACCATGGGCGGCAGCCTGATCCTCGTCTGCCTGGTGGTGCCCTCGCTGCTGTGGGCGGACCTCAGCAACAAGCTGATCTGGCTCTGTCTGAGCGTCACCGTCGGCTACGGCGCCATCGGCTTTCTCGACGACTCGCTCAAGCTGCGCTTCAAGAACTCCAAGGGCCTGCCCGGCAAGCTCAAGCTGCTCGGCCAGATCGTCGTCGGCGCCGGCGCCGTGGCGTTCATGATCTACGGCGACGTGCTGCCCGACTCGGTCAGGCTGCGCTTCTCGCTGCCGTTCGTGCACTTCGAGCGCTACCCGATCACGCTGCCGCACTGGCTGTATCTGGTCTTTGGTCTCTTCGTGGTGGTCGGCAGCTCCAACGCGGTCAACCTCACCGACGGCCTCGACGGCCTCGCCATCGGCCCGGTGATCATCAGCTCCGGCACGTTTCTGATCCTCAGCTACGCCGCGGGCACGGTGCTCGACAAGTTCAACATCGCCGCCTACCTCAACATCCCGCACATCGCCGGCGCCGCCGAGCTGGCGATCGTCTGCGCGGCGATGGTCGGCTCGGGCATCGGCTTCCTCTGGTACAACACGTACCCGGCGCAGGTCTTCATGGGCGACGTGGGCTCGCTGTCGCTCGGCGGCGCGCTCGGCATGCTCTCGCTGCTCACCAAGAACGAAACCGTCTGGGCGCTGCTGGGCGGCATCTTCGTGCTCGAGGCCGTCTCGGTGGTGGTGCAGGTCATCTCCTACAAGCTGACCGGCAAGCGCGTCTTTCGCATGGCGCCGATCCACCACCACTTCGAGCTCAAGGGCTGGCCCGAGCCGAAGGTCATCGTGCGCTTTTGGATCATCTCGATCATGCTCGCGCTGCTGGCCCTCGCCACGCTCAAGCTGCGATAGCGCCGATGGAGCTGCGTGACCTAGAGGTGCTGGTTGTCGGGCTCGGCCGCTCGGGTGTGGCGGCCGCCGAGCTGTGTCTGGCCCACGGCGCGCGCGTGACGGTCAACGACAGCCGCAGCGCCGACGCCCTGCGCGAGCCGCTCGCCGTGCTCGATGGACGCGCCCAGCTGAGCCTCGGCGGCCACCCCGAGGCGCGCTTCACCGCGGCGCAGCTGATCGTGCTGTCGCCCGGCGTGCCGCCGCTGCCGGCGCTCGACGCCGCACGCGCGGCGGGCGTGCCGATCATCGGCGAGATCGAGCTCGCCGCGCGTTTCGTCGAGGCACCCATCGTCGCCATCACTGGCACCAACGGCAAGTCGACCACCACCACGCTGGTCGGCGCGATGCTCGACGAGAGCGGCCTGCCGACCTTCGTCGGCGGCAACCTCGGCACACCGCTCGCCGACGCCGTGCGCCTCGGCCACCCTGCCGTCGGCGTCGGCGGCCGCGTGGTGCTCGAGCTGTCGAGCTTCCAGCTCGAGACCGTCGCCGAGTTTCGCGCGCACGTCGCCGCCCTGCTCAACCTCAGCGAGGACCACCTCGACCGCTACCCCGACTACGAGGCCTATCGCGCCGCCAAGGCGCGCATCTTCGAGCGCCAGCGCGAGATCGACTTCGCCGTGGTCAACGGACGCGACGATCAGGCGATGTGCCGCGCGCTGGCGGCGCGCTCGCACGCGCAGAAGCTGAGCTTCGCCGGCGCGCGCGGCGACGACGAGGACGCGCCAGGCGCCTTCTTCGCGCACGATCCACAGAGCGGCACGGCGCTGGTGCTGCGCCTGCCGCAAGAGGAGATCGACGAGCGCTACGAGGCGAGCGCGATGCGCATCGCCGGCCAGCACAACCGCGAAAACGCCCTCGCCGCGCTGCTCATCGCGCGCGTGGCGGGCGCCACGCCCGACGCCTGCGCGCGCGTGCTGTCGCAGTTTCGCGGCCTGCCCCACCGCATGCAGCGCGTGGCCGCCATCGGCGACGTGCTGTTTTACAACGACAGCAAGGCGACCAACGTCGGCTCGGTGGTCGGCTCCATCGGCGGCTTCGAGCGCCCCGTGGTGCTCATCGCCGGCGGCAAGCACAAGGGCGGCGACTACGGCCCGCTGCGCGACATCGTCGCCGAGGTCTGCACCCACGTGGTGCTCATCGGCGCCGCCGCCGATCTGATCGCCGAGGCGCTCGACGGCAGCGCCGAGCTTCACCGCGCGCCGACCCTCGAAGAGGCCGTGCGCCAGGCGCACCAGCTGGCGCGCCCCGGCGACGCGGTGGTGCTCTCGCCGGCCTGCTCGAGCTACGACATGTTCAGCAACTACGAAGAGCGCGGCGCGCGTTTCGTCGAGGCGGTGCGCGCGCTGGCCGTCGAGCTGGGCGAATCACAGCCTAGTTAGTCGCCTCGACGGTGCCCGACAGCGCGTTGCTCGTGTTGTCGTCGCCGTCGATGGCTACCACCTCGAGCGTGTACGTGCCGACCGGCGCGCTGCCGAGCAGCCCGAAGACAAACGGCACCTGTGCTTCGGTGATCGCGTCGCTCGCGCCTTGCACGGCCACGTCCGTCGCGGTGGTGGCGGGCCCGCTGAACGTCAGCCGTAGGCGCATGCCGCCGAGCCCATCGGGATCGCTGACCTGCAGCGCCCCGTTGGCCTGCTGGCCGAGCGTCACCGCCTGCTGCGGCAATGACAGCTGCGAGATGGTCGGTGGCTCGCCCGCGCCACATGCGCTGGCCACGACACAGACAGCTGCGAGCAATAGCATCCTCATCGTTCTCTCCTCGGCGCCACGCACTACATCTGAACTGCCAGCGCGATCGCGGTTGCTCGGACGGTGCGCGCTCCACGAGCAAACCCCATGCCGCGGCCAGAGCGGCGATATCGTGTGGCAGCGCGTATCGCCACGGCACGCTCGGGTGTGCACGATTCGACACCTGCGACAACGCGCCGAAAAATTCGCCGCGGACGACTGCTCCGCGGCCAAAGAAATTCGCCGCGGACGACCGCTCCGCGGCCAAAGAATTTGCCCAGCGCGCGACCTCGTCGCAGTGTGAAGACGTGCCTCCCAAGAACCGTCGCCGCCGCTCGTCCGGCTTGAGCAAGCGGCTCGGACAGGTCTTCGAGCGCACGCTGGGACCGCTTCGCCAGCGGCTCGCCAAGCGCGCCGAGGCGCGGCGCGAGCGCAAGCGCGAGCGCGTCAAAGCCAAGCTCGCGGCGCGCACCCAAGGTGACGCCAGCACCAGTGCCAGCGTGCGCGAGGCGCACAAGGCGCGCCCGCTGCCCTCCGAGCTGCCGCCGCGCTCGATGGACCTGTTGCTGCTCGCCGCGGCGCTGTCGCTGATCGGCCTCGGCGTGGTGATGGTCTACAGCTCGAGCGCCGTGTTCGCCGCCTCGCGCTACAAAGACTCGATGTTCTTCTTCAAGCGCGACCTGGTCTACGCCTGCGTCGGGCTCGTCGCGCTCTACATCGGCGCGCGCATCGACTACCGCCTCTACCAGCGCTTCACCTATCCGCTGCTGCTCGGCGTGACAGCCCTGCTGGTGATGCTGATGATCCCGGGGCTCGGCACGCGCGTCGACGGCGCCGTGCGCTGGTTTCGCATCGCCGGCGTGTCGTTTCAGCCGTCCGAGGCCGCCAAGTTCGCGCTGGTGGTCTATCTGGCCTACTCGCTGGCGAAGAAGCGCAGCGAGATGCGCACCTTCTCGATCGGCTTTCTGCCGCACCTGATCGTCGCCAGCTTGGTCTCCGCGCTGGTGCTCAGACAGCCCGATCTCGGCAGCGCCGCGATCCTGATGTCGGTGACGATGCTGCTGCTGCTGGTGGCCGGCACCAAGCTGAGCTACGTGCTGCTCGCCGCGCTCGCGGCGACGCCGCTCGCCTACCAGCAGATCGTCGGCACACCCTGGCGGCTGCGGCGCCTGCTCGCCTTCCTCGATCCATGGGCGCACCGCCGCGACGCGGGCTATCAGATGGCCGAGTCGCTGATCACCGTCGGCTCGGGCGGCGTCAGCGGTCTCGGCCTCGGCGACGGTCGCCAGAAGCTGTTCTTTCTGCCGGCAGCGCACACCGACTTCATCTTCGCCATCATCGGCGAAGAGCTCGGTCTGGTCGGGCTAGTCGCGGTGGTCGGCGTCTACGGACTGCTCGTGCTGCGCGGGCTGCGCGCGGCGCACGGCGCGCGCGAGCTCTTTGGCACCTACTTGGCGTACGGCCTGACGACCATGTTCGGCCTGCAGGCCCTGCTGCACATGGCCGTGGTGCTCGGCCTGGTGCCGACCAAGGGCATCACGCTGCCGCTGGTCAGCTACGGCGGCACGGCGCTGGTGGCGAGCAGCTTCTGCGTCGGCGTGCTGCTCAACATCAGCATGCGCAAGCCGGCGCCCGTGCCAGCCGTGGCCACGCGCGCGCGGCGCGACAGCGAGACCAACAACAAGCGCAAGGTGCGCCGCGTGTTGGTGGCGGGCGCCGACGGCGCCGACGCCTGAGCCGATGGCCGCGAGCGATGGCGCGCTGAGGCTGCTGATCGCGGGCGGCGGCACCGGCGGGCACGTCATGCCGGCGCTCGCCGTCGCCGAGCAGCTGCGCGACGAAGCGCCCGAGAGCGCGGTGCGCTTCGTCGGCGCCGAGGGCGGGCTCGAAGCGCGGCTGGTGCCGCAGCACGGCTTTCAGATCGATCTCTTGCGCGTGGGCAAGCTCAAGGGCGCCGCCTGGCTGGCCCGCGCGCGCACGCTGGCGGGGCTGGCGCCGGCCGTCGCGCGCGCCGCCGGCATCGTGCGCCGCTTCGCCCCCGACGTGATCGTCGGCGTGGGTGGCTACGCTTCGGCGCCCGTGGCGCTGGCCGCACGCTTCACGGGGCGCCCGATGGTGCTGCTCGAGCAGAACGCCATCCCCGGCTTCACCAACCGCGTGCTGTCGCGCCTCGCCGAGCGCGTGGTGGTCAGCTTCGCCGAGACGGGGCGCTACTTTCCGCGCCCCGAGCGCACCGTGTATCTCGGCAACCCGGTGCGCCCGGCGTTGCTCGCCGCGCTGCGAGCGCGCGCCGCCGCCGCCGACGCGGCCGCTGCGACGCGGCGCGACAGCACCACGCTGCTGGTGGTGGGCGGCAGTCAGGGCGCGCGCCGCATCAACGAGCTGGTGTGCGAGATCGCCCCCGAGCTTTTGGCCAAGCGGCCGCGCCTGCGGCTGGTGCACCAGTGCGGCGAAACCGACGCGCCGTGGGTGCGCGAGCGTCACGCGGCCCACGGCGCCGCCGAGCGCGTGCGCGTGCACGCCTTCATCGACGACATGGTGGCGGCCTATCTCGGCGCCGACGTGCTGCTCGGGCGCGCCGGCGCGACCACCATCGCCGAGATCAGCGTGGCGGGGCTGCCCGCGCTGCTGGTGCCCTACCCCTACGCCGCCGACGATCACCAGAGCGCCAACGCGCGCGCGCTGGTCGACGCGGGCGCCGCGCAGATGGTGCGCCAGGACGCGCTGGACGGCGCGCGGCTGCTCGAGGCGCTCGCCGCGCTGATCGACGACGACGCGCGACG
>JAGQIK010000462.1 GCA_020431405.1 Myxococcales bacterium
GCGACCGGCAGCGCGGGGCCGCGGGCGGCATCGGCGGCAAGGGCGCCGGCGAGTCGGCGCTCGAGCTCGATCGCCGGCGCGTGCGCGACCGCATCGCCGAGCTCGAGCAGCGCCTCGTCATCGTGCAGCGCGAGGCCAGCACGCGCCGCGCGCGCCGCACCGACCACGTCACTGTCGCGCTGGTGGGCTACACCAACGCGGGCAAGTCGTCGCTCATGCGGCGGCTCACCAACAGCGAGGTGTTGGTCAAAGACCAGCTCTTCGCCACGCTCGACACGACGGTGCGGCAGCTGCATCCGCCGATCAAGCCGCGCGTGCTCGTCTCGGACACCGTCGGCTTCATCAAGAAGCTGCCGCACGACCTGGTGGCGTCGTTTCGCTCGACGCTCGAGGAGGTGCGCGAGGCGGCGCTGCTGCTGCACGTCATCGACGTCTCGGATCCCGAGTGGCCAGCGCAGCTCGAGGTCACGCGCGCGGTGATCGCCGAGCTCTTCGACGATGTGCCCGACGAGATCGGCGAGACGCTGCTCGTGTTCAACAAGGCCGACCGGCTCGACGCCGCCGAGCGCGACGACTACCTCGCGCGCTATCCTGACGCGATCGTGATGTCGGCGCTCAGCCCCGCCGACGTCAGCGCGCTGCACGCGCGCATCGTCGCCTTCTTCGAGCGCGACATGGTCGGCGGCGAGCTGTTCGTGCCCTACGTGCGCCAGCGCCTGGTGCACGAGATCCACGAGGCCTGCCGCGTCACCGCCGAGGTACACGACGAGCGCGGCACGCGGCTGTCGGTGCGCGCCAAGCCGCAGACCCTCGAGGCGCTGCGGCGCATCGTCGCGGCCGGCAAGCGCTGACCCGCGATATCGTAATCCTTTACTATCTAGTAAATACAATATCGACAGACAATACTAACGTGCCTGCGTAGCGTGAAGACATCCACTGCTGGGGAGGTCTTTGATGCTGCGATACGCATTGCTGTTGGCGGGGCTGTTGGTCTTTGGCTGCGGCCGCGTCGTCGCGCCGTCGCTGAGCTCGGATCCGGGCAGCGGCGCCGGCACAGGTGCTGGCAGCGCGTCCGGTGGCGGCGCCTTGCCACAGGGCAGCACGCCGATCTGTCTGCCGCGCGCCGTCGAGCACCGTCGCTCGGCGCCTGTCGGCGACAACATGCTGCCCGGCGCGTGCACGCTCGACGAGACCATCGAGCGCGATTTGACCAGCGGCACCGTGCGACGGGCGTGGCGCTACGACCGCGACGGCTCGCGCACGGTTGTGAGCTACGTCTCGAGCGACGGCACGTCGCGCGTCTCGGCCAGCTTCGAGGTCGACGCTGCCGGCCGCCTCGCGCGCCACGACAGCTACGACACGGACGGCAAGACCGTGCGCATGTCCTATCGCTACGCCTACGACAGCGCGGGGCACCTCGTGCTCGAAGAGCAGACCTACCGGCGCGCGGGCAAAAACCCGATCACCACCGTGACGCGCTTCGAGCAGCGCTTCGACAGCGCGGGGCACCTCGTCTCGCGCACGCAATCGTCGACGTCGACCGCCACCGCGACGTCGCCGGCGCGCAGCAGCATCCAGCGCTTCACCTGGCGCTACGACGAGCGCGGGCTGCTGGTCGAGTCGCGCTACGACAGCGACGCCAACACGTCGCCCCATCCGCGCTACCGCTCGACCTATCGCTACGACGCCGAGCGGCGACCGCTCGAGATCGTGCGCGAGGGCGACGGCAAGGTCGTCGCGCGCTATCGCTGGCAGTGGGCAGAGGGCGCGACGCTGCGCCAACGCACGGTGTGGCAGTCGGGCGATAGCTACTATGGCGCCGGGCTCGACAACTACGAAGGCCTCGAGCAGCTCGCCAGCTACGGGTACGCTTATAGCTACTACCGCGACCACGCGCGGCCCGGCAGCGACGGCAGCTGCCGCGCGCTGAGCTTCGCCATGGGCGACAGCTACGACGAGCCGGACTACGAGCTCGGCTTCTCGCGCACCGAGCCACAGCCGCTGAGCACCATCGCCGCGGCCAACGCCTTTGCCGCCGCCTACGGGCCGTACAGCTACTACGGCTACTACAGCTACTACGGCTACTACGGCTACGGCTACTACTACGGTGCGCCGCCGGTGTGGCAGGGCCACTTCGGCGCCGGACGTTCATGGCTGGTGGCGGTGCGCCAGCCGGGCACGCGATCGGCGACGATCGACTACGACGCGCGCGGGCGCATGGTCAGCGAGCGCGTGGAGCACGACAGCGCCGACGCCGGCACGCTCGTGCACCGGCGCGCGCGGCGCTTCGACAGCGCCGGTCAGCTCGTCGAAGACAGCGCGACGGTGCGCATCGGCGATCCACTGCAGGACGTCAAGCGCACGCTGCGCTTCGTGCGCGACGGCGCCGGGCGGCTGCTGCGCCGCGAGCTCTATCACGGCGAGCTCCTGCTCGAGCGCCACAGCTGGCGCCGCGACAGCGCCGGGCGGGCCGTCGCCCACGAGATCGCGCTGCAGCAGGACGAGGGCCGATCGTTCACCCACGATCCGCTCGCCATCGATGGCGCGCGCACGGTCGGCGCGCCGCAGGTGCTGAGCACGGTCTCGCGCACCTTCGCGGGCGATCGCCTCGTCGGCGAGCGCGAGACGACGCCCACCGGCGACAGCACGCGCTCGACGCAGCTGGCGATCAGCTACGCGGCCGACGGCAAGGTGCACGAAGTCTCGCGGCAGTGGGACGCGTCGAGTCAGGAGCGTCAGATCTGGCGTTTCGACAGCGCGGGCCGCGAGACCTTGGCGGCGAGAACCGACACCGAAGGCAACATCAGCTCGTCAACCGAGACGCTGCGCAACGGCGCGGGCTTGGTGACCAGCGTCCTCAGTCGCTCCGGCGGCTACGCGCGGCTGACGTCCAACCGCTATCGCTGTACGCAGTAGCCGCGCAGCGAGCGTCTAGCGCGGGCCGCCCTGCGGCGGCGCGCCGTTGGGCTGGCCGTAGGGCGCAGGCGGCGCGCTCGGCGGCGCGAAGCCCTGCGGCGTGCCGGGCTGCACGAAGGCGCCGGGCTGCGCGAACGCTTGCGCCTGCTGCCCGTGCTGCTGATGCTGCGGCTGCGGCGGCGACATCGCGGCGCCCGGGTGCTGAGCCATCGCCGGGTTGACGGTGGTGCTCTGGCGCCTGCCGCGCGCGGCGAGCACGGTGAATAGCACGCCGAGCGCCAGGCCGGCGCCGGCCACGCTGAAGCCGACCGTCGTGCGCTGCTTCCAGCGCTCGATGAAGCGCATCCCGATCAGCGCGGCGAAGCGGCTGCCGTAGGTCGAGCGGCCGTAGCGGCCGTAGCGCGAATAGCTCGGGCTCGGGCGGTCCCAGATGCGCTTCGACTTGTTGAGCCGGTAGTAGCTCCAGCTGCCGAAGGTGGCGCCGCCCAAGAAGAGCACGCCACAGGTAATCGCCAGTGCAATCCAGAGTTTTCGCATCTCGACCCGTCTCCTAGCGGTGTGTTGTGGCGGTAGATACGAGATCCCCGGCACGGCCTTCCCGCCAGGCGTTGCAAAGATGCTACAAGCGCCGCCGCGCCCGCTCGACGAGGCTCTGCACCACCACGCGCGCGGCCTCGGCGACCTCGAGCGGCGAGCGCTCGCCCACCTGCAGCGGCTCGCCCGCGACGAGCGCGACGCGCAGCTCGGGCAGCGCGGCGAGGCGTGCGACGTGCGCGCCGAAAGACTCGTCACCGTAGTAGGCCGCCTCGTCGTCGTAAGCGATGCCCAGCGGGATGATCTCGGCGCCCGCGCGTTTGGCGGCGCGGAAGCTGCCGGGCTTGAAGGCGTGCACCTCGTCGCCCGGATAGGCCGTGCCCTCGGGATAGATCGCCACGCCGCGTCCCTGCGCGAGGCCGCGCGTGATCAGCTCGAGCACCGCGGCGCCGCTGCGCATGGACTCGCGGTCGACGAACAGCGTGCCCAGCCGGCGCGCGCCGCTGCCGATCACCGGCCAGCTCGCGAGATCGTGACGACTGACCAGCGCCGCCTCGGTGACGGCGAAGGTGACGAGGATGTCGATCGCCGAGCGGTGGTTCATCACGAACAGCCGGCCGCTCGCGCCGTTCGCCGCTCGGCCGGGGTAGGCGCCGCCCGCGCCGACGTGCGGGCCCTCGGCCTCGAGCCGAACGGCGAGGATGCGCAGCAGCGCGCGCGCCCAGCGATGCACCCAGTCGTGGCGCAGCCGGTCGTGCTGCGCCTCGCCGCTGAGCGCCGTCTGTGCGTCGAGACAGGCCCACAACGACAGCGTCGTCGCCACCGTCGCGCCACCGCGCGCGAGCGATCGCACAAGCTCGATCGGATTGGTCACGCGCCGATACTACCCCGGCGCGTGCCATCGCTGCTGCTCAGCGCTCGATGCCCGCCTTCTCGAGCACCGCGGCCGTCGGACCGTGACGGTAGTCGCGCAAAAACGCCTCCTCCTCGGCGGTCGACTGGCGCCCCAAGATCGCGTTGCGATGCGGGTAGCGGCCGAAGCGCTCGAAAATAGCGAGGGCGCGCCGTGACTGCTGGCAGCCGATGTCGGCGAAGGCCTCGAGGTGCGGCGGGGCGGCCGCCTTGAGCGCGTCGGCGATCTCGATGGCGCGCCGCGCGCTGTCGATGGACTCGTGGTGCGCGAACGGCATCATCGCCCAGGCGCGCTCCATGAAAGTCAGCTGCTCGTGCTCGTCGCCGTCATGAAGCTCGCGCGCCAGCTGCAGCGCCTTGGCGTCGCCGCGATACTGCGCTTCGGTGTCGCGATGGATGTGGCGCGAGAACTGGTCGAGCAGGATCAGCAGCGCCAGCTTTCCCTGCAGCGTCTCGCACCAGTGATCGAGCGCGCCGTCGACGGCTTGCTCGAACGCGGCGCCGAAGCGCTCGCGAACCGCATCGTCGATGCTCGCGCCGGCTCGCCAGACGTTGGTCGCGTGGCGTCGGATCTCCTCGGGGGTCTCGGGTCGTGGCGAGCCGAACCAGAAGTCCAGCACCTCGTGTCGCTGCATCGCGCCCTCCTGTCTGCGTCCCTAGTCACCAGATGAAGAAGTGCCCCTTGGCGTTGGTCTGCTCGGCGATCATCAGGTTGGTGCCGAGCGACATGGCGGCGTGAACCATCTCTTGCTGGCGGCTGCCCGGGCCGGCCGGCAGCGCCAGCAGGTTGGCGTTGCCCGCCACCGCGCGCGCGCCGCCTTCGCTGCTCAGGCCGAGCGCGTGAAGGTGCGACAGGTGCATCATCGCCAGCTCGAACTGGATCGCGTAGCCCGTCACCGGGTCGTTGACGCGCCGGTCGAGCGGCTGGTTGCCATAGAACATCGCGCCGCTGCGCTCGAAGAGGCTGTGGCGTACGCCGCCGATGGTCGACTGGCCGTTGGCCACGCGCCCGTCGCGCAGCGAGACCACGCGCCAGCCTTTGTGCTCGACGAAGCGATCGAGGTCGGGGCCGTCGCTGCGCCGGCCGATGGTCACGCGCTTGCCGCCGTCCCACAGCGCCGAGAGCGTGCCGGCGCGATCGGTGCGCAGCCCGCGCGGGCGCAGCCGCTTGGCCGACAGCTTGCCGATCTCGGTGGGCGAGCCGCCGTTGACCCACAGCTGGCTCTTGGGCTTCTTGCCGCGCGCGACGTAGGCCTCGAGCGTCTCCTTGCCTAGCGAGCGGTTGCCCGAGGTGAACGAGAGCACCAGGTCGGCGTCGGCGAGCACTTCGATCTTGTCGTCGCGCAGCTTGTACTGCTTGCGCAGCGCCGGGTCCTTGTCCCACAGCTCGATGCGCTTGAAGCCGAGGTAGCGCAGCCACTGCGTCGCGGCGCGGCCCATGGCGCCCGCGCCGAGCACCACCGCCTTGTCGCGGCCGAAGTGCACGCCCTGGCGCGCCAGGCGCTGCATGTTGCGCGCGGCCTGCGAGACGACGGCGTAGCTCCACATCAGGCCGCCCGAGTAGGTCTTGCCCTCGCTGCGCGCCCAGCTGATGACCTTGAAGGGCAGCTTCTTTTTGGCGAGGCGATCCGAGCCGCTGCTGGTCTGCTCCACGCCGGCGAACAGGTGCGCGTAGCGCAGCAGGTCGGGGTGCTTGGAGAGCACGTCGGCCACCGCCTCGACGAGGTGGCCGCCGTCGTCGGAGATGAGAAACAGCGGCCGCGTCGAGCGCTTCTCGGCGGCCGTCAGCTTGCGCAGGTTGCCGCGGATCCAGCGCTCGATGAAGCGATGGTCTTCGTGCGCCGGCGCGCCACGCAGGCCGAGCTTGCGGTCGAGCGCGCGCGCGGCGACGGCCACGCGCGGATCGGTGAAGTGATCCTTGTCGCCCCACACCACGGTGTTCGACAGCGGCAGGCCCGTGTCGCCGAGCAGCCCGAGGGTGTTGCCGCGCAGCGGCCAGCGCACCAGCGCGCCCTTGAGCTTGCCCTCGAGGCTGCCGAAGCGTTTGACGGCCCAGCCGATGGCGGGCATGTGCGGCTTGAGCGAGGCCGGGTCGGACAGCGCGCGCGCGATCTTCGGGTCGACGCCGTTGAGCCCGGTCCACCAGCTGATCGACTCGCCCGCGCCGCTGCCCCCCTTGTCGCCGAGCTTGTCGGTGCCGAGGAGTGCTTCGACCAGCGCCGCGGCACCCTTGCCATAGCGCTTCTGCACGCGGTCGAGGTCGAGGTAGGCGACCTTGCGCTCGGGTCCGCGCACGGGCTGCGGGTGGTACGCCTCGCGCTCGAGCACGACGGCGGCGCCGAGGCTGTTGAGCAGGCTGGTGGCCGCGCGGTGCTCGTGCAGGCCGCGGCGGTTGAAGCGCTGCCAGCCGCGCTTGCCGCGCGGGTCGACGAGGCGCTGGCGGTGACGGTCGAGGTGCTGCAGGCGCCAGGCGTCGCGCAGCAGGCGCTGCTCGAAGGGGCTCGCCTTGCCCGCGCCGTGCGCGGCCCGGGCCTGCACCAACGCGCGCTGGGCGATCTCGTGGCCGGCGCGCGATTGCAGCAGCTGCACCACGCGCTCGAGCGCCACGCGGCGCGGGGCGGGCTTTTGCGCCCACGCCGGCGAGGCGAGCAGCAGGATGGCAACCAAAACAGGGCGCACGGCACCATCGGCTGCAAGCAGCATTCCGCCATAGCCGGAGTCTAAGCTGCTGGAATATAAGGCCTCGAAGTCACCGCCAGGTGGGTCCGCTGGCAGGCGGATCCGCCAGCACGGCCGCGGTCTCGCTTGGGCCACGGCACGCGGCTGGCGCTGCTCGCGCTGGCGCTCGCTGCGACGGCGACCTGTGACGCCTTCGACGACCGGCAACGGCTGCTCGCCGAGCGCGCCGGCGAGGGCGCCGAGGCGTGCGGCTTCGCCGACCAGTACGCCGGCACCGACGCGCCTGCACCCGGCGCGGTGAGCGCCTGCGTGCTCGCCGCGCTCTCGTCGGGGCGCGCGCGCTTCGAAACGTGCGCCGCGATCGAGGTCGACGGAGGTTGCACCTCCGACTACGACGCGCTCTGTCTACGCTGCGTCACGCCGCAAAAATAAGCGCAGCGGCGCGTCGATTGTCACTGGCGAGCGACCACCGGACGCGCGACATTCTCAGCAACACACACCCTCTTCGAGGAGCACTGTGATGATCTGGATCGGTGTCGCAATCGGAGCAATCGTCGTCGTCGCGATCATCATCGCCATGACCCGCGGCGGTGGCACCGTGATCGTCGACGATGGTCCTGCCGTCGTCGTGATCGACGATGGTCCGGTGGTGGTCGACCACGTGGTGGTCGATGACGTCGTCTACGACGACGGCGTGGACGACTACGAGGAAGAAGAAGAGTACGACGACGACGGTGGATACGACGAGGAGGAGGAGCGCGACTGGTAGGCCATCAGGCCGGCCGCACGCGGCAGGCGAAGCACTTGTAGGCCTGCTGCCCTGAGACCACGTCGAACGCATCGTCGCTGACCAGCGCGTTGGCCGCTGCGTAGCGCGGCACGCGCTGCTCGTCGGCGACGACCTGCGCGTCCCCATAGCCCTGCGGCACGAAGATCGTGTCCTCGCGCATCTTGGCCCAGTAAAGCGCCGTTCCGCGCACCGCGCCGCGCGGGCTCTCCACCACCATGCTCGCGCCGTTTTTGATCTTCGCCGCGCGCGCGGCGCGTGGGTGGATCTGGATCAGACGCAGCCCCGCCTTGCTCTTACCGCTGCTGGTCCAGTGCGTGATGCTGGCGAAGTGCGTCACGCCCGGGCGGCCGGTGAGGCCGATCAGCGGGTAGGCGCGCGCGAGCGCCGCGTCTTGCGCCTTGTCGAGCGTCACGTGTGGCGTGACGGCGCCCGGGTGAAGCGGCGCCGCCACGAGCTTGCCGAGCGCGCGCGTGGGGCCGCCGCCGTGCGCTTCGGGGTGCGTGTAGTAGCGCGGCAGCGCGCCGAGGCCCACGGCGGCGAGCTTCTTTTCGAGCCCCGCCGTGTAGAGCTCGACCTTGCCGCTCGCCGTGAGAAAGCGCTTGCCCTTGCCTTCGGGCGCGAGCGCCCGGCTGCACGCGCGCCAGCTTTCGTGATCGGCGTAGAGCACGCCGGCGCCCGGATGCTCGGCGCTCGGGCAAGGCCAGCGCAGCGGCTCGCGCCGCGCTTTGAGCCGCGCCACGGTCATGCCGCCCATCGCGGGCGTGTGCTTGCAGAAGGTGTCCCACAGCGTGGCGTAGTCTTGCCACGCCGCGGGGAAGGCGTCGTTCCAGTAGGCGGCGCCGCGCTTGTTGTCGTTGCGCGCGAGCGCACGCACCAGCCCGAGCCAGATCTCGTGATCGGTCTTGGCCTCGCCCACCGGCGCGACGGCGCGTTCTTGCCAGCGCACGGCGCGATCGTCGCGGCGCATGTACACGCCGCGCGTCTCGAGCCCGCTCACCGCCGGCAAGATGATGTCGGCGTAGCGCGCGGCCTCTTCCATGAACAGGCCGGTGTAGACGTAGAAGTCGAGCTTGCGGAAGGCCTCGGCGACGCGCTTGCTGTTGGCCGATGACAGCAGCGGGTTGCCGACGGTGATCAGCGCCGACAGCGGGTACGGCTCGCCGGCGAGGATCGCGTGTGCCATGCGGTCGGGGCCCACCGGCAGCGAGCCGCGCCGCGCCGGCAGCTTGGCCTTCACCGCCGGCAGCGACAGCGGACCCGGCCAGGTGTTGTGCATGAAGTTGCAGCCGCCGCCGGGTACGCCGATGTTGCCGGTGATCGCGGCGAGCATCGCCAGCGCGCGGTAGGTGTCGAACGCGCCGAGCTGATGCGAGATGCCGGCGTTGCAGAAGATCGCCGCGGGCTTGGCGCGTGCGTAGCCCTCGGCGAGGGCGCGGATCTCGGCCTCGGGCAGATCCGTCATCTTCGCCGCCCACGCCGTCGTGTAGCCGTGTTTGCTCAGATGCGCGCGCAGCGCGTCGAAGCCGAGCACCCAGCGCGCGACGAACGCTTTGTCGTAGAGCCCGTGCTCGATGATGTGCGAGAGCATCCCGAGCGCCAGCGCCATGTCGGTGTGCGGGCGGATGGCGAGCCAGCGATCGGCCTGCGCCGCGGTGGCGGTGTGTCGTGGATCGACGACGACGAGCTTGGCCTTGGTCTTTTGTCGCCCGCGCAAGAGGTGCGCGAAGGTCACCGGGTGCGTCTCGGCCTGGTTGGTGCCGAGAAACAGAAAGAAGCGGCTCGCCGCGAGGTCGTCCTGGCCGAGCGCTTCGTCGCGGCCGTAGCCGTTGGTGAACGCACCGAGGCCGAAGGTCGTCGCCAGCGCGTTGCCGCCGGCGTCGTTGCACACCGGTCCGACGTCCATGTTGTTGGGGCTGCCGAGCATCGCGAAGACGCGCCCGATCAGCGCGTCGACGCCGCGCAACATGCGCCCGGTGGTGCGGCTGGCGATGGCGTGCGCGCGGCCGCCGTCGCGCAGGGCGAGCCACTTCTTGGCGATGGTGTCGAAGGCCTCGTCCCACGTCACCGGCGCGAAGCGGCTCGCGGCGCTGCCCTTGTCGCCGCCGACGCGCTTGAGCGGCCGCTCGAGGCGATGACGACTGCTGTAGATCTCGTTCATCATCGCCGCCTTGACGCAGAGCTGCCCCGCTTGCACGGGATCGTCGGCGAAGGCGTCGATGCGCATCACGTGGCCGGCGTGCACCGAGACGTCGATGCCGCAGCAGGCGTTGCAGAACTGACAGCTGCTGGCGATCGCCGCGCTGCCCGTGCGCGTGGGCGCGCCGACCTCGAAGCGTGGGGCGCGCGGCTGCGGCGTCTGCGCGGTGCGGCAGGCTGCCGCCGCGGTCGCGGCGCCGAGCGCGATGCTGGAGATCAGAAAGTCTCGGCGCGAGGGGTCGGTTGCCATGGGTCCGTATACGCCGCGGCGCGACGGGTGGTCACGCGCAGGGTGGCTGGGCGGAGCTCAGATGCGGTAGAGAAAGAGCGGGATCTTGCAGTCGCAGCGGGTCGAGTAGAGCGTGCCCGACAGCTCGGTGTTCTCGAGGTTCCAGCCGAGATCGGCGTCGGCGCGATCGGTGTTGCCGATGTTGTAGGAGAACGTGACGATGCTGCCCTCGACCTTGCCGTTGATCAGCGGGTTGCAGTTGCTGCCGTACTTCTCGCAGAACTGGCCGCTGAGCTCTTCATCGTCTTCGGAGACGTCGAGATACAGCGCATCGCACGACTCGGGCCGCGTGACGCGCTTGGCGCACCAGTGGCCGCTGAGATCGTCGCCGCCGCAGCCCAGCGCACAAAACGTCAGCAGCAGCAGCGGCATGACCGTCGGGATGCGGTAAGACATAGGCAAGCAGCTAAGCACACCCCGAGCAGCGCATCAATCGACCGCGGAAGACTTCGAGCACCATGAGCGACAACCAAGACTACACACCGCCCAAGGTCTGGACCTGGGACCGCGAAAGCGGCGGCAACTGGGCCAAGATCAATCGCCCCGTGGCCGGGCCAACGCACGACAAGGCGCTGCCGGTGGGCGAGCACCCGCTGCAGCTGTACTCGCTGGCGACGCCCAACGGACAGAAGGTCACGATCATGCTCGAGGAGCTGCTCGCGCTGGGCGAGCAGGGCGCCGAGTACGACGCGTGGATCGTCAACATCAACGACGGCGAGCAGTTTTCCAGCGGCTTCGTCGCGATCAACCCCAACTCGAAGATCCCGGCGCTGCTCGATCGTTCGACGCCCGAGCCGACGCGCGTCTTCGAGTCCGGCGCGATCCTCTTGTACCTCGCCGAAAAGCACGGCCAGCTGCTGCCGCGCGAGCCGCACGAGCGCGCCGAGGTGCTGAGCTGGCTGATGTGGCAGATGGGCGCGGCGCCCTACCTCGGCGGCGGCTTCGGTCACTTCTACGCCTACGCGCCGAGCAAGATGCGCTACCCCATCGACCGCTACGCGATGGAGGTCAAGCGCCAGCTCGACGTGCTCGATCGCGCGCTCGCCGAGCGCGAGTTCATCGCCGGCGCGCGCTACAGCATCGCCGACATCGCGATCTGGCCGTGGTACGGGCAGCTGGTGCGCGGCAAGCTCTACGAGGCGGCCGAGTTTCTCGACGTGACGTCGTACGAGCACGTCGTGCGCTGGGCCGAGCTCGTCAACGCGCGTCCGGCGGTCAAGCGCGGGCGCATCGTCAACCGCATCTGGGGCCGTCCCGACCAGCAGCTGCGCGAGCGCCATGCCGCCAGCGACTTCGACGCGCTCACTCGAAGCTGAGCTCTACCATCAGATCGTCGGCGAGCTTTTCCAGCTCGCGCGTCAGCTTGGCGATCTCTAGGCCCTCGGGGCAGCTCAGCCGCGCCATGGCGCGAAAGATCATGCCGCCATCCATCGGCGCGCTCTCGGTGTTGGTCTCGAGCTCGTGGATGTTGGCGCCGTGGCTGACCAGCACGCGCGAGATCTGGCGCACGATGCCGGGCTGGTCGGTGCCGACGAGCTCGAGCGTGTAGAGCTTGTCGGCGCCGCTGGCGGCGCTGTCGCCGCGCGCGATGTCGATGCTGATGCCCTCGATGGCGCGCAGGTCGCCCGACAGCGCGTCGGTCCGATCGCTGGGCACGGTGGCGAGGATCACGCCGGCGAAGTAGCCGGCGAGACGCACCGAGCGGCTCTGCTCCCAGTTGCCCTCGTGGGCGGCGATGCAGGTGGAGATGGCGTCGACGATGCCCGCGCGGTCGGCGCCGCTGAAGGTGATCACCAGTGCGATGGTCATGCGGCGAGTCTACGCCCCGGCAGCGGCAGAGACTAGGTGGCGAAGCCCTACTGCACGCCGATCAGCAGGCGCACCCTGCGCCCGCGCATCACCGTCAGCACCAGCGGGCCCGGCTCGCGGCGATAGCGCGCGATGAAGCGCTCCAGCGAGGCGATGGGTGCGCCGTCGCGCGCGACGATGATGTCGCCCACGGCGAGCTGTCGGCTGGCCGCGGGGCTGAGCGGCACGACGCGCTCGATGCGCAGCGCGACGCCCTGCGACGAGGACGCATCGGTCTTGCCGTCGATGCGCGCGGGCGCCTGCGCGAGCGTCACGCCGCCGAGCGGCCCCTCGCTCAGCGCGAGGTGCGCGATGCCGTGCGGTGGCGGCGGCGGCGACGCCAGGCGCACGCTGATCTTGTGCGGCGCCAGCGTGCACTCCAGCGCGCGACTTGGCTCCTCGGGCGGAGACGGCGCGCGCGGCACCAACGAGGCGAGGCGCGCGGCCGCAGCGTCGCAGTTGCGACGGGCGAACGACAGCGTGATGGTCTCGCCGGGTCCGCGCGCGATCATGCGGGCGCGCAACCAGCTGTTGCCGCCGGCCGCGTGGCCGTCGACGGTGAGCACGATGTCGCCAGCGCGCAGGCCCGCGCGCGCGGCGGGGCTGCCGGCCACCACCGAGCGCACTTGCGCGCCGACGTAGGGCCACCCGCCGAGCGGCTTGCGCACCGCAGGGTCGGGCGCCTGGAGCGACACGCCGAGCCAGCCCGGCCGCAGCGAGCCGGCGGCGGCGAGACGCTTGACGATCGGCGCGAAGACGTTCGCCGGCAACGACAGCGAGACTTTGCCGCCGCCGCCGAGTCGCAGCTGCGCGGTGTTGATGCCCACCACCTCGCCCGCGGCGTTGATCAGCGCGCCGCCGGCGGCGCCGCGTCGCAGCGCCACGTCGGCGCGGATCAGATCGTCGTATTCGGGCGCGGTGTGCGAGAACGCTCCGCGCGCGGCGATGATGCCCATCGACGCGTGTAGGCCGTCGCTGGGACTGTGGCCGAGCGCGAAGACGAGCACGCCAAAGCGCAGGCGCTGCGCGTCGCCGACACGCGCCACGGGCAGCGTGCTGGTGTCGCCGCGCAGTCGCAGCAGCGCCACGTCGCTCGCTGGATCGACGCCGACGAGCCGCGCGCGCAGCCGCCGACCATCGGCGACCGTCACGCTGATCATGTCGGCTTGCCGAACCAGGCGGAAGGTCGTCAGCACGGCTCCGCGCGGCGCGAGCAGCACGCCAGAGCCGCGCGTGGTGAAGCGGCGTTCGAGGGTGACCTCGGGCAGCGGCGTGTTGGCGTGCGACTGCAGCATGTGCCACAGCGGCGAGCCCGGCGGCGCGCGCACGGTGCGCACCGCGGTGACGCCCACCACCGTGCGGGCGGCACGCTGTACGCGTGCGGCGAGGGCGTCAGTGTAAGCCGTCAAGCTCGCGGCGCCGCGCTGGCGAAGCGTCGCAGGGGGGCTGTGGCTCGCGGCGCAGCCCGCGATCGACAGCGCCGCGACGAGCGCTATCGCGAAGCGAGCGCGCTGGCCGCGGAGCTTTCGCCCGCTGGGAGGACAGACTGACCCGGATCGGCTGCGGCGTGCGCCGTTGGCGGTTCGAAACGTCACGAAGCCGCGGGACACCATGTTCGCCCGTGCGGCGCCGCGCCTAGGTGTGCACTGACGGCTCGAGCACCCATGGTTCCTCGAGCCCGAGGTAGTCCGCGGTGTCCATGGTGATGATCTCGCGCACGTCGCCGTCGGGAAACGAGATGTAGTCGGCGTCGAGCAGCGCACGGCTGACGTAGACCCGCACGTTCCACAGCGATCCGAAGGGCGGGATCGCGCCCAGATCGCAGTCTGGGAAGTAGCGTCCGAAGTCGTGCTCTTGCGCCAGCCTGACTTCGTCGCTGTTGGTCGCCTCGGCCAGCCTGGCCAGCCGACAGCGCGTGTCAGCGGGGATCACCACCATCGCGAGCTCGCCATCGATGTCCATCATCACGGTCTTGGCGAGCTGGCGGCCCGGAATGTGGGCAGCCTGCGCGATGCGTTGTGCCGAATACGCTGGTGAGTGGCTCAACAGCAGATACGGCACGCGCTGCTTGTCGAGCAAATCCATGATGCGCTGGTTCGACATAGTCCGCCTCCTTGCACGTCGCGACGTTGCAACGAGCAAAGGACGCAATCGCCATACCAGTGGCCATGCGAGCGCGAAACTTGTCGCGCTCGTTGTGTGGGTTCCGTTCTCAGGCGCGCAGGATGGCGTGCATCGGGCGGCCGAGGTGCGAGGTGCGCGCGAAGGAAAGCAGCCGCGGCGGACCGGCGTCGTCGAGCTGCATCTCGGTGATCGAGCCGTTGGCGATGTAGGGCCGTCGAAAGACGCGTACGCGCTCGCGGCGCGGCCGGCAGACGAACGCGGCGACGTAGAAGATCAGATAGCCATGGGCGAAGAGGCCGACGCGCGCGTCGGGGCCGTGCTCGCGACGCAGCCGCTCGAACAGCTCGGCGATGCGCTGCTCGAGCTCGTCGCGGGTTTCGCCGCCGATGGTCTTTTGCGCGAACCAGCTGCGAAAATAGATCGGCATCAGCGCGGCGTTGGTCAGCCGCACGCGACGGCGCGAGGCGACGCCAGCGGTGCGCGCCACGAGGTTGACGGTGCGCGCGGTCTTCGACGCCTGCGCCAGGCGCCCGGCGCGCAGCTCGCCGATGCCGTCGACGAGCACCGGCTCGAGCCCGAGCAGCGAGCTCGTCGCCTCGGCGGTCTGTCGCGCGCGCAGCAGCGGCGAGCTGTAGACGGCGTCGAGCGGCGCGGCGCGCTCGAAGTGGCGCGCGACGGCCTGCGCTTCGAGCCTGCCGCGCGAGCACAGCGGCGCCTCGCGCTCCTGGTTGTAGAGGCTCGAGAGCGTCTCGAGGTGCAGCAGATCGAACTCTTCGAAGTCCATCCGCCCGTGTCGCACCCAGTAGAGCCTCATGGGCTAGACCATAGCAGCGCACGCGGGTAGCGTGTATCGATGGCTCGTTTGCTGCTCGTGGCTCTCGTTTTCGCGCTCGGCGTCGCTTGCGCCGGCGATCGCACACCTGCCGACGCCGCGCCGGATGCCACGGTAGACAGCCTGCTGCCGCGCGACACGGGCACGCCGGCGATCTGCGCGCAGCTCGAGCAGCAATATGCCGCCGCGTTGCTCGCGGCCAAGGCCTGCACGCCGCCGCCCACCGACGACGCTGGCCTGCCGCTCGACGCGGGATCCTCCGACGACGCGTCGGGCGCGCTGTGTTTGGGCTGCTACGCCGCGTCGCTCGAGTGTCCTTGCGCGACGGTCATCGCCAGCGCCGACGACGCGATCGTGCTGCCGCTCAAGGATCTGCTCGCCAAGTTCCAGAGCGCGGGTTGTCCGCGGCGCGCCGACTGCCGCCAGAGCTGCACCATCGACTTCACCTGGCCCGAGCGCGGCTGCGAGTCGCTGCGCGCGCCGCCACAGATCGTACGCTGCTCGCTGCAGTCGCCCGGCGTCGCGATCTGTTCGAGCGACGTGATCGGCCCGTAGTCAATGCGCCTCGGCGTGACCCTCGCGGCCGTGGTCGTGGCCTGCTCGCTGGCGCGCTGCGGAGACCTTCGAGGCATCGAAGAGGACTGCATCGACGTCGCGCGGTGCGAGCAGGGCGCGGCCTTCATCCGCTGCCCCGGCGACCAGCCGACACGCGCGCGCTGCTCGCGCCAGCGCTGCGTGTGGGTGCAGGGCGGGCGCCCGTGCGGCTACCACGCGCGCTTCGAGGTCGAAGATTGCGCCTGCGTCGGCAGCAGCTGCCCGAGCGACCCGTCGTACACGCGGCGCTTCGTGCGCGCCTATGGCGGCAGGCCATGGGTCGTCGAGCGCGAGCACAACCTCGCTGTGGTCATCGACAGCAAGCTGCCGAAGGCCGAGGTCTCGGTGCAGTGTCACGACTGTCGCCGCGTGAGCTTCGATGACCAGATCTGTACCGCGACCGAGATGGTCGTCGAGCGCGCCAGCTACGACACGCAGATCGTGCGCCTGGTGGCCAACGAGCACTGGGTGCTGGAGATCGAGATCAACGGTCGCACGGGCCGCGCGCGGGCCTGTCAGCAGCAGCGCTTCGACAGCACGTTGTGCTCGAGCCGCAGCCCGCGCTGCGCCGACGCGGGCACGCTGACGCTCAACCGCGCGCCTGACGCCAACGCCTGGACGTTGTGGGGGCGCTTCGATCTGTACTTCGGCGGCGAGCACATCAGCGGCGCCTTCCCCGACACCACGGGTGGGCCGACCTCGCCGCGCTGCGTGGCGCCGTGGCGCTGCATCTGTATCGAGGCCTTCGAGCTGTCTTGCGCGACGCGGCGCGTGACGTTCGGCTGTGTCGACCAGCCGCAGAGCGTCGAGGTGCCGCCGACGCTCGGCGAGTGCTGGGGGCGCGTGGTCGATCCGCTCAGCAACTGCGAGCGCCCCCAGATCAATACGAAGTGCCGGCGCAACATGCCTTGCGTGCCGCCCGACGGCTCGGCCATCGGGCGCCGCTGCCGCGTCGACACCGACTGCCCCGACGGCTACTTCTGCATCGCGCGCGGTGCGCCGCTGCTCGGCGGCGGCTGCGCCACGGCATGTAGCGCGGTCGATCCGAGCTGTCCGGTGGCGCACGCCACGTGCACGCGCGGCGTGCGCCTCGGCGCTGCGGCGGCGAGCGGCCTCTATTGCGTCGACGCGCGCGCCGCGCCCTGAGCTACTCCTTGCCGGCGAGCATCGGCTCGGCGACGGTGCCGTCGGCGAGCCACGCGGTGAGGTGCGCGAACAGGCCCTGCCAGCCCTTCTCGTAGTTCTGCGCCGTCTCGGCGTCCTTGTAGCCGATGGCGTGATGCGTGAGCGTCAGGCGCGTCTTGTTGTCGCCGATGGCCTCGAGCTCGTACATGTAGTCGTTGCTGCCGGCGCCGCTCATGCCGAGCGAGCCTTTGAGGCGCAGGCGCTTGCCGCGGCGCACGTCTACCACGCGGCCCCAGATCACGCCGTCGCCGTCGCCCCAGCGCTCTTCGAAGACGCCGTCGAGGCGCGCGTCGAGCGAGACCTTGGCGTCGGCCGTGTCGCCCACGCGATAGGCCCACCAGTTGTGGATGTCGCTCGTCAGCGCGTTCCAAACCGCCTCGGGGCTGGCGTCGAAGTCGATCTGCTGGTTGATCTCGAACGAATGAAAGCTGCTCATGGGATGCTCCGTGTGTTGCTCCGCGGCGCTGCCGAGGCTGTCGCGCAGGCGCAGCAGAGAGGTTGACCAGAACTCCTGGTAACGGCCCAGCCAGCGCTCGTAGATCTCGCGCAGCGGGACCGCGTTGAGGTGGTTGAAGCGGCGGCGGCCTTCGCGGCGGACCGTGATCAGCTGCGCCTCTTCGAGCACACCGAGGTGCTTCATCACGCCGAAGCGCGATTGCTCGAACTGCTCGGTGAGCTCGCCCGTGGTTCGCGGGCGCTCGCGCAGCAGATCGAGGATGCGCCGCCGGGTGGGGTCCGAGAGGGCGCGGAAGACCACGTCGTCCATAGGTGACCTTTTAGTCACATGTTGGACAGGTGTCAACGGGGAAAATGTAAATGTTAGCGATAACAGCTGGCTAGCAGGTTCTCGGCGCCCCCGTGTCCTACCGACAGACCTCTTGAAAGGACACACGCCATGAGCCCACGAGACCTCTTCGAGCAGACCAAGACCCAGCGCATCTACTGGGACAGCGACCACGAGATCGTCTTCGCCGAGATGCTGCCCGTGGCGCACGACGCCGACGACGCGCGCACCAACATCAGCGCGCAGGCCAAGCTGCGCGACTCGCTGGGCCGCAAGCAGACGCGCATCCTCGTCGACATGCGCAACGTCGGCAAGATGACGTCGCACGCGCGCAAGGTCTACGCCGCGCCCGAGGCGGCGAGCGTGCAGCGCGCCGCGGCGCTGGTCATCAAGTCGCGCTTCGGCGCGATGATGGCCAACCTCTTCATCCCGCTGAGCAAGCCGATCAGCCCCACGCGCATGTTCACGCGCGAGCAGGACGCGCTGGCGTGGCTCGAGCAGTTCCCTGCCGACTGACATGCTAGCCTCGCCGCGATGTCTCCCGACGAAGAACGCGCGCTTGTCACACGCGCCGAGCGCGGCGAGCGCGCCGCGTTCGATGTGCTCGTGAAAGACGCGCTGCCCAAGCTGCGCGCCGTGCTGCGACGCTTGGTCGGCAGCCCCGACGACACCGACGACCTGGCGCAGGAGACACTGCTCAAGGGCTTCGAGAAGCTGTCGACGTTTCGCGGCGAGGCGCGCTTTTCGAGCTGGCTGACGAGCATCGGCACGCGCCTGGCGCTCAACCACCTGCGCGAAAAACGACAGTGGCGCTGGGACGCGCAGGTGCACATCGCCAAGCTGCTGCACAGCACCGCCGAGGGGCGCGAAGCGCTGCAGGCGATCTTTCGCTCGCCGGGACACCGCTTCGACGCACGCGAGCACATCGCGTTCTGCTTCAGCTGCGTCAGCCGCTCGCTGCCGCCGGCGCAGCACGCCGCGCTGATCCTGCGCGACGTCTTCGACTACAAGAACCGCGAGGCGGCCAAAGCGCTCGGCCTGCGCGAGTCGGAGCTGCGCCGCGACCTCGGCGAGGCGCGCGCCACCATGCAGCAGCGCTTCGACGGGCTGTGCGGCCTCGTCTCCAAGGACGGCATCTGTTACCAGTGCAAGGGGCTGCGCGAGCAGACGCCCGACAAGTGCAGCGCCGAGATCCCAGAGCTCGGCGCCGAGAGCGCCGAGGCGCGTTACACGCGGCGCCTCGAGGTCAGCCGCGACGCCGATCTCGACCACGGCGCCATGCAGGACTTTCACGACATGGTGTGGCGCGACCTGGCGCGCCTCGAGGAGACGGCGCGATGAAGGCGCTCAACGAGGTCATGCTGCCCGGAAACACCTGCTTCGGCTGCAGCCTTGAAAACCCCGACGGGCTGCAGATCCGCATTTACCGCGACGCGCAGCACGACGGGCGGCTCGTCGGACACTACGCGCCGCGGCCGACCCACGGCGGTTTTCCCGGCATCGTGCACGGCGGCGTGCAGTTCACCGTGCTCGACTGCATGGCCGGCTGGCAGGTGATCGGCCTGCGCGCCGCCGAGCGGCTGATCCCGCTCACGCGCAAGGCCGACATCAAGTATCGCCGCCCCGCGCCCATCGGCGAGCCGCTGCGGTTGACGTCGCAGGTCATCGCGGCGCGCGCGGCGCCCGCGAGCAGCAAGGCGCTCGAGACGCTCGACATCCGCACCGAGCTTTGCAGCGACGGCGGCGACGTGATCACCATCGCCGAGTTTCAGTACATCACGGTGCGCGAGGACACGGTGCTGTCGATGCTCGGCATCGACGAGCTGCCCGAGAGCTACCGGCGCCACTTCGGCGACGCGACGTAGCCTAGGACCCGCGCAGGCCCTACTTCGTGGGCGCTGCCGGCTGACCGAGCGCCGACAGTCGCGCCTTGGCGTGCGTGACGAACGGATGCGTCACGCCGAGGTCGCGCGCCCTTTGCACGCAGCGCTGGTAGTAGCGCGCGCCGTGCTTGCGAAAGGACGCGGCGCGCTGCTCGAGCGAGGGGCGGCCCTGCTTGTAGGCGCTGGGGCGCCAGCGGCCGATCTCGCCCTTGGCGAGGCGATCGGCGTAGACGTCGTAGAGCATGCCCTGGCGACACAGCGCGGCGACCTGCACGGCCTTGACCGGCGAGCTCGCGTAGCCGTCGTAGAGGCTCTTGAGCGCGAGCAGCCGCTCGGCGCTGCGCTGCTCGGCGCGCGCGGGGCGGCCGCGGAAGGCCTGCTTGCCGAAAGCCTCGAACTCGCGGTCTGCCCATAGGTAGCTGCCGGCGGCGATACAGCCGGGCGTGCTGCCGTCGGTGATCTCCTGCGGCTTGGCGCGTTTGAGCTTCTTGTGCTTCTTGCGCACGCGGCGGCGGCGACGCTTCTTGGTCTTCTTCTTGCGCCGCTTGTCGCGCTTGCTGCCGATCTCTCTGGCCGCCGGCTTGGCCGCCATCTTCTTGTCTTCGGGCTCGGGCGGCACTTCGGCGAGGCGGCACATGACGTAGTCGAGCGCCTCGCGCAGCGCGTCGACCTTGCACTGGCTGCGCTTGAAGACGTTGGCCAGCATCACGCGGCGCGGCAGATCGTAGAGCTCGGCGCCGACGCGGCAGGAGCTGCCCTCCCGCGTCAGAGAGAGCGCCACCGAGCTGCCCGCGCCGAAGCGCTTGGGCGCCTCGCGGGCCTGGCACTTGAAGCTCGTGCAGCGGCCGCGCCGGCGCATGGTCTTTTGCACGGCGCGCGCGTCGACGACCTTGTAGCTGCCGCGCGTCGACAGAAGCTGCGTGGCGTGATCGTAGAGCGCGCGCGCGTCGCGCCGCGACAGCCGCGCGCGGACACGCGGCGGGAAGATCACCAGCCGCTCGCCGCTGACCTTGGGCGTGCTCGAGCAGCCGCTGCTGCTGGCGCCGACGACGATTACGGACGCGACCCATAGCGCTCGGCGCAGCATAGGCTCCTACGCTACAACGAGCGGCTACGAGGGCAGAGGTTTTTTGCGATAGATGCTGACGTTGGCGAGCGACTCGCCGCCAGGCAGCCGCACCAGCTGCGTCACGCGCATCGCCACGCCGTGCTCGTCGAGCTGCCGCTGCGCGACCATGCGTTCGACGCCGCGGTAGAACGCGCGCGAGTTGAGCTCGCGCGGCGAGACGGGCTCGATGCTGAAAGCGTCGGCGAGCTCGCCGCCGGGGAACGGCACGCGGCTGCCGTCGGCCTTGCCGCCGAACGAGGCGCTGCGCGCGCTGCCCTCGTGGTCGATCCAGTCCATGAAGAAGTCGAGCTGGTCGTCGTCGCTCGCCTCGATGCGATACGTCCCGCTGCGCGGCGGCGGGCCTTGCTCGTACTGGCAGCTCTCCGGGATCAACACCCAGGTGCCAATAAAGCCGGCGTAGAGCGGGGGCTTGTCGTTCACGCCTCGACCTCCATGCGCGCGCGCTCGGCGTGCGAGACGCGGTAGAGCAAGTCGCATAGCCGCGCGTGCGCTTTGCTGCGCGTGGCGGCGGCCACCTCCGAGCGGCCGCACTTGGCCTCGACGACGCGGCGCAGCGCGCGCCGCTCGGCGTCGCTCCAGCGTTCGAGCTCGCGCGCGATCATCGAAAGCACCGTCGAGAGCGCGATGAAGGGCGCGTGCTCGTCGTCGCTGGGATCGATGCGCACGTCGAGGCCCAGCGCGCGCCGCGCCACGTGTGCGCCGTGCTGCTCGGCGGCGCTGCGATCGCCATCGAAGCGCTCGGCGACGTAACGCGACTGCGCCACGCCGAGGGCGCCGAAGTCGATCGGCGCGCGCGCGCCGCCGGACAGGTCGAGCGAGATGCCGGTGTGCGAGAGCTGGCGCAGCACGCGCATGCCCGAGCGATAGCCCGGCTCGCGCTGCATGCGCGCCTCCTCGCGGCGCGCGATGGCCTCCACCTCCGGCCTGTCGGGGCGGAAGCCGAGCTTGCGATAGAACCAGAAGGCGCCGCTGCGGATCGCCTCGTCGTTGCCTTCGCCCATGCCGTAGGGCGTCATGAAGTAGTAGTCGACGCCGAGCACGTGGTGCAGCGCGCGAAGCAGCTGGCTGTACATCGCGCGCATCTCGACGCCACGGTAGGGCTCGAAGACGTTGATGCCGAGCTCGCAGCAGCCGGCGAACACGGCGGTGGGCCCGTAGGCGATGGGCACGCCGTTTCGCAGCACGCCGAAAAAGTGCAGCACCTCGAGCGGCGAGCGCCAGGCCGGCGCGACGCCGACGAGCACCACCTCGATGGCGCGGTCGAGCGGCACCACCAGCACGTCGTCGCTGTTGGCGTAGATCAACGGATAGATCTCGAGCTCGCGCGCGCCGAGCGCGTAGAGCCAGCGCGCCACCATCTCGCGTCCGTCGCGCGCGCCGAGCCGCCGCGGCCGCTGCGAAAGCGGGCGCCGGATGCGCGCTGGCAGCGCGAAGCGCTCGCGACGAAACGCGCCAAAGGTGCAGAGGCGCGCTGGGCGGGCGCGCGCCTGCAGCCGCGGGCTGTCGGCGGCGCTCAACGCCAGGCGCAGCGGCAGCTCGCAGCGCTCGAAGAGGTGGGCGCGAAACGGCGTGGGCAGGCGGCTGCCCTCGAGCAGCTCGACGACGAAGGCGAGGTCGCTCGGCGTGGCACGCGGACGGCAGGCCTCGAGCCACTGCGAGAGCGGCATCGAGATGTCTTCGAGGCCGATGCTCTCGCCCGGCGCTACGAGCAGCGTGAGCAGATCGATCAGCGGTGCGTCGTCGTCGACGGCGTCCCAGTCGATCTCGAGCGGTGCGCCGCGCGCGAGCAGCTTCTGCACCACGCCGTAGGAGTAGGCGTAGTGCATCTCGCTGGCGGCGAGGCCGCTGTCGTCGAGGCGTGCGCGCGCCGCCGGCGACAGCGCGCGACAGCGGGCGGCGAGCGTGTCGGCCGCGCGCTCGGCGAGCCGGCGCTCTGCGGCGCTCTGCGGGTAGGCGAGCAGAAAGCAGAGCGCGTCTTGCAGCGCGAGCAGCACGCGGCGCCCGGGCAGCGCCGGCCCGCCGGGCCCGTCGAGCGCGACGATCAGCGCGTCGAGCGCTTGGTGTCGTCGCGCGGCGCCCGCGGCGGAGCGATCGTGCAGCAGATCGGCGAGCTCGCTGGCCAGCGTGCTGGCGGCGGTGTTCGAGGCAGGCGTGCGCGCGGCGGGCAAGGCCCGCGCACTCTAGCGCAACTGCGGGTGTTAGGGCGCGTTGAGCACGCAGTTGCCCTGACCCTCGCAGTTGATGGTGCAGCTGTTGTCGGGGCAGTCCATCAGGCAGTTGCCCGTGCCGCGGCAGCTGAGGTCGCAGCCGCCACCCTCGCACGTCATGTCGCAGTTGCCGATGCCCTCGCAGCGGAAGCTGCAGCCGCCGTCAGGGCAGCTGTACGAGCAGTTGCCGATGCCGTTGCATTGGCAAAGCTCGCCTGTCGAGCAGACGCCGTCCTCGTTGCCGATGTTGAAGCAGCCGACCACACCCACGGCGATGGCTGCGACCACCGCCGACGCGCGCAAGAAGTTACCCATGCAGATCCACTAGCACGCGGCCCGTGCCGTCGAAATGACATCGCTCACGCCAGGGGGTCTATACTACCTGTGGTGACTAGACCGACGCTTCATCAGGTCTTCAGCGCGGGGGCTGCCGTGATGGCGCTCGTGCTCTTGCTCACGCCGGCTTGCACGGGCAGCGTCGAGCAGCTCGACGCGACGCCCGCCGGTCAGGAGGCGGGCACGGGCACCAGCGACGGCCAGCCGCCGCCGCCGCCGCCGCGCGAAGGCGGTGTGATCAACCCCGGCGATCCATGCCCCCTCGGCGACTGCGGCGGCGATGCCACGATGTTGTGCTTCGGCGGCGCGTGCCGGCGCATCTGCCAAGGCGGCTGCGGCGACTCGGCGCCCGAGTGCGCGTCCGACGAGGGCTGCTACTCGGTGACGTCGTTTTCGTCGGCGTGTTTGCCCACCAGCGGCGGGCAGATCGGCGACTCGTGTGATGGCGCCAGCTGCGCACCCGGCGGGCTGTGCGTCGAGTGGGGCGGCGCGCCGCCGCGCTGCCTACAGCGCTGCGCCGGTGGCGGCGGCTGCAAGCAGGGCTATCGCTGCAGCGACACCAACCAAGGCTGCGCGGTGTGTCATCCGTGAGCGCCGAGCGCGCCGCGTGTGGCGAGCGCTAGCGCGAGGCGGCGAGGTAGGCGGCGACGCGCTGGCGCAGCACGGGCAGCGAGACCGCGCCGCCGCCGAGCACGGCGTCGTGAAAGGCCGGCAGTGAGAAGCGCGCGCCGAGCTTGTGGCGCGCGTCGGCGCGCAGGCGCTTGATCTCGAGCTGGCCAACCTTGTAGGACAGCGCCTGGCCGGGCCAGACGATGTAGCGGTCGACCTCGTTGCTGATGTTGTTGCTGGCCAGCGCGCTGTGCGCCGTCATGTAGTCGATGGCCTGCTTGCGCGACCAGCCCATGGCGTGCAGGCCGGTGTCGACCACCAGGCGTGTGGCGCGCCAGGCGTCGTAGCTGAGCATGCCGAGCCGGTCGAGGTCGCCGCTGTAGAGGCCCATCTCGTCGGCGAGCGACTCGGCGTAGAGGCCCCAGCCTTCGACGAAGGCGCTGTTGCCGCTGTAGCGGCGAAAGGCCGGCATCTCGGTGAGCTCTTGGGCGATGGCGATCTGCAGGTGATGGCCGGGGATCGCCTCGTGATAGGCCAGCGCCTCGGCCTCGTAGCGCGGGCGCGTGGTGGGCTCGCTGACGTTGATGAAGTACTCGCCCGGCTTGCCGTCGGCGTAGGGGCGGCTGTAGTAGGCGACGGTGGTGAACTTGGCCTCGTAGTCGGGGATGCGCGTCACGACGCAGTCGGCCTTGGGCAGTCGCCCGAAGAACTTCGCGATGCGCGCCCGGGCGCGCGCGAGGGCGCTTTTGGCCTTGGCTTCGACGGCGGCGGCGCTGTCGAAGCTGAGCTTCGGATCGCTGCGCAGCTTGTGCAGCACCGCCGCCCGATCGTCGAGGCCGAAGAGTTTCTTGCCGAGCGCCTGCATGGCCGCGTCGATGCGCGCCACCTCGCGCTTGCCGGTGGCGTGAAGCTCGGCGGCCGCCAGCGGCAAGCCGGTGAAGAGGCGGATGCGCGCGGCGTAGCAGCCGGGCAGCTTGGCGGCGAGGCCCGAGAGGCCGGGCGGCGCCTTGCCGCGGCGTGCGGCGGGCAGGATCTCCTTTTCGAGCAGCGCGAGGTAGGCGCGCAGCGCGTCGCGGATCGGCCCGGCGACGATCGGCTCGAGGGCGACGACGAGGCGCGCGCGGCCAGCGTCGTCGAGGCGCGCGCGGCGCTTGGGCGTGGTGAGCAGCGCCCAGCGCGCGATCGGCTTCGCCAGCTCGCTGCGCAACATGGCGATCACGCGGCGCACCGACTCGGCGTTGGCGACGAGGCCTTGCTGCAGGCCGTGGCGCAGATCGGCGATCTCACGCCGGATCGCGGCCGGCACCAGCCGGTAGCGCGCCTCGAGGGTGCGCGCGTGCTCGGCGCTCTTGACCGAGTGCATGCGCGGAAGGCCATTGAACTGCGTCAGCGGGTTGCCGCGCGGATCGACGTCCCAGAGGGGCATCTTGCAGCGGTGCGCGCCGGCTTGTGCTTCGAGCTCGCCGACGAGCAGGGCCAGCGTGGCGCGATCGCGCGCGTGTGCGAAGCGCGGCGCGCGCGGCAGCAGCGCGCGGGCGCGCGCGAGCAGGGCGAGGCGCTCCTTCTGCCGCGCCTCGGCCGCGCGCCACGAGCCGTCGCCGAGCTTGTCGTCGTAGCGGCGATCGCCGAGCGTGGTCGCCCAGACGGGCGCGTTCTGCATGCGCCACTGCCAGTGCGCGCGTGCGAGCGCTGCCAGCTCGGCGTCGTGCACGCCGCGTGCGGCCTTGCCCTTCCACGGCGACGCGGCGCCGGGCGGCTTGGCGCCGCTGCCCGGCGTGGTGGCTCTGCCGCAGCCCAGCAGCAGCAACGAGGCGAGAGACAGCACGAGGGCGAAACGCCGCGGAGAACAGGACATGCGGCGCAGCATACGCTGGGTCGAGAGCGGCTTGCCACAGCCGCCCGCACGCGCGACGCTCGCCGCCGGAGGAGTCACCCATGTTCCAAGGCAAACACGTGCTCGTCGCTGGCGGTACCAGCGGCATCAACCTCGGCATCGCGCGCGGCTTCGCCCGCGCCGGCGCCAAGCTGTCGGTTTTCTCGCGCAAGCAGGACAAGGTCGACGCGGCGCTGGCCGAGCTGAGCGAGCTTGGCGGCGCGGCGGCCAAGCCCTTCGGCGGCACCGCCGACGTGCGCCAGGCCGAGGCGGTGCAAGCGGTGCTCGCCGCGGCGGTGCAGGCCAACGGCGCCATCGACGTGCTGATCAGCGGCGCGGCCGGAAACTTCCCCGCGCCGGCGGTGGCGATGTCGGCCAACGCGTTCGGCTCGGTGATCGGCATCGATCTGCTCGGCACGTTTCACGTGCTGCGCTTCGCCTTCGAGCACCTGAAAAAGCCCGGCGCCAGCGTGATCAACATCTCGGCGCCGCAGGCGTTCTTGCCGATGGCGCTGCAGTCGCACGTCTGCGCGGCGAAGGCTGGCGTCGACATGCTGACGCGAACGCTTGCGATGGAGTGGGGCCCGGCCGGCGTGCGCGTCAACTCGCTGGTGCCCGGCCCTATCGACGACACTGAAGGCATGAAGCGGCTGCTGCCCGATCCGAGCAAGAAGGAGGCGCTCGCGCGCACCGTGCCGCTCGGGCGCCTCGGCACCACCGACGACTGCGCCGACGTGGCGATGTTTCTCGCCTCCGACGCGGCGCGCTACGTCTCCGGCGCGGTGCTGCCGGTGGACGGTGGCTGGTCGCTCGGCGGCGCGCACGTGGCTATGGGCCACATGATGATGGGGGGCTAGTGAGCGACCTGCGCTATCTGCGCGAGCTCGACGACGCGCAGCTCGAGGCGTTTGTCGGCGTGGCGGCGGCGGCCTTCGCGGTGGATGTCGACGCGGCGCGCGCGTGGATCGACGCGGCCGGCCGCGAGCTGGTGCGCGCGGTGAGCCTCGACGGACGCGTGGTCGGCGGCCTGCTGTTCATCCCGATGGGGCAGTGCTTTGGCGGCCGCTCGGTGCCGATGCTCGGCCTCGCCGGCGTGTGCGTGGCGATGGACCAGCGCCGTCGCGGCGTGGCGCAGCGCATGCTGCGCGCCACGCTCGACGAGGCGCGCGAGCGCGGGCTGGCGCTGTCGACGCTCTACGCGTCCAACCACAAGCTCTACGGCAGCGTCGGCTACGCGCCGGCTGGCAGCCGCTTCTTGGCGCGGCTCGATCCGAGCGCCGTCGATCCGCGGCTCTCGTCGGGGCCGCTTCGCGCGGCGAGCGCGCAAGACTATCCCGTCGTCGAGGCGCTCTATGGCGCCGCCGCTGCGCGCACGCCTGGCTTTCTCGATCGCGGCGGCTACATCTGGCCGCGCGTGCGCGAGACGCGCCGCGGCCTGACGGCGCACGGCTTGTTGCTGCTCGACGAGGACAGCGGCGAGCCGTGCGGCTACGTCTACGTGCGGCTGCGCAGCGAGGGCGAGTGGCAGGTGCTCGAGATCACCGACGCCGTCGCCGCCGACGCCGCCACCTGGCGCCGCGTGTGGGGCGCCGTCAACAGCGTCGGCACGATGGTGCGCCGCATCGAGTGGAGCAGCGCGCCGCACGACCCGCTTTACCTCGCGCTCGAGCACGCGCGCGCCGAGCTGCGCCTGCACGAAAACTGGATGCTGCGCGTCGTCGACGCCCGAGGGGCGCTCGAAGCGCGCGGCTACGCGTCGGCGCTGTCGCTTTCGATCGACGTCGAGCTGCACGATGACGGGCGCGACGCAGAGCGGCTGCACCTCGAGGTCAGCGCGGGGGGCGCGCGCTGCAGCACGTCGAGCGCGAGTGTGGCGCCGAGCGTGCGCCTCGACGCCCGCGGCCTCGCCGCGCTCTACAGCGGCTTCGCAGCGCCGGCGTTGCTGCGCCAGCGCGGGCTGCTCGAAGGCGGCGACGCGGCGGCCGACGAAGCGCTCGGCGCGCTGTTCGCCGGCCCCGCGCCCTGGATGCGCGAGGCGTTCTGAGCAGCGGTCATCCGAGAAATCACATTGATTCGCCCGCTGACGCGGTCGAAATGTCAATGCGGGCTGTGGGGCCTGTAATATCGCGGAGATACGGATCGGAGAGTGACCCCGATCAGGAGGGCTCGTCGCCGTCGAGCTGGTCGGCGGGGGCCCAGGTGCCGTCTTCGGCGTGGACCGGATCGATGGCGATGCCGTCCCAGCTCTGGCGCGCGGCGATGCGCTGCACGGCGTCGGCGAGGCGGCGGCGCAGCAGCGGCGTGAGGTCGAGGAAGCGCACGCCGGCGTTGGCGCGCGCGTCGATCCAGACCACGCGACAGTCGAGGGCGAGCACGTCGCGGCGGCCGATGCGCAGCGAGCAGCGCAGGTGGTCGCCGACCTCGACGTCGGGGCAGTTGGCCACGCGCGCGCCGCTGGCGCTGAGGTCGATCACCACGCCGCGGCGCCAGCGTCGCAGCCAGCCGCTGCGGCGCAGGTGGATCGGCTGCTGAAACAGCACGCGTGTCTCGCGGCGGCGTTCGGCGCCGGGATCGGTCGGCGTATGGTCGAAGCCCATCATGCGCTGGTGGTCATGCCCAACTTCTAGCATTCACCAGCGCCCGCCGGCGCGCAACTACGCTGTGCTCGACCCTGCGAGCGCACCCGCGTCGGCGAGCACCTGCTCGTAGGGCGCGCAGCGGCCGCTGGCGAGCATCTCGCGGATCAGCCTTGCGCCGGCGGGGCCGACGCCGCGCAGCGTTTCGAGCTCGTCGATCAGCGCGCCGCCGGGCGTCTCGCCGAGCAGATCGCGAGCTGGCCGCAGCGCGCGGCCGTCGGCGGCGATGGCGCGCGCCGCGCGGCCGTAGGGCGACGGGCGCTGCAGCGCGCGCAGGTAGTGGTCGAGGTGCTCGAGGGTGACGATCACGCGCGA
>JAGQIK010000463.1 GCA_020431405.1 Myxococcales bacterium
CGCAAGCCGTCCCCAACAGCAGCGTGCCGCGCACCGTCACCGGGCTGAGCAGCGGCGTCGTCGACATCGGCAGCGGCTACAACCACACCTGCGCCGTGCTCGCCGACGGCACGCTGCGCTGCTGGGGTGTCAACGCCAACGGCCAGCTCGGCGACGGCACCACCACCGACAACTACATGCCGGTGACGGTGATCGGGCTCGGCAACGCCGAGCGCGTGGCGGTTGGAGAGGGGCATAGCTGCGCGCTGACCGGCATGGGGCGGGTCTTGTGTTGGGGCCGCAATGGCAACGGCCAGCTCGGCCTCGGTCACACGTCGGAGCTCTACACCGCCACCGACACCAACCAGTTCGGCGTGACCCACATCGGCGCGGGACGCAACTTTACCTGCGCGCTCGCCAACGGCGCGATGAGCTGCTGGGGACAGAGCAACGTGGCGCAGCTGGGCACCGGCGACATCGTCGGCGCCACGACCACGCCGCGCCCGCTCGGTCTAAACGGCCTGACGACGATCGTCGTCGGTGATCAACACAGCTGCGCGCGAACGACATCGGGCGCCGTCAAGTGCTGGGGCTACAACGAGGACGGACAGACCGGCATCCAGGGCGGCACGCGCGAGCTCAGCGCCGTCGACATGAGCACGTTCTCCGCGACGACAGTCGTGTCGATCTCCGGCGGCCTCATCCACGGCTGCGCGGCGACCGCTGCCGGCGCGGTGCGGTGTTGGGGCTACAACGGCAACGGCAGGCTCGGCAACGGCACGACGGCCACCGCCATCGCGCCGACGCCGGTCAGCGGCCTCTCCAGCGGCGCGACGGCCGTGTCGGCGGGCGACGCGCACTCGTGCGCCATCGTCTCGGGCGCCGCGTGGTGCTGGGGCCTCAACAACGTCGGACAGCTCGGCACGGGCAACTACGTCGAGGCGCTGACGCCGCGCGCAGTCAGCGGGCTGACGTCGTCGGTAACGGCGCTTGCCGCCGGCACGCACCACACGTGCGCGCTCGTCGGCGGCGGCGCGCGCTGCTGGGGTCGCAACCACCAAGGCCAGCTCGGCATCGGCGACAACAGCCAGCACAACACGCCGCAGACGCCGACGGGTCTGAGCAGCGGCGTCGACGCGATCGGCGCCGGCGAAGCGCACACCTGCGCGTTGGTCAGCGGCGCGGTCAAGTGCTGGGGCAACAACGACAACGGCCAGCTCGGCATCAGCAGCACCACGGACAGCCTCTCGCCCGCGGACGTCACCGGCCTCGGCTCCGGCGTCTCCGCCATCGCCGTCGGCTACCGGCACACCTGCGCGCTGATCGCGAGCGGCGGCACGGTCAAGTGCTGGGGCAACAACCCGCAGGGACAGCTCGGCACCGGCGACAAGACCCAGCAGAACGCGCCCGCCACGGTCAGCGGTCTGAGCGGCGCCACGGCGATCGCTGCAGGCCACGATCACACCTGCGCCCTGACGAGCGGCGGCGTGAAGTGCTGGGGCTGGAACGCCTATGGCCAGCTCGGCACCGGCGACACCAAGGTCTATCTCACGCCACAAGACGCCAGCGGCCTCGGCAGCGGCGTCACCGCCCTGGTCGTCGGCGGCTATCACAACTTCGCGCTTCAAAGCGGCGCCGTGAAAGCCTGGGGCATCGACACGTACGGGCAGCTCGGCCTCGGCTACGGCGGGATCACGCCCACACCGACCGACGTCACCGGCTTCTAGATCCCCAGCACGCTGGCACAGCCGAGGTCGTCGAAGGCGGCGAAGCCGCGCCGAAGATGCGGCGCCCACACCGCCTCGGGCACGCCGAGCGCGCAGAGCCTGACCGGATAGAGCAGGTCGAGCGCCGCGCCGAGCGCGTAGTCGCGGCGCAGATCGGGCCACCGGTAGTGCACGCCATGCTTCGCGAGCTCGGCGGCGTAGAACATCAGGGCCTCGCCTTCCACCTCGGCGCGATGATCCGCCTCGCCGTGAAGGGCGATCATGTAGGCCAGGTCGAAGGCCCCGCGACCGACGCGCCAAAGCTGCCAGTCGATGATCAGCGCGCCGCCGGCGTCGCCTTCGTCGTGCCCCTCGTGCTCGTCGTGCTCGTCGCGTGGGAACAGGAAGTTCCAATAGTGCGCGTCGCGTGCAGCACCGTCAGCGGTGTCGCCGGCTCGACGATCGCCTCGTGCAGCGACTCGAAGAGCCGCTCGTAGGTCGCGCGCTGCGCGCTCGAGAGGCGCTCGCCCGCTGCCTCGCAGAACCCGTCAAACCCTGCTCGCGCCGCCTGGACCCACTCGTCGATCCAGCGCGCCGGTTGCGCCGCGGCATCGAGCGCACGTGTCTCGTCCCACCACGCGGCGTGCACCTGCGCCAGCGCCGCGATGGCTGCCCTGCGCTGGGGCCCGTCGGGCGGCGTGGGCCACGGCATGCTCGGCGGCCCGTGCGTCGCGCGCAGATCGTCGAGCAACAGACAGCACGTCTCGCGCTCGGAAGACTGGGCGTCGCCGAAGCAGCGCACCAGCGGAAGCTCGGCGCTCGCGCTCGCCGCCATGCGATAGAACGCGATCTCGCGCCGCCCGGCGGCAAAGAAGCGCCCGCGATTGAGCTTCATCAGCAGCGCCCGCGGCAGGCTCGCGTCGCCGCCCTCGGCGTACGCGATCTCGAGCGCGGCGAACTCGGAGAGCATCGTCTCGCTCGCCTCCCGCTGCGAGACCGATGCGACCTCGGCGCCCAACAGCTCGCCGAGCCACGCGGCGCCCGCACGCCCACCCTCGAAGTCGAACGCCGTCATCGCGATCCTGTGGCCCGTGGCCCTGAGCCCGTGGCCCCGCGCAGCGCGCTAGCCGCGCCGCGTCGACGGCACCGCCGGCACCGTTCGCCGCCGCGAGAGACACACCCACGCGCGCGGCGGCGTGGGCGTGTTGGCGTCGAGCTGCGCCCCGCGCAGCGAGATGATCTCGAGGTGCGGCTCGATGGCGTTGGCGATGTCGCGCATGCTGCGCCGCGGCGGGCCGTGGTCGCGCTCGGGTCCCTCGGTGCTGCCGATGACGCTCAGCCACAGACCGTCCTCGCCGAGCACCGCCGCGATGCGCTCGGCGAAGCGCGCTTGGTCGGCCGCTTCGTCGAAGACGTGCAGCACGCCCCGATCGAAGACGAGATCGAAGGGCGCGCCCTCGGGCGCCTGCTCGAGAAAGTCGAGCACGAAGAAGCTGCAGCGCTCGGCGACACCGCGCGCTCGCGCCTTGGCGCGCGCCGCTTCGATCGCCTCGGCGGCCACGTCCACGGCCGTGACCTCGAAGCCGCGCTCGGCGAGCCACACCGAGTTGGTGCCAGTGCCGCAGCCGATCTCCAGCCCTTTGCCGCCCGTGATGCCGTGCGCGTCGAGCGTGGTCACCAGGTGCTGATCCACGCGCCCCGTGTCCCAGGGCAGCGGCTGGTCGCCCTTGTAGCGGTCTTTCCACACCGTGGCTGGTCTGCGCTGCACGCCCGAAGCATTACACGCCGCGCCCCCCGCGTCCCAGCGCGCAGTGCCTATCATGTGTCATTTGCGTGACGGCGCAGTACCATCAGCCACATGTTGGGGGCCGTCCGGCGAGCGCTCGACGTGCGAGAAGGTGAAGGCGCGCTGACCGGCGTGCTCTTCGTGCATCTGCTCTGCGCCTCGGCGATCTTCATCCTCGGTCGCACCGTGCGCGACACGCTGTTTCTCAGCCGCTACCCGCTCACCGCGCTGCCCTGGATGTTCGTGCTCTACGGCGCCGTATCGGCGCTGACGGTGCTCGGCTACGCGCAGATCGCCGATCGCCTGCCGCGCCAGCGCACGATCGTGATCTCGCTCGTCATCGGCGTGACGACCTACCTCGCCACGTGGGTCGCCGTGCGCGCCGGCAAGAGCGTGGTCTACCCGGTCTTCTACGTCTGGTCCGAGGTCGCGGCAAACCTCTTCATCGTGCAGTTCTGGACCTTCGCCAACGACCTCTGCGATGCCCGCGCCGCGCGCCGGCTTTTTCCCACCGTCGGCGCGGCGCGCGTGCTCGGCGTCGTCGTCATCGGCCTCGTCACCAGCGCCATCGTGCGCGTCATCGGCACGGCGCAGCTTTTCTTCGTGCTCGTCGGCTTGATGGTCGCCGTCGGCGCGCTGGCCCTCGCCGCCGCGCGTCTCGATCGTCGCCGCCGCGGACAGACCGTCTCTCAGCAGGCGCCTTCGGGCAAGCCGCGGCTCGAGCTTCACGGGCGCAAGCCACGCATCGTCAGCGATCCCTACGTGCGCGCGCTCGCGCTGTTCATCCTGCTCGCCTTCACCTCGCTGACCATCGGCGACTACCAGTTCAAGGCCATCGCACGCGCCACCTACCGCGAAGACGAGCTGGCGCGCTTCTTCTCGCTGTTCTACGCCGGCACCGGCGTGGCGTCGTTCCTGATGCAGATAACGGTCACGCCGTGGCTGCTGCGCCGTCTCGGCGTGGGCTGGGGTATGTCGGTGATGCCAGCCGTCTTTGGCGGCTCGAGCGCGGCGTTGCTCGCCGCGCCGCACCTCGCCGCCGCCACGGCCATGAAGTTCGCCGACAACGGCTTTCAGTACACCATCCACGAGACCACGCTGCAGGCGCTCTATACGCCCTTTCCACCGTCGGCCAAGGCGCGCACACGCGCGATACTCGACGCTGCGGTCAAGCCGATGTCCTACGGCGCCGGCGGTGTGTTGCTCGTATTGCTCGCCACGAGGCTGCCCGTTCATTCGCTGTCGTGGGTCACCGTCGGCCTCGTTGCCGTGTGGCTGGTGCTGATCCCGGTGGTCAAGCGCCGCTACGTGCGCGCGCTCGAGAAATCGCTCGACTCGCGCGGCGGCCTGGCGCTCTCGCCGCAGCACACGCTCGACGGCGCCGGTGAGCGCGCGCTGTTCTCGGCGCTCGACAGCGAAAGCTCGCGCATCGCGCTGTTTGCCCTCGAGCAGCTCGACGACCTCGCCGAGTCATCGCGTCAGATCGGCGAGCGCCTCGAAGGGCGCTTGCTGCAGCTCGCCGCGCACAAGAAGAGTCGTCTGCGCGCGGCGGCGCTCGAGCGCATGTACCTCGCGAGCGATCGCGTCGCAGGTCGCGGCGCACTGCCCGAAGAGGTCACACACGTCGTGCTGGCCTCGCTCGCCGACAAGGCCACGCGCGTGCGCGCCGCGGCGGCGACGGCGTGTGCCCGGCTGCTCGGCGACGAGTCGGTCGACGCGCTGGCGCCGCTGCTTCACGACCCCAAGCCCAAGGTGCGCGCCGCCGCCATGACGGGCCTTTTCCTTCATGGTGGCGTCGAGGGCTCGATGGTCGGCGGTGCGCGCCTCGCCGAGCTGCTCTGCGACGACGACCCCAGAGAGCGCCGTCTGGCTGCCCGCGTGCTGCGCGGCCTCGGTCACGGCGCCTACAAGCCGCTCTGCCGTTTGCTCGACGACGCCGACTCCAGCGTGCGCCGCGCGGCCCTGCGCGCAGCCAAGGACGTCGCCGACCCGCGGCTGGTCACGCGCCTGATCAAGCATCTCGGCAATCCCAACACGCGTCGCCGCGTCATCGCCGCGCTCGTCGCCATCGGCGCGCCAGCGGTCGAGCCGCTGCTCTCGCTGCTGCGCAACGAGCGCACCCTGCGCGGCGTGCGTCGCGCCGTGCCGCGCATCCTCGGGCTGATCCCGACGCCCCAGTGTTACAGCGGGCTGCGCGAGATGATCGGCATCACCGACGAGCACATGCGTCTCAATGTCGTCACCGCGCTGGTCAAGCTGCGCGCGCAGCTTCGCGCCGATCCGGTCTCCATCGTCGCGCTCGACACCTACGTACGCACCGAGCTGCGCGATAGCTACCGCCAGCTCGCGGCGCGGCGCGCGCTGAGCGACGAGAAGCTGATCACCCCGCTGCTCGAGGAACGCTTCGAGCGGCTGCATCGCTGGACGCTCGACCGCCTGCTGCGCGTGCTCGCGCTGCGATACGACCGCGATCGCCTCGAGCTGATCCGCCGCCACTTCGGCGACGCCGCGCGCCGCGCCACCGCCATCGAGATGCTCGATACGCTGCTCGAGCCGCAGCTGCGCGCGCTGGTGCTGCCCTACTTCGACGACGTGCCGCTCGAGACCAAGCTCGAGCGCGCGCGCGAGCTGACGGGCCCGCCCGCCGAGCCCATCGCCTTTCTGGTCGAGCAGTCGCGGCACCCGAGCCGCTACCTGTCGAGCATCGCGCTCGACGCGCTGGGCGCGCTCTGCGACGAGCACACCATCGAGGCGGCGCAGATCGCGACGCAGCGAACGTCGGTTCTCAACCGCGAGATCGCCGCGGCCGTGTTAGCGCGCTGCCTCGGCGCGTGCGAGGGCAATTCGCCGCGGACGACTGCTCCGCGGCCAGCGAGATCATCCGAGCTGGCAGAGCAGGCGCGCGCGCTGCTCGCTTCGCTGCAGGGCGACGTCGATCCCGGCGTCGCACGGCAGGTGCGCCGCGCGCTCGACGCCGATCCGGAGGCTCCCACCGTGTACACGACGCTCGAGAAGATCCAGCTGCTGCAGCGCGCCGAGCTCTTCAAGACGGTGCCCGGCGAAGACCTCGTGCCGCTGGCGCAGGCCGCCGAGGTGGCGACGCTCGCGGCCGGCGAGACGCTCTTTCGCGCCGGCGAAAAGCCGACGCTGGTCTACGTCGTGATCGAGGGCGGGGTGGCGGTGAGCTACGACGGACGCGTGGTGGCGCATCTCGGCAGCGGCGACGTCTTCGGCGAGACGGCGGCGCTCTCGAGCGCGCCGCACAACGCCTCGGCCGAGGTCGAGCGCGACGCCGAGCTGCTCGTCATCGACGCCGAGCAGTTCGCCGAGGCCGTGCACGAGCAGGTCGACCTCGCCGATGGCCTGATCCGCTTGCTGGCGCGCCGGCTGCGCAGCGCCAACCAGAAGCTCTCCGAAGGCAGCAGCACGGCCCCCGCGGCGGCGGCGCCCGATGCGAATCACGAAGAAGACGAAGACGACGACGACTGAGGGCCAGCGTTACTTCGGCCGCCGGTAGCGCGCGCGAAAGAACATGCGCGGCGCCAGCTCTGGCTTGTCGGCGCCGTAGTAGCCCCAGCCGACGATGCTGTAGGTCTGCTCGTGCACCGTCTCGTGAAACCACTCGATGGCCAGCGGGCTGCGCCGCTCGCGCTGCCAGATGATCGTCTGCGCGGCGGCCAGCGTGCCGCGGTGGATCACGGTGTCGTCGGGTTTTTTCACCACGCACCAGAGCTTGCCGTCCTGCACCTTGTTGACGCCGCGGCTCTCGACGACGCGCGTCCTGCCCTGCGCGTCCTTGTAGCGATCGACGATGGTCACTCGCTGAAAGGTCGGGCTCTCCGAGACGTAGTGCTGCTGCACGTCGACGCGGCTCTGCAGCTTGTAGGGCGCGCGGTCGAGCGCCGCCGAGTCGATGCTGCGTGGGCGCGGTGCGCGCTGCTGGCCGCGCGAATCGATGAAGATCTCGAAGGTGCCAACCCAGGTGCCGTCCAGCGGCTTGAAGACGTTCTTGTAGCGCGCGTCGGCCGCGCTTGGCGTCGGCACCTGCGCGAGGTCGGCGATGTCGTTGGTGCTCGGCTTAGCCGCCGCCGCCGTGCCGCCACCGCCGCGCTGCTTGCAGCCCGCGCCGCCGAGCAACAACGACAGCGACAACGACAGCAGCAGCAGCAGCGGCGGCGCGCTCGCTACCGCTGCCAGCGCCCGCGCCCGCACGCCCACGCCCGTTAGCGCTTCTTCTCGGTGAGCAGCACGACCTCGCCGTCGCCATCGTCGAGGATCTTGGCCACGCGCGAGGGGTCCTTCTTGCGCGTGAGCAGCATCGGCTCGTCGGGCGGTCCGGTGGGTGGGCGCTGTCGGTCGTACGGCATGGTCGGCTTGAGCTCGTCGGATCCGAGCAGCTCGCGCGTGGTCGGCACCTCGCGCAGCCCGCTGCCGCCGTGCTCCCACATGCCCTCGGCCACCTCTTCGTCGTCCTCGCCGCCGCCCTGCATCACGAACGAGCGCGTCTGCGCGTCCTCGTCCTCGATGGGCGTCACCGGCGTCGGCGCGTCGCTGGCGCCGTGCGGCACGCGCGCGTAGAGCGCGGCGAGGATGCGCTGCAGCCGCGGCAGATCGGGGTAGATGCTGAGGATGCGGCGACACAGCGCGATGGCGCTCATCACCTGTCCCTTGGCGACGTAGCCGCGCAGCACGCCCTCGTAGTGGACCAGCGCCTCCTCGATACGCCCCAGCCGCAGCTGGATCGCCGCGACGCGCAGCCGGTCGGGGATGCTGTGCGGATCGTCGCGCAGCCGTGACGAGTACGCCTTGAGATCCGCGAGCAGCTCTTCCTCGGACTTGCCGCTGATCCAGCGCTCGGTACTTTCTGCTTCGAGCCCCGGGAGCTTGCTGCTGCTATCTCGAGATGACGAGCTCAAGCGCCTTCGTTAGTGCGAAGTTGGCGGTAGAGGCGCGGAGACGCCACCGATGCTCGGTTTGGCGCCCCGTCCCGACGGAGCCTCGGAGTGTACCACCGAGCCTGGCGCCGTCTGCAGCCCTTTGTGGGTGCGCTGCCCGGCGCGGATCCCGGCGACACCGCTGCCGCCGCACTCGATGCTCGGCAGCAGCTGGGGCAGCGTCGGTTTGATCGCCAGGTCCACCGCAGACTCGGCGACTAGCGACCCTTCGCGCGCCGCGCTCGCCGAGCACTCGCCGCGCGATAGCTCGCGCGCGGTGAGCACCGCCGGCGTGTGGGCGCGTGTGCCGAGCCCCTCGAGCGAGCGCCGCATGGTGCGGTTGGAGGTGATGATGAAGCTGCTGGTGACCACCACCAACGTGGTGGCGATCAGCGCGATGGCGATGGCCGCTACCGTGCGCCGCCCGTCGGGCAGGCCGGCGCGTATCGCCTGCGAGAGGCTCATCAGCCGCCCCAGCGACAAGTAGCCCACGCGCCCCAAGGTGCTCGCCGAGTAATAGGCCCACCCCGCGAGATCCATCACGCACGCGCTGTCGAGCATCTCGAGCGTCGGCGCCTCGCGATAGGAGTCGAACGGGCCCTCGGGTCGCGCGGTTCGGCGCAGCACGCCGGCGACGACCACCAGCCGCCCGTCGAGCGCCTCGTCGTCGAGCGCGCCATCGTCGAGCAGCATCAGCGACGCGTCCTCGCTGAGGCAGATGCGCTCGTCGAGCCACAACAGCCCGCCGTGCCGGCTCAGCTCGCCGCACAGCACCGTCGGGCCCTCCGGCTCGTCATCGGCCGGCGCGTGTGGTCGCAGCTTGCGGTAGCGGTTCTCGACGATGCCGAGGACTGGCCAACGCAGCGACACCTGAGCGACTTGGCGAATGGGGATTGACACTTCTCTCACCCGTCGTGCGCGCTGCTCGACACTGCGCGCGCGCCCATAACCAAGTGTAGCGTGCGCTCCAGCATCTGCTAGGATGGCGCGCCACTATGTCCTCGATTTTACCCAATCTTGTCGTGATTGGGCGCACCACCTAGTGAACACCTCGACTGGAGGTGGCCGTGATCAGCCGCGAAGCCCTGTCCAAGATCCCCAAGACCGACCTCCACGTGCACCTCGACGGATCCGTGCGCCTGAGCACGCTGATCGAGCTGGCGCGCGAATATAAGGTCAAGCTGCCCTCCTTTACCGAAGACGGGCTGCGCGAGACCGTCTTCAAAGACAAGTACGAAAACCTCGTCGACTACCTGCAGGGCTTCAACTACACGGTCGCCGCGATGCAGTCCGAGGTTGCCCTCGAGCGGGTCGCCTACGAGCTGGCCATCGACAACCAGCTCGAGGGCGTGCGCTACGTCGAGGTGCGCTTCGCCCCACAGCTGCACGTGCACTCGCACCTGTCGATGGAGCACGTGCTCAAGTCGGTCAACCGCGGCCTCGAGCGCGCCAAGAGCGAGTTCAACAGCCGCCCGCCGGTGCTGCAGGGCGAGGAGCCGCCCTTCGAGTACTCGATCATCGTCTGCGCGCTGCGCTTCTTCGTGCCGGGCCTGTCCGAGTACTACGACCAGATGCTGCGCGTGCACCGCTTCTCGGCGCCGAAGACCGTGTTCTCGCTGGCCTCGCAGGAGATGGCGCAGGCGGCGGTGCGCATCAAGCGCGAGCACGGCATCCCGATCATGGGCTTCGACCTGGCGGGCGCCGAGGCCGGCTATCCGGCGGGCGATCACGTCAACGCCTTCGACCACGCGCACAAGCACTTCATGATGAAGACGGTGCACGCCGGCGAGGCCTACGGCCCCGAGAGCATCTTCCAGGCGATCACCGACCTGCACGCCGACCGCGTCGGCCACGGCATGTTCTTGATGGACACCTCGATGATCTTCGACGAGGCCATCGACGACCGCGAGCAGTACGTGCAGGAGCTGGCGCAGTACATCGCCGACCGGCGCATCACGCTCGAGGTCTGCCTGACGTCCAACATGCAGACCAACCCGCGCCTCGAGACCATCTCCGACCATCCCTTCGCGCTGATGCAGGAGGCGATGCTGTCGTGTACGTTCTGCACCGACAACAGGACCGTCTCCAACACCACCGTCACCGAGGAGCTCGAGCTGGCCGTAAACGAGCTTCATTTGTCGCCGGTGGACCTCAAACGGGTCGTGATCTACGGATTCAAGCGGAGTTTTTTTCCGGGCACATACCTCGAGAAGCGGCGGTACGTTCGGCGCATCATCGATTACTATGAGTTGTTGCAGGAGCAGTACCCCGAGCTGAGAGGCGGTACGCTCGGAGACGAATAAGATGAACAGCGCCGATCGCAGACAACACGCACGCGTGCCATACGGCGCGTGGGTCGAGGACGAGACTCACGAGGCCGGGCTGCGCTTCTTCCTCGCCGAGAACCTCAGCGTCGGTGGCTTGATGCTCAAAGCCAACGGCGAGATCCCCGCCGTCGGCCACCGCGTCCGCTTGCGGCTCGTCATCGAGAACGAGTCGCGCGTGATGTCGGTGCAGGGCGAGGTCGTCCGCCACGCCGGCGACGGCGGCTTCGCCGTCGCGTTCACCAACCTCGACCCCGTGCGCAAAGCGTTTCTGGCCGACCTCGTCGGCGAGCTTGGGCACGGCGAGGGCGGCGTCGAGATCTAGGCGATCCCCGAGGAGAATTTATGCGAGCTCCAGCGCCCGCGCGTGGTGCCAGTGTTGGGGGGCGTATCGATGGACGCACCGCCCGCCGCTTTATCGCGGCGATGAGCGAGGAGTGTATGCGCAACGCCGGTGGCTTGCGCGTACGCGGATACCCGCGCCCGTACTACCTGAGCTACCTGCTGCGCGACATCTACGAGTGCCACCTCTGGGGGCGCCTCGGCAATCTCAACGAGATGACAAACCAGAGCCGCCGCCACGTCTTCTGCGACGTGCGCGTGGGCTCCTATCGCTTCGACCAAGTCGCCGAGGGTGGGCTCGACGATCACGACACGGACTCGGAGGCGCTCGATCACGTCGACATGCCTATCGGCAACGACACCGACGCGCTCAAGTACCACCTCTGGAAGCTCACCGACGTGCGCTATCGCGAGGCCGTGCGCCAGTACCTCGCGCGCCGCTCGCAGAACATCAGCTACGTCGATCCCAACGGCAACCTGCCGTCGTTTCAGCGGCGCAAGCCGATCGAGGACGTGCGCTTTCGGCGCTTCCCCGAGGTCGATGTCGAGCACTGGAAGCGCTTCGTGCTGCAGAGCTCGCGCATGGTCAAGCGCTATCCCGAGGTCAAAAACTCGTGGATCGAGCTGCGCGTGCGCGACGTCACGCGCATCTTCGTCAACAGCGAAGGCTCGCAGATCGTCGACCAGCAGCGCCTCTGCGAGCTGAGCTGCGATCTGTGGCTGCTGACGCCCGAGGGTGAAGGTGTCGCCACGCGCGTGGTGCACATCACGCCGACCACCGACGCGCTGCCCGACCTCGCGACGTTCCGCGCCCAGATCCGCGACCGCGTGCGGCTGCTCAACCAGCTGGCGGCGGCGCCGACGATCAAGAGCTACGCTGGGCCAGTGCTGCTCGCGCCGGGGCCGGCCGGCATCCTCTTTCACGAGGTGCTCGGACATCGCCTCGAGGGCAGCCGGCTTCTGTCCACGCGCGAGGGGCAGACCTTCAAGCGCGACCTGGGCAAGCGCATCGTGCCCGAGATGTTCAGCGTCTACGACGACCCGACGCTGCACCGCTCGGCTGGCGTGGAGCTGGTGGGCGGCTACCGCTACGACGACGAGGGCTCGCCGGGCGAGCGCGCGGTGCTCGTCGAGCGCGGCAAGCTGATCGGCTTTCTGGCGGGGCGCCAGCCAGTGCTCAAGCGCAACAACGTGCTCGGCAACGGCCACGCGCGCGGCGAGTACTACGAGCGGCCGATCAGCCGCATGTCCAACCTGGTGGTGGATGTCGACGGCGGCGTGAGCCACGACGAGCTGATGGCGCAGTTCATCGACGAGATCAAACGCCAGAAGGTGCCCTTCGGCATCATGGTGCTCGACGGCGAAGGCGGCGAGACGGCCACCGACACCTACGACTTTCAGGCCTTCATGGGACAGATCGCGCTCGCCGTGCAGGTCTGGCCCGACGGAAGCCAAAACCTCGTGCGCGGCGTGAACTTCGTCGGCACGCCGCTGTCGGCGCTGCGCAACGTCATCGCGGCGGGCAACACGCCGGTCTGCGAGAACGCCTTCTGCGGCGCCGAGTCGGGCCTGGTGCCGGTCTCGACGACCTGCCCGGCGGTGCTGCTGCGCAACCTCGAGCTGCAGGCCAGCGATCAGCGCAAGTTCGCGCAGTACGTGCTGCCGATGCCCTACGAGAAGGCGGCGCTGAGCCCCAAGCGTGACCCGGGCAGATTCGCCGCGGACGACCGCTCCGCGGCCAGCGAGAAGAAGACGAAGAAGCCCAAACGCAAAAGGAGCTAGGACCATGCCGTTGGTGAAGGTGCAGACGTCCGCCCCACTGGAAGAGGGCGCGCGCGATGGTCTGATTTTGGCGCTCTCGCGGCGCACGGCAGACATCCTCGGCAAGCCCGAGTCCAGAGTCATGGTGGTGCTCGAGCCGCATACGGCGATGAGCATGAGCGGCACGCTGGGCTCGGCGGCGTTTTTCGAGGTGCGCTCGGTCGGCGAGGTCTCGCCTGACGCGGCCAAGCGGCTCGCTTCGGAGCTCACCACCGTCATCGGCGACAGCCTCGGCATCAAGAGCGATCGCATCTTTGGCAACTTCGCCGCCTGGCAGGGCGGCCTGTGGGCATACGCCGGGGCACCGCTGCGTTAGACGAGAGATGTTGTCTCGCGCAAAAGCGCTCGCGCTCGGCGCGCCGGCCCTCGCCGCGCTGACCCTGGCGTTGACATTTGCCGGGGCCGGCTGCGCGCTCGAGGCCAAGCAGTGTCTCGAGACGCCGGCCAGCCCGCGCATCTCGTCGCGCGCGGTGGCCACCTGCGAAAAGGCGCTCGGCCTCGACCTCGCGCGACGCGACGTGTTTCACCGCACGGTGCAGGTGCTGCGCGTGCGCGGCCGTTACGAAGACATCGAGAACTGGGCGCGCAAGGTGTTGGCCGAGCATCCGCGCCGCACCGACGCGATCTACGCGCTGGCCTACGCGCTGCGTCACCAGGGCCAGTATCAAGAGGCGCTCGTCAAGTACAAGGCCTACGCCAAGGCCAATAAGGAAGACGCGGGCGCCTACTTCGGCATCGCGCTGTGTCACGAGGCGCTCGGCGATCGCAGCGGCGCTATCGGCGCCTACCGCAAGTACGTCGCGCGCGAGCGGCGCGACAGCCAGCGCGCCTGGCGCCAGCGCGCCGAGCAGCGCATCGGCGCGCTGGGCGGCGGCGCTGCACTGGCGAGCGCTGTCAGCCCGA
>JAGQIK010000464.1 GCA_020431405.1 Myxococcales bacterium
CCTCGCCCAGCGAAGCCGCCGCGTCCCGCGCCTGCCGCCGCCGCGCGCGAGCCCGAGACGCCGGTGGTGGAAAAGCCACCGCCGAGCGTCACGGGGCGGCTCACCGACACGGTCGCCGTGCGCCCGCAAGATCTGACGGCGGGCGCGCAGCTCGCCGAGAACATCATCACGCAGGCGCAGAAGCAGGGCGCTAGCGACGTGCACTTGCACACCGGCGCCCCACCGCTCTTGCGCGTGCACGGCGAGCTCGTCGCCCTCGGCGACCGCGCGCTCGACGACGAGCTGACCACGCAGGTCATCGCCTCGCTGACCAACGATGCGCAGTGGGCGACCTTCACGCGCTGCGGCGAGCTCGACTTTGCCATCGCGCTGCGCAGCGGCGGGCGCGCGCGCGTCAACGCCTACCGCCAGCAGCGTGGCCCCGACGTGGTGTTGCGCCTCGTCGGGCCCAGGCCGCCGACGCTGAGCGAGCTGAGCCTGCCCGACGACCTCGGCAACTTCATCGACAACGCCACGGGCATGGTGCTGTGCACTGGGCCGTCGGGCTGCGGCAAGTCGACGACGATGGCCGCGCTGGTGGCGCTGGTCGCCGAGCGCCGCGCCGGCCATGTCATCACCATCGAAGATCCCATCGAGTACATCTTCGATTCGAGCGCCCGCTCGATGATCAACCAGCGCCAGCTCGGCGACCACACGCGCTCCTGTGCACGCGCGCTGCGCGCCGCGCTGCGCGAGGACCCCGACGTGATCGCCATCACCGAGCTGCGTGATCGCGAGACCATCGCGCTGGCGATGACGGCGGCCGAGACGGGGCACCTGGTGCTCGGCACGCTTCACACCGGCGACGCGGCGCAGACCATCAACCGCATCATCAACGCCTTCCCCGCCTCGCAGCAGTCGCAGATCCGCACCATGCTCTCGGAGTCGCTGCGCGTGGTGATCTCGCAGCGCCTGGTCGCGCGCCGCGGCGGCGGGCGCGTGCCGGCGCTCGAGGTGCTGGTGGTCAACGCGGCGGTGGCCAACATGATCCGCGACGGCAAGACGCACCAGCTGCCCTCGGCGATGCAGGTCGGACGCGCGCACGGCATGCGCGTGCTCGACGACTCGCTCGAGCGGCTGGTCGCAGAGCAGCACATCGATGTCGAGGTGGCGCGCCGCTTCGCCACCAAGCCCGAGCGCTTCGGCGGCGGCGCGAGGAGCTAGGACCACCACTGATGGCGCAGCTCGACAAATACTTCGGCGCGCTGGTCGATGCCGGCGGCTCGGACTTGCACCTCAGCGCTGGCCGCGCCCCGGCGATGCGCACCCACGGCGAGATCGCGCCGATGGACGGCGAGCGCGCGCTCACCGACGCCAAGCTGCGCGAGATGATGCGCGAGATCGTCAGCGACAGCCGCTGGCAGATCTTCGAGCAGACCCACGACATCGACTTCGCCTATCGCCTCGAAGGCATCGGCCGCTTTCGCGCCAACTACTTCGTGCAGGCCGGCGGCGCCGGCGCCGTCTTCCGTATCGTGCCCGAGACGGTGATCCCGATCGAAAAGCTCGGGTTGCCGCCGGCGGTCTCCAAGCTCGCCGACCTCGAGTCGGGGCTGGTGCTCGTCACCGGGCCCACCGGCAGCGGCAAGTCGACCACCCTCGCGGCCGTCATCGATCGCGTCAACACCAAGTACTCGCGCCACATCGTCACCATCGAGGACCCCGTAGAGTTCGTGCACCAGAACAAGCGCTCGGTGCTCTCGCAGCGCGAGGTGGGCGCCAACACGGTCTCGTTCGCCGCGGCGCTCAAGAGCGCCACGCGCCAGGACGTGGACGTGGTGCTGGTGGGCGAGATGCGCGACCTCGAGACCATCGAGCTGGCGCTCAACGCCGCCGCCATGGGCATCCTCGTCTTCGGCACGCTGCACACCAGCGGCGCCGCCAAGACCGTAGACCGCGTCATCGATGTCTTCCCCGCCGAGGACCAGGCGCAGGCGCGCAACATGCTCTCCGATTCTCTCGCCGCCGTGGTCTCGCAGGTGCTGCTGCGCCGCGCCGACGACGGCGGCCGCGTCGCCGCGCACGAGATCCTGCTGCGCACGTCGGCCCTCGGCGGCGTGATCCGCGAGGGCAACACGGCGATGCTGGCCTCGATCATCGCCGGCGGCAAACGTATGGGCATGCAGACGATGGACGCCGCCCTCGCCGAGCTCGTTCAAAAGCGCATCGTCACGCGCGAGGCCGCGACGATCCACGCCTCGCCGAACGCCCGCCTCTAGCAGACCGTTCGCGCGCTCCCGGCCGTGCTCCGATCGGCAGCGCCGGCTCCGAGCGGGCCGTGCGCTTTCGGGGGCCGGCGGCTCCGAAACGGTGCCCGCCAGCGCGGCACGTCCGATGCATCGTTTGCGAGGCAATAGAAAGGGGGCTGCGATGGCTCCACCGATTCGTCTCTGCGGCGCTGTGGTTGTTGCTCTCACCCTCACGTCGGGCGTCTTCGAGGCCACGGCTGCCGCTCAGCAGCGCAAACCGTGGGAGCACGCCCCGGGGCCCATCGCGGGCACCTGGAACGTCAGCTGCGCGGACTCGGCCGGCATGCAGATCAGCTTCAAGCTGGTCGACACCAAGAACGCCGTGGGCGTCATCGCCAAGCTCGGCGCGGCCAAGCAGTTCGGCTACCGCAAGGGCGAGACGATCTTCAAGCTCGAGGCGCAGGACTCGGGTGCCTGGCAGGGCAAGCTCTTGTGGCGCAGCGTCTCGCGCGTACGCCGCTGGGATCCGATCTACCTGGTCGCCAGCGGTGACACGCTCAGCGCGCAGATGTCGACCGACGCCTGCTACCGCAACATGACGCGCGTGCAGTAGCGACCGCGAGCCGAGCGCGTCTCTGCGGCGCTAGTCGCCGTCTCGGTGCTCGGGCAGGGCGCGGCGCTCGGCTGCGGGCAGCGCGCGCTGCTCGGCGGCGTCGCCCGCGGTGTGGGCCTCGAGGCGGCGCTGCGCCTCGGCCTCGCCGAGCGCCTTGCGCTCGCGCTTGCGCCGCTTGCGCGCCTGGCGCGCGCTCTCGCCGGGCAGCCGCTCGGTGATCTCGACATTGCCGAGCACGGCGACGCCCGCGACGCGCACGTAGGCGGGGGCGTCGCGCGTGTCGGCCGCCTCGCCGTCGTATTCGAAGTTGCCGAGCACGCCGCCGCCGTCCATCAGCACCGGCAGACCGGGCGGCACCACGACCTCGATGTTGCCGAACACCGACGTGGCGCGAACGACGTTTTCGCCGGGGGCAAACTGCGCCTCGCGCAGGTCGATCTCGGTATTGCCGAAGATCGACAGCACGCGCAGCTTGCGCGGCAAGGTGAAGCGGCCGCGGCGCTCGTTGTTGGAGAAGATGCTGACGACACGGCCCGCCTCGGGCGCTTCACCGAGCGGCACCAGCGACGTGCTGGTCGGCATCACCGCGGGCGCCGTCTCGCCCGTGGGCACCAGCGCGGTGCTGGTCGTGACAGGCTCGACGCCGGCGAGCGCCTCGACGCCTTCGAGGTCACGGACGAGCGCAGTCAGCGCAGCCTCGGTGCTCGCCGCCTGCACCGCCTCGATGCGCCGCTCGAGCTCGGTGTCGTCGATGAGGTCGGTGGCGTAGGCCAGGTTGAGCTTTTCGAGCGCACGCTCGCGCGCGAGCTTGAGCTCGACGAGGTTCTGCGGCGCGTCGCCGTCGGCAGGCACCTCCGGTTATCCCGCGTCCGGCGCCGTCCACGGCGCATCGGCGAAGCGCGCGCCCTGGTAGTCGCTCGCCGGCAGCGGCAGGCTCAGCTGCGCCGCCGGAGGTCCGCCGCCGTCGCGCGCGGGGCGCACGGTTTGGCCCCAGAACGCGCGCGGCCAGGCCGCGGGTTGATGAAACATGGCGTCGTCGAGGAACGCGGCGAGCTGCACCGCGTCATCGCGCAGCGCGGCGATCTCGCGCGCGATGGACTCGTCTTCGCAGTGGCTGCACAGCCGCTCGAGCGCGAGCTCGTCGATGGGGCTGGCGCTGGGCAGCGGCTCGTCGCCCAGCGCGGCGAGCACGAGCTCCTCGCCCGGCAGCGGCTCGTTGGCGCGCACCCACAACGACGCTTCGCCGGGTGCCGCGAACGGATCGACGGGCCGTCCGTCGAGCCACGTGGTGAAGTGAATGTGTGGCGGCACCCACGGAAAGAAGCTCACCAGGTCGACCCCCGAGGCGCCGGCGACACCCACCACCTCGCCGCGCCGCACGCGCACGCCCGGTCGCGCGACAGCCTCGGCGAGGTGCGAGTAGCTGGTCAGAAGCCCGTCGCCGTGGTCGATGGTGAGCGTCAACCCGCCGCGCAGCCAGTAGTCGCGCAGCAGCACCACGGTGCCGGGCGCCGCCGCCGTCACCGGCATGCCGATCGGGCAGACGAAGTCGGTGCCGTCGTGATCGTCGTAGGCCAGCTTGCCGCCGCGAAAGTCGCGTGCGCGCCGGCGGCTGACGCGCGTGGTGTACCAGTCGTACTGGCCCGACGAGCGATCGAAGAGGTTGTAGATCGGTGCCAGCCCGTCCGAAGGCACCAGCCCGGCGTAGGTCGGCAGCGAGAGGTCTGGACGAACGAGCCCCGCCGAGCGCACGTCGAACTGAAAGCGCGCGCCGCTGACCACGCCGCGCACCAGCTGCGCCAGGTCACCGCTGACCTGCTTGAGGTCGCGTACACCGAAGCGGTCGGCGAGCCTCGGCAGCGGTAGGCGCGCGGTGGGGCGACGAAAGCTGTCGAGCGAGACCATTGCGCAGGCTTTCCACATTCCGCCGCGCTTGGCAAGCTGCCGCGCGGGTCAGTCGTACATGGCCTCGAGCAGATCGCCGTAGCGCTTTTCGATGACGCGCCGTTTCACCTTGAGCGTCGGCGTGAGCATGTCGTTGGCGACGCTGAAGTCCTCGGCGACGAGCTTGAACTTCTTGAGCGTCTCGTAGCGCGCTAGCTGCGAGTTGGCCTTGTCGATGACACCTTGCACGAGCTTGACGACGGCAGGGTCGGCGACCAGCTGCTGCATGGTGCGCTCGTCGCCGTAGGTGCGGCGCGACCACTCGGCCATCTCTTCGGCGTCGAGCGTGACGAGCGCGACGAGGTACTTGCGCCGATCGCCGTGCACCATGATCTGGCTGATGTGCTTGTCCGACTTGATCAGGTTCTCAATGTTCTGCGGCGCGATGTTCTTGCCGCCCGCGGTGACGATGATGTCCTTCTTGCGGTCGGTGATGTAGAGGAAGCCGTCGTCGTCGAGGCGGCCGATGTCGCCCGAGTGAAACCAGCCATCGGCGTCTATCGCCTCGCGCGTCGCCGCTTCGTCTTTGTAGTACTCGCGAAAGAGGCCCGGGCCGTTGATCAGGATCTCGCCGTCGTCGGCGATCTTGACGCCCACGCCGGGCAGCGCGCGGCCCACCGAGCCGAAGCGAAAGTCGTGCGGTTGGTTGAGCGTGGCGGGCGCGCTGGTCTCGGTCAGCCCATAGCCTTCGAGGATCAGAAGCCCCATGGCGTGAAAGAACTCGAGCAGCTCCTTGGCGATCGGCGCGCCGCCGGAGATCAGAAAGCGCACGCGCTCGCCGAAGAGCCGGCTGCGCACCTTGGAGAAGACCACGCGGTCGAAGGCTTTCCAGGCGAGCTCGATGTGTCGTGGCACCTTCTGGCGGCGCTCGATCGCGCGCGAGCGCTTGCGCCCGACGGCGATGGCGCTCTCGAACAGCTTGCGGCGCACGGCCGACGCCTGGCCGAGCTGCGTCATGATGCGCGCGTGCATCTTCTCGAAGATGCGCGGGACGCTCGAGACCACCGTCGGCTGCGCCTGCTGCCAGGTCTCGAGCAGCCGATCGATGCTCGGCGCGAAGTAGCCGCTCGAGCCGGCGTAGATACCGCCGTAGAGCGACACGCGCTGCAGCGAGTGCGCCAGCGGCAGGAACACCACGCTGACGTCGTCTTCGTTGACGCCGGTGTGTGCGCTGGCGACGGCGGCGATCTCGAAGAGGTTCTGGTGCGTGAGCACCACGCCTTTGGGCGGGCCGGTGGTGCCGCTGGTGTAGACCAGCGTGGCGACGTCCTCGGGGAAAACCTTGTCGACCAGCGAGAGCAGCAGGTCGGGCTGCTCGCGGCCGAGCTCGAGGCCCGCGAACATCACTTGCGTCATGCTGAGGTGCTCGCCCGCGGCGGTGCCGCGATAGGCGGCCGCGGCATCGGGTCGGCTCGTCTCTTCGCCAGGCCCTTCGTCGACCAGCACCATCGTGCGCAGCGCGCCGAGCTGCCCGCGGATCGAAGCGACCTTGGCCAGCTGCGCGGCGTCTTCGACGAAGACCACCGTCGCCTCGCTGTGCTCGAGGATGTAGGCCACTTGCTCCGGCGTGCTGGTCGGGTAGACGCCGACCGTGACCGCGCCGAGCATCAGGATCGCCGTGTCGATGGTGGTCCACTCGCAGCGCGTGTCGCTGATGATCGCGACGCGATCGCCGTGCCGCACGCCGAGGCTGTGCAGGCCCAGCGCGAGCTCGTCGGACTGCTCGCCGGAGCGGTACCACGTCGTCGGCGCCCAGCGGTGACCGTCGTGGTGATAGTGCAGCACGCGCTCGCCGAAGCGGTCGCGCCGCGCGCGCGTCAGGTGGGCGATGGTGCGTCGCTTCATTGGTCGCGCTCCTCGCGATTGACGCGCAGATCGCCGAGGGTGAGCGTGTAGGCCTCGCGCGAGCCGTCGGCGACGAAGCGCACGATGACCTCGGCGGCCAACGAGACGGCGAGGGTGATCAGGTTGCGCGCCATCGGGTAGTCACAGACGTCGGGACCGTCGGGCGGATCACGCGGCACCGTGTAGCCCTCGTTCCACAGCACCTCGGCGTAGTCGGCGGCGAGCCCGACATGCAGGCACGGCAACGCCGCCGCGCGGCAGTGCTCGCTGACCAGCGCGCGCGAGGCATGGTTGTCGAAGCCGTCCACCACCAGGTCGGCGTCGGCGAGCAGCTTCTTGACGTTGGCCTGCTCCAGCGTGCGGCCGACACCTTCTATCTCGCTGCCCGTGGCGTCGTAGACGCGGTTCTTGAGGGCGTCGACCTTTTTGGCGCCGACGTCCTCTTCGAGCCACACCTGCGTCGAGATGTTGTGCTCCTCGACGCGGTCCTTGTCGATGACCGTGATCGTCGCGGCGCCTTGACGCGCCAGCGTCTCGACGAGATTGGAGCCCACCGCGCCGGCGCCGCAGACGACGATGTGCGTCTCGGCGAGGCGCTGCATGACGTCCTCGCCGCGAAAGATCAGCTCGTGGTGCTGCTTGCCGGGCATCGCTTATCACTGCTCCTCGAGCGGCTGCGCGGCGATCAGCGCCTCTGGCCGCGAAAGGCGCGTCACGCGCGCGGTGACGTAGTCGCCGTTGGGATCGAATACAAAGCCGCCCACCACATCGCCGCTCTGGATCGCGCACAGCAGGTGCTTGCCGAGACACGTCGCCCAGGCGCCCATGGTGCGCACGTCGCGCGCGCTGGGTCGCAGGATGCCGGGTGGGTGCGTGTGAAAGAAGCCGACCACGTCGCCGTAGCGCTCCTCGCGCACGAGCGCGCGCCGCCAGCTGAAGTCCACGCTGTGCGCCTCGCCGCGCTGGTGCGAGATCATGCGGCCGAACCACAGGCCGCGCGAGACCTCGCCGACGAGGATCCAGCTCTCTTCGAGGAAGCTCATGCGCTCTCTCTGACCGATTCGCTGCGCGCTGTAAAGAACGCGCGCACTTCGTCTGCGCGCGCGCGAACGTCGGCGCGGCCGAGCTCGATCAGGCGGTTGGCGAACGTGCCGTCGAACAGCAGATACGACAAGAGGTCGGCCTCGCCGGTGGCCGAGCGCGCGCGCCCGAGCAGCCAGCGCGTGACCTGCGAGGCTTCCACGCGGCGCGAGCCGACGTGCTCGCCGGCCATCTTGCCGATGTCGGTGGATGGCGCGAAGACGAGCGTGTCGAGGCGCCGGTAGCGAGCGCCGCGCGAGTCGCGCAGCACCTCGTGCACGCGCTCGAGCTCCGACGGCGTAAGCGACGCGGTGAGCACGTCGAGCAGCACGTTGAAGCGCTCGAGCACCTGCAGGTCGTAGCCCACCGGATCGAGCAGCAGCGCGTTGAGCACCTTGCCGAGCAGAAACTGAACGCTCGGGTAGTCGGGCACGTGGTCGACGCCGATCTCCTCGTCGAGCTCGTCTTGGCCTTCGAGCTCGCGCGGCATGGCGCTGTCGTAGCCGCGGCGATGCTCCTTGGCCAACGACACGATGACCAGCCGGTCTGCGCCGCTGCGGATCGCCGGCGCGATGGGCGTGTTGAAGCGCAGGCCGCCGTCGCAGTAGTAGTGGTCTCCGATGCGGCGTGCGGGAAAGAGCAGCGGGATCGCCGCCGAGGCGAGCACGTGACCCGCCTCGAGCGCGGCGACGACGGCGCGCCGGCGTGGATCGCGACTCGGACGGAACGTCGTGTCGGGCGCGACGTCAGCAAACATCACGGTGCGGCCGCTCTCGACTTGCAGCGCTGCGATCACGAGCGCGCGCGTGTTGCCCTTTCCGATGTTGTCGCGCAAGCGCTGCCAGGGGATCGACTCGCGCACGATGCGCTCGAGCGGGCGCGGGTCGAGCACCGAGCGTCCGAAGCGCAGCAGGCGCTCGCCGCGGCCGATGCCGAAGCGCCGCTTGACCGCGTCCCAGCCGCCCCACAGGCCGAGCGGATCGACCCGCAGGTGCTGCGGCAGGCGCAGCGAGCGCCACACGTCGCACAGCGTGCAAACGTCGAGGTCGCCGCGGTGGGTGTTGGCCGCGAGAAACGCGGCGTTGATCGCGCCGACGGACGTGCCGGTGAAGACGTCGAAGGGCGGCGCGTCGGTGGGTCTGAGGCCGAGCACGTCGACCAGACCGCGCGCCACGCCAACCTCGTAGGCGCCGCGCACGCCGCCTCCCGAGAGCACCAGCGCCGTAGATGAGCTCGAACCCGCAGACATGAGTAACTCAGGCGATGATAGCGGCGGACGCGCTACAATGGAGCGGTGAGTTTTCGCGGCGTGCTGTGGGGCCTCGCGTGGTGTCTGCTGATCGC
>JAGQIK010000465.1 GCA_020431405.1 Myxococcales bacterium
CGACGCGCCGCGCGACAGCGACGTGCCCAAGGCGTCGCAGCCGACCTGCCCGATGGCCAACGTCAGCGCGCCGCAGTCGTCGCAGCCATCGCAGCCATCGCAGCCATCGCAGCCGTCGCAGCCGTCACAGCCGCCGCAGCCGTCACAGCCATCGCAGCCGTCGCAGCCGTCGCAGCCGCCGCAGCCGCCGCAGCCGCCGAGCAGCACGCCGAGCGTTCCGCCGGCACCCACGGCGCCGTCGACCAGCCAGCCCGAGCCGCTGCGTCCGGACATCCCGAACACTGGCTCGGCCGTGCCGCCCGATAGCCAGGGCAATACCGTCGGGGCCGTCGGCTGCTCCGCCGTCTCGAGCGTTCCGCGCGGCGGCACGATCCTCATCGTCGTGCTGCTGCTCGCAGCGCTCGCGCTCGGCCGCAGCCGCGCGAGGTAACGGGTCCTTCTACCTGACAACCGCTGGCCACGCGCGCCACGAGAGACGCCGAGCGCCCTCGACTTCGACTTCGACTCTGACTTCGACTTGGTCTTGGCCTTGGCCTTGGCCGTAACCTCAGACTTCCGTTTCGACTCCAATTGGAACCCTGAGGTTAAGGCCAAGGCCAAGTCGGGAGTCGAAGGGAAGGTCGAAGTCGAAGTTGAAGCTCCTCGGCTGGCGCTCGATGTCGCTTCACGTGTTCCGCAAACGCGATCGCCACGCAATGTGTGTTGGCCCGAGATCTGAAGCCTGAAGCCCGAAGCCTGAAGCCCGAAGCCTGAAGCCCTTCTAGCGCTAGCGGCCGAGCAGAATGATCGCCGATCGTGCCGAGGCGGCGTAGTGGCTCGTCGTGATCAGCACGGCCTTGCTCTCGTCGGCGGCGATGTCGTGAGGCGGATCGAGCTGCGTGTCGGCGATGCGGTACCAGCGTTTGCCGTCGGGGAGCTCGGGGAGGTTGAAGTCGAGGGTCTCGGTCCAGGCGTTGAAGATGACGAACAGGTCGTCATCGGCGCTGTCGGGTGCGATGGGAGGCGGGTCGGCGTGTATATGCAGCGCGAGGCTGTGCGAGTGGTAGGACCAGTCGGGTTTGCCTAGCTCGATGCCGTGCCAGGTGATGGAGCGTCCGATCTGGCCGACGACGCCCGAGCCGTCGATGGCGAAGGGGTCGACGAAGGCGGGGCGCCGCAGTCCGGGGTGGCGCCGGCGAAACAGCACCAGCTCGCGGGTGAAGCGCAGCATCTCGTCGCGCTCCCGCTCGTGGTCCCACGACAGCCAGCTCAGCTCGTTGTCCTGGCAGTAGGTGTTGTTGTTGCCCTGCTTGGTGTGCCACAGCTCGTCGCCGTGGTGCAGCATCGGCGTGCCGCGCGCGGCGAGCAGCGCCACGAGCATGTTCTTGGCTTGCCGCCTGCGCAGGCGGCGCAGCTCGGGGTCGTCGGTCTCGCCCTCGACGCCGTAGTTGGCGCTGACGTTGTCGTTGGTGCCGTCGCGGTTCTCTTCGCCGTTCTGCTCGTTGTGCTTGTGCGAGTAGGTGACGAGGTCGCGCAGCGTGAAGCCGTCGTGGCAGGTGACGAAGTTGATGCTGTGCGCGGGCGAGGCCTTGGCGCCGAAGAGGTCGCGCGAGCCGCCGAGCCTGCGCGCGAGGTCGGCGACGGCGCCCGCATCGCCGCGCACGAAGCGCCGCACGTCGTCGCGAAAGCGCCCGTTCCACTCGGCCCACACGTCCGGGAAGCCGCCGACCTTGTACATGCCTTCGGCGTCCCACGACTCGGCGATCAGCTTGCAGCCGCGCAGCACCGGGTCGCCGCCGATGTCGTAGAGCAGGCCCAGCCCATCGAGCCACTGGCCGCGGCCGCCGCGCCCGAGGATCGTCGCCAGGTCGAAGCGGAAGCCGTCGACGTGCATCTCGACGACCCAGTAGCGCAGCGAGTCGAGGATCAGGTGCTTGAGCAGCGGGTGGTTGCAGTTGAGCGTGTTGCCGCAGCCGGAGTAGTTCTTGTAGTAGCGACCGTCGTGCAGCATGTAGTAGACGGCGTTGTCGAGGCCGCGGAAGCTCAGCGTGGGGCCGTGCTCGTTGCCTTCGCCGCTGTGGTTGAAGACCACGTCGAGGATCACCTCGATGCCGGCGCGGTGCATCGCCTTGACCATCTCTTTGAACTCGGCGACCTCGGCGCCGGGCGCGCGGATGGTCGCCGGGTTGAGCGCGTAGGCCTGCTCCGGCGCGAAGAAGCAGAGCGTCTGGTAGCCCCAGAAGTTCTCGAGGCGCGTGCCGTCGGGCGCGAAGGCCGTGCGCTCGTGGTCGTTGAACTCGTGTACCGGCAGCAGCTCGATGGCGGTCACACCGAGCTCGAGCAGGTGTGGGATCTTTTCGATCAGCCCGAGGTACGTGCCGGGGTGCGTGACGCCCGACGAGGCATCGATCGACATCGCTCGGACGTGCGCCTCGTAGAAGACACTGTCGTCGAGGGGCGTGGCGGGGCGGCGGTCGTCGTCCCAATCGAACTTCTGCGGCGCGAGGGCGACGGACTTGATCGTGTGATCGACGCTGTCGAGTGTGCTGAAGCTGAGGTCGGCGTCGCTCGAGGTGCGGTCCCAGCCGAAGACGGCGTCGTGCTCGCAGTCGTATTGCCCGATCACCGAGCGCGCGTAGGGGTCCGAGAGCAGCTTGTTGACGTTGAAGCGGTGGCCCGCGTACGGCTCGTAGGGGCCGTCGACGCGGTAGCCGTAGAGCTGACCGTGCCGGGCGCCGTGCACGTGAATGTGCCAGACATCGCCGGTGCGGTTGCGTACCGGGTCGAGCGCGAGCGACGTCGTCGGGTTGCTCTGGTCGGCGGCTTCGAAGAGCTCGAGGTAGACCTGCGTGCCGTTGCGCGAGAAGACCGCGAAGTTGATCCCGTCTTCGAGGACGGTGGCGCCGAGCGGGTAGGGGCGGCCGGTGGTGGTGCGAGGCGTCATGCGCCAACAATAGCGTGGTAACTTTCGGATGGCATGAAGATCACCATCGACATGGTCATGCAGTTCATGCAGGAGCGCATCCCGTTCAATCGCTTCCTGGCGATGGAGGTGACGGCGCTCGAGACCGGGTTCTGCCGCATCGAGATCCCATTTCGCGACGAGCTGGTCGGCGATCCGTTCCGGCCGGCGCTGCACGGCGGCGTGTTGAGCACGCTCGCCGACACCACGGGCGGCGGCGCGGTGTGGACCGAGATCGAGACCTTCGACCGCGTCTCCACCGTCGACCTGCGCATCGACTACCTGCGCCCGGGCCCGCTCGAGCGCATCGCCTGCGAGGCGCGCGTGGTGCGCATCGGCAACCGCGTCGGCGTGGCCGACATGAGCTGCTTCGCCGTCTCCAAGCCCGAGCAGGTCATCGCGGTCGGCAAGGGCGTCTACAGCGTCAAGCGCCACAAGCCCGGCGAGTAGGCCTCGGGCGCTCCCGCGTTGGGACGCAGTGTCCCAACTGCGACGTGGCGGGTCGGGACGCTGCGTCCCACCCCTCAGCCATACGTAAGGATTTCACGCCTCTGCGGTTGGCGCAGCCGTTGCTCTAGCAGCGGCCGTCGAACAACCAGCCATCAGGAGGCGCTATGGCCAAACGCAGCAAAGAGAAGCTCTTCATCGTCATTGTTAGTGCGGCGCTCGCGGCGCTCGCGCTCTCGCTCGTCGCGTGCGGCGGCGAGCAGACCGACGGCGCCAACATGGCGTCGATGCGCATCGTGCACGGAAGCTTCGATGGCCCGCCCGTCAACGTGATCGTTGATGGCAACCAGATGGCATCCAAGCTGCCGTACGCCGCGGCGTCGCCCTACATGCCGATCGCGGCCGGCCCGCACAACCTGCAGGTGGAAGCCGGCGGCAAGATCCTGCTCTCGACCATGCTGCAGATGGTCCCCGGCACGGCCTACACGGTCTACGCCGTGGGCAGCGCGCAGAACATCAGCGCGCTGATCTCCAAGGAGCCCAACGCGCAGACATCGAGCACGCTGCCGACGGCCAGCGCGCGGCTGATCCACGCCGCACCCGACGCGCCCAACGTCGACATCAAGCTCGACAGCGGCAACGGGCCGGCGGTGTTCTCCAACGTCTCCTACCAGAGCGTGACGGCCTACGCCGAGGTGCAGGCCAAGTCGTATAGCTTCGTCGTCACCGCGGCCGGCAGCACCGACGCGGTGGTGGCCTTCAAGCCCGTCGCGCTCGAGGCGGGCAAGCGCTACACGATCATCGCGCTCGGCACGCTCGACCCCAACGACAAGTTCGACTTCAAGGTGCGCGTCTTCGTCGACAACGGCCCCGGCAACGTCGCGATCGATCTCGAGCCGCTCCAAGGTGGTACGCCTCCGCCGCCTCCGGGCACCACGAATCCACGCGTGCGCGTGATCCACGCCAGCTACGACGCGCCCGCGGTCAACGTCGCCGTCGACGGCAAGATCGCCATCAGCGACCTGGCCTACGGCAAGACCTCCGGCTACGCGGCGCTCGAGGCCGGCAAGCGCCGCGTCGAGGTGCTGCCCGCCAGCGGCGGCGCGGCCGTCATCGACGCCGCGCTCGACCTCGCCAAGGACACCGACTACACGGTCTTCGCCATCGATACGCTCGCCAACATCGCGCCGCTGGTGCTCGAGGACGACAAGTCGGTCGAGGCCAACAAGGCGCGCGTTCGTTTGGTGCACGCCTCGCCGGATGCGCCGGCGGTGGACATCAAGGTCGGCAAGGGCGATGGCCCGGCGGTGTTCTCCAACGCCAAGTTCAAAGACGGCACCGACTACAGCTCGGTCGACCCGGGAAGCTACAGCTTCGTCATCACCGCCGCTGGCCAGACCCAAGAGGTCATCGCCTATCAGCCCGTCACGCTCGACGCCGGCAAGCGTTACACCGTCGTCGCGCTCGGCACGCTCGACGCCAAGGACAAGACCGACTTCGTGGTGCGCGTCTTCATCGACGACGGCGACGGCAAGACCTCGCTCGACCTCAAGGTGCGGCCGCCGATCAAGTTCGCCAAGGCGCTCGTGGTGCACGCTTCTCCCGATGCTCCTGGCGTCGACCTGCTCGTCGACAACAGCAAGGTCAACACCACGCCGCTGACCTTCACCGCCAACACCGGCTACCTCGACGTGCAGTCGGGCGCGCGCAACGTCAAGGTCAACGCCGCCGGCACCAGCACCTCGGTGATCGACGCCAACCTCACGCTCGACCCCAACAAGAGCTACTCGATCTTCGCCATCAACACGCTGGCCAACATCGAGGCGCTGGTGCTCGAGGATGACCTCAGCACGCCGAGCGCGGGCAAAGCGCACCTGCGCTTCGCGCACCTGTCGCCCGACGCGCCCGCCGTCGACATCTGGATCAAGGGATCGCCGGCGCCGATCTTCACCAACATGAAGTTCAAGGGCTCGACGACCTTCATCCCGGTCAAGGCCGGCACCTACGCCATCGAGGTCAAGCTCGCCGGCACGCACACGACGGTGCTCGAGTCGGGCCACCTGACGCTCGACGCCAGCGGCATCTACACCGTCTGGGCCTCGGGTCTGGTCGGCAACGGCACGCTCGGCGCGGAGCTTATCCGCAACAAGTAGCGCTGGCCGCTGAGCGGTCGTCCGCATCGAATGGTTGAGCACGCGCGCCGTTAGCGATACAAACACGCTTTCCTTTCGACCCTGAGGTTCGATAGCTATGCGTGAAAAGCTGACGGCGGCGCTGCTCGCCACCCTCCTTGTCCTCGCCGCCGGCTGCAAGGACGACGACAACACCCAGTCCACCAACATCACCGACGAGACCACCGCCAAGGCGGCGCTCGATCGCGTGCTGCAGCCGATGGCCCAGACGCTGGTCGGCGCGCTCAAGGACCTGCAGGGCAAAAGCAGCCCGCTCAAGCGCTCGGGGCTGACCGTCGGCAGCAAGCGCGCGGCGGTCAAGGTCACAGGCAGCTCGAGCTGTCCCGAGGGCGGCACCATCGCTATCGACGCCGATCTGGTAGGCAGCGTGTTCACGGGCAGTGCCACGCTCACCGACTGCGGCGTGCTCGGCGTCAAGCTCAGCGGCAAGCTCAGCGGCACGCTCGAGCTGATCAGCGGCGGCGTGCGCATCGACGTCAGCGGTACGCTGACCTTCAGCGGGCTGTTCAGCGGAAGCATCACGATCAAGCGCCTCGTCGCCGAGCTGAACGGCTCGACGATCTGCTACAGCGCCGAGATCGAGCTCGTGGGCAAGGCGACGATCACCGTCGGCGACGGCTGCGGCAGCAAATCCGACTCGACCGTCGATACCAGCGACGCTAACGGAGACGTCGATAGCCCCGATGCAGGCCCTGACGGTGACAGCACGGTGGACACGACGGTCGACACCACCGTCGACACGACAGTCGACACGACGTCGTCGGGCTGTCAGCCGCGGACGCCGACCGTCGACCTGCTCGAGCAGAACTGGCTCACCACGCCGACGTCGACCAAGTTTGCCGATCGCAGCACGGGTACCAACACCAGCTTCGTCGGCTCCAAGCTGCTCAGCGGTGGAAACCCTGGCGCCTACAGCCGCATCAACACGCAGCTGCTGCCCGGGCCCGCGGCGCAGATCTACGTCGCGGTGCCCGTGCCGGGCGCCACGTACAACCCATCGACGCTCGGCTCGATCCACAGCCTCGCGCTGTCGATGGACATCAGCAGCATCAACACGGGCACCACGATCCAGCGCTTCATGCTCGAGCAGAACGGCGTCGTCTACTGGACGCCCTTCATGACGAGCTCGGGCAGCGGCTGGATGACGGTCAACTGGAAGGACACCGACTTCACGCGCGCGTCGGCCTCCGGGCCGTCCAAGCCGGACTTCAGCGGCACCGCGGCGCAGATCAGCTTCGGCTTCCTCGTCGGGCACAGCACGTCGAACACGATCGCCGTGCAGAACGATCGCTCGCACGGCACCGACAACTGGCAGGTCAAGATCACGCAGTGCGTGCCGGGCACCTAGCCCGTTGCTAGCGGTGGCTAGCTGGGGCGCGTGTGGTGCGTGCTCCAGTTGCGCACGCCGACGACCTGATAGATCGACAGCTCGCCCTGCTTGCCCTTGACGCGAACGGGCGGCAGGGCGCGCGCGTCGACGCGCTGGTGCACGTGACGGAAGGTCTGGTCGGAGATGATGATCTCGCCGGCCTTGGCCACCGAGCAGAGGCGCGAGGCGGTGTTCACCGCGTCGCCGATGACGGTGTACTGCACCGTCTTGCTGGACCCGATGGCGCCGTAGACGCAGTTGCCGGTGTTGATGCCGATGCCGATCTGGATCGGCGGCAGCCCCTCTGACGTACGCGTGCGGTTGAACTCCTCGAGGGCGCGCATCATCTCGATGCTGCACTCGACGGCCAGCGCTGGCGCTTCGGGGTTGTCCACGGGCACGCCGAAGAGCGCCATGATCTCGTCGCCGACGTACTTGTCGAGGGTGCCGTCGTAGCGAAACAGCACGTCGACCATCACCTCGAAGTAGTCGTTGAGCATGTTGACGATCTCGTGGGCGTTGCTGCCCTCGCTCATGCGCGTGAAGCCGCGGATGTCGGCGAACATCACCGTCACCATGCGCGACTCGCCCACGCCGTCGAGCTTGAGCTTGCCCTCGATCATCTGCTGGACCATGCCCGGCGAGAAGAAGCGCTGGAACTGCGCGCGCGTGCGTGCCTCCCACTCGTTCTTGTAGGCCAGCCGCGCGTTCTGGATCGCGATGGCGGCCTGCTGGGCGATGCCTGTGAACAGCTGCAGGTCCTTCTCGCCGAACGCGTTGGTGGCGATCTGCGAGTCGAGGTGCATGATGCCGAGCAGGTCGGTGCCGTGCTGAAGCGGCACGCACATGGTCGAGCGGATGCCCTGCATGATGATGCTGTGCGCGCCCGAGAAGCGGCTGTCCACCGTCGCGTCCGACGAGAGCACGGCCTGCTTGTTGGTCACGACCTCGTTGATGATGCTGTTGGAGAGCACGATCTGCTCGGCCGAGCCGCCGCCCTTTTGTTTGGCGACGCGCGGCACGGGCACGCCCTCGTCGTTCATCAGCATGATCACGCCGCGGTCGGCGGGCAAAAGCTCGAAGGCCTTGTCGAGGATCTTCTGCAGCAGGCGGTCAAGGTCGAGCTCGGCGCTGACGGCCTTGGCGAGCTCGTTGGCGATGCGCAGTCGCTCGTAGTCGCGGCGCAGCGCGGTCTCGTCGTAGATGTCTTTTTCGGGCAGGAAGTCGCCCGCCGACGGCGCCTCGATGCGCTGACGGATGTGGCTCTGCGCCATGCCCGGCGCGATGGTGACGCGGTTGACCGCAGGCTCTTCGTCTTGCTCGCGGTAGAGCAGGCGCGTCGAGCCGAGCACGATCTCGTCGCCGTCGCGCAGCAGGTGCTGCGAGATGCGCTCTTCGCCGATATAGGTGCCGTTGAGGCTGCCGAGGTCCTTGAGCAGGAAGCGGTTGTCCGGCGTCTTGAAGACGTGCGCGTGCTCTTTGGAGATGATGCGGTCGAGGATCTGGATCGTGTTGTCGGGATGGCGGCCGATGGAGTTGGCCGGACCGAGCTCGAACTCGCGTGGCTCGTCGCCTGTAAGGAGGATGAGCTTAGCCATGATCCGTTAGGTTTCGACCGTCAATCCGCGATGTTATGGTAAATCGTCGGCGGCGGTAAAGCGTTTTCCCAGCACCGCAGAGGCGTGGCCGGGGTTCCATCTTACTACGCTCTCAATCCGTCTGCTCTAGCCCCAATACGCGCTGCACCTCGGCGACGACCTTTTTCGGCGAGATCGGTTTCGAGAGGTAGTGGTCGCATCCGGCCTCGAGCGCGCGGTCGGCGTCGCCAGCCATGGCGTGCGCTGTGAGCGCGATGATCGGCACTTCGGCGGCGGAGGGCATCGCCTTGATGCGGCGGGTCGCTTCCCAGCCGTCGACCACCGGCAGCGAGAGGTCCATCAGGATCAGGTCGAAGGTCTCGCCTTCGGCGATGCGGTCGACGGCCTGCTGGCCGTTTTCCGCCTCGTGCACCTCGAACCCGTAGTGCTTGAGCACGCCGGCGAAGATGCGCCGGTTGTGCAGGTTGTCCTCCACGAGGAGGATCTTTCGCGCCTCAGACATTTTCCTCTGCTCTCTCGCCCGCTGGCCGACTTGGCAGCGGGACGCGCTCTCCGATGACCACCGCCAGCTCCGGCATCGTCTTGGGACGTCGCCGCTTCTCGCCCGGCGGGATCGCTGGCACCACGAACGTAAAGCTGCTGCCCACGCCGAAGGTGCTCTTGACCGAAAGCTCGCCGCCGAGCAGCTCGGCGAGCTTTTTCGAGATCGCCAGACCGAGGCCCGTGCCGCCGTGCTCGCGCGTCGACGAGCCGTCCACCTGACGGAACTCCTCGAAGATGACCTTGAGATCTTCCTCCCGAATCCCGACACCCGTGTCGGCCACGGTGATGCGCGCGCCGCCGCTGGCTGCCTTGTCGACGTGCAGCTCCACCGAGCCCTCCGCAGTGAACTTTATCGCGTTGCTGACCAGGTTCACCAGCACCTGTCGCACCTTGCCGGCGTCGGTGCGCACGACCAGCGGCGACTCGGGCACGCGGATCGAGACCTCGTAGGGGCGATCGCGCGACAGCGGCGCCGAGAACTCGACCACCTCGCGCACCACCTGAGCCATGTCGGTGTCAGCGACGGCGAGCTCCATCTTGCCCGCCTCGACCTTGCTGAGGTCGAGGATGTCGTTGATCAGCACGAGCAGGTTCTGCGAGGCCTCCTGGATGCCCGACAGCGCCTGGCGCTGATCGTCGTTGATGTCGCCGTAGATGCCATCGTGGATGAGCTCGGTGTAGCCGACGATGGCGTTGAGCGGCGTGCGCAGCTCGTGCGAGACGTTGGCGAGAAACTCGGACTTGAGGCGGTTGACCTCTTGCAGCTGGTCGCGCTGCTGCAGCAGGGCGACGTTGCGCTGCTCGAGCTCGCGCGCGAGGCGCTCGGCTTCGGCGAAGGCGCGTGCGTTGGCGACGGCGATGGCCAGCTGCGAGCTGGCGTGGGTGACGAAGTCCATCTGGTCGCGATCGGGCGCCTGCGCCATCACGAGCGTGACGAGGCCTTCGAGGCGCTCGCGGTAACGAAGCGGCGCGACGACGAGCGCTTTGGCGTCGGGGCAGCGCGCGGCGAGGGCGAGCGCGCTCGGCAGCGGTGAGAGCACCACGGCGCGCTCGAGCTGGCGCGGCTTGGTCAGCGCGTCGGGGGCGTCGGCCGGGATGGCGAAGGCGTCGGCGAGCAGGCCCTGACAGACGGCGAGCTCGATGCCCTTGCGTGGCTCGTGGATGTAGGTCGCGCCGGCGGTGGCGCCGGTGATGCGCACCAGCGCGTCGAGCGCGCTGTCGAGCAGGCGGCCGAGCTGCAGGGGCGCGTTGAGCAGCACGATGAAGTCGCGGCTGCGGCGCAGCGCGACCGTGCGGCGCGCGACCTCTTGTTCGAGGTTGCGGTTGAGGTCGGCCAGCGAGGCGATGGTGCGCTGCAGGTTGGCCGACATGCGGTTGAACATCTCGGCGAGCAGGCCGAGCTCGTCTTTGCGGTCGACGATGATCTGGTAGCCGAGCTGGCCGCGACGAAGCTCGTCGGCGCCGGTGACGAGCTCGAGGATCGGGCTCGAGATGCGGCGCGCGAGCAGCAGCGCGAGCGCGGCACCCATGCTGAGGATGATCAGCGAGAGGTAGATGCCCCAGCGCAGCACGGCGCGCAGCTTGGCTTGCGCTGGGCGGCGCGAGAGGCCGAGGCGCGCTACGCCGATGGCCACCGAGCGATCGTCGCTGGAACCGAACAGGCCGCGCTCGCTGTCGTCGCGCACCGAGACGATCGGCGCGATGAGATCGTCGTGGGTGCTGCCCTTGCGCACCGTCGGCTGGCCGCTGTTGTCGGCGAGCACCTTGGTGAGCAGCTTGGGCGGCACCTCCTCGAGCGCGTCGACGCCGGGTTTGGCGAGGCGGATCAGTCGGCGGCCGCGGCGGTCGTAGATCGCGACGTAGCTCACGTCGGGCTCGTTGAAGACGCGGCGTGCGGGCGCCGTGAGAAAGGCGCGGTCGCCCGAGTAGGCGCCGAGCTCGCTTTGGCCGGCGAGGTTGCTGATCAGCGTGCGGCCGCGCTTCTTCTGCTCGGCCTCGACGAACTTGACCTGCCGCGTGTAGTAGATGTAGCCGGCAGTGAGCGAGATCGCGAGCGAGAAGAGCAGCAGGTAGGCCAGCAGGCGCACCTGAAAGCGCCCGTGCCAGCGCAGCTCGCGCGCCGGATCGAGCGCCCGCACGGCGCCGGTTAAGGTGACGCGTTCTTCGCCGCCGCTCATTGGATCACTTCGGTGGCCAGCTGGCGCAGCGCGCCGAGTCGCACGCCGATGCGCGCGGCCGTGGCCTTGTTGACGGTCAGGCGCGGCTTGGTCGAGCCGAGCGTGACCGTGTTGCGGTGCGCTTTTTTCGCGCGCTGGCGTGCGAGCCAGCGGCGTGACTGGCGACGCTTGCCGTCACGAAGCAGGCGCGCGGCGAGCTTGGATGCGCGCTGGCCGATGGCCGTCGGGTCGTAGTCGAGCGCGAAGAGCGCGCCGCGCGTGACGTGATGGCGTGTGGCGCCCATCAGCGGCATGCGGCGGCGCACCTGGATCGCGATGGCGTACTGGAAGACCTGCGGCGTGAGCACCTGCAGGTCGGGCAACAGCCACAGCCCGGCGACGTCGCGCGGCAGCCGGCGCAGCAGCGTCAGCGCGTGTGCGGGGCTCTTGGCGCGCAGCGGCACGAGCGAGAGCGCGAGCTGCGAGGCGGCGTAGACGGCGGCTTGATACTCGGGCGAGGTCGCGGAGCCGAAGAGCACGGCGATGCGCTTGCCGGTGGGGCGCGCCGCGGCGAAGGCCGACAGCGCGGCCTGCGGCGGCACGGTGGTCTTGATCGCGTGATGGGCGGGCTTTTGGTGCTGGTAGACGAGCGCGTAGAGCAGCTCGCCGGCGACCTCGACGTCGCGCGCCATGTCGTAGGCGGCCTGGCCGATGGTGAACACCAGGTCGGGCTTGGATTCGCGCAGCCATAGGCGCAGGCGCGCGCGGCTCTCGCGGCGCGTCGGCACGCCGAGCACGCGCACCGCGGCGCGCACACCGCCGCGAAACTCCTCGGCGACCTGCTCGTAGACGCGCAGCCCGGCGCGGCGCAGCACGATCACCACCGGCACCGGCCGAGCGGGCGGCTTGACGCGCGCGGCGTCGGTCTCGGCGGCGGCTTGGGATCCGCCCACGAGGGCGGCCAGGGCCGCGATCACGACGGGGAGCTTTGGGCGTCCGTGCATGGAGCACGGTAAGGATAGCGCGAGCCGGCTATCAGAGGTAACCGCAAGGCACTGCTTCCTTTTTCAGAGCCGCTGTACCAGAATCGTCCCCGATGTCCGACGACGCGCAACGCGGTCTCGGCGCCGATCGCGAGGGGCGCGGTCCGGCGGCTGATGGCGAGGCATTTTCCGGCGAAGAGGGCTCGGGCAAGACGTCCGAGTTCGTGCTGACTGCCACGGCGCTCGTCGATCCCGAGGCGATGGCCGCCGCGGCGCGCGCGGCCGGCGGCCGCGGTCTCGGCGACGATTTCAGCATCACCGCGGCGCACGTGCGGCACGAGTCGTCACCCAGCGACGAGATCGAGCTCGACGGGGGCGTTGACTTTGGTGATGGGGATGGGGACTTCGACGAGGAGGACGGGCTCGACGACGAGCAGCTCGCCGAGGAGGAGCAGATCTTCACCGAGCTGCAGTCGCAGCCGGCGCCGGAGGATTCGTGGGCCGCGGACAACGCGCCGGCTGCGGATTCGTGGGCCGCGGAAAAGGCGCCTACCGCGGATCCGGCGCTGACCGTCCCGATCCCGACAGGCATGCTTGGCCCGCCGGCGGGTCACCAAGTCGCCAGCGACCTCACCGGCGAGCTGCCGATCATCGTCGACGCAGCGCACGAGATGCGCGAGCTGGCGGCGGCGGCGCGGCGCGAGCTCGACGCCACCGATGACGACGGCAAACGCGCGCGGATCCATCGCGCCCTCGGCGTGTTGTTCGAGCAGCGCGTGGGCGACCAGCGGCGCGCGCTGCGTCACTACCAGGAGGCCTACCGCATCGATCCGGAGGACCTCGTCGCGATCCAGGGCGCGCGGCGCATCTTCTGGACGCGCGAGAACTGGACGATGGTGCTCAGCCTGCTCGACGCCGAGGTGCGGCTTTGCGCCAGCGAGCGGCGCGCGGCGGACCTCCTGTGCGTGCGCGGGCAGGTCTACGCCGAGCGGCTCGCCAACCACGAAGCGGCGCGCGGCGCCTTTCAGGCAGCGCTCGAGCGCGACGCCGGCGCGATCTTCGCGTTGGTGCAGCTGCGTGGCATCCATCGCGACTCGGGCGACGACGCGGCGCTGCTGTCGGTGTGCCGCGAGGCGGCCAGCGCTGTTCAGGATCCGCGCCAGCGCAGCCTGATCTACGTCGAGATCGCGCGCGCCCAGGAGCGCGGCGGTCGCGTCGACGAGGCCATCGAGAGCTACTCGGCCGCGTTTGCCGAAGACCCGCGCAGCGCGGCGGCGACCACGGCGTTGATGCGCCTTTACCGTGAAGTGGGCCGCTTCGGCGATCTCGTCGACGTGCTGCTGACCATCGGCGACCTCGGCGAGCCGCGCCAGCAGGCGCTGTGCTACGTGGCAGCGGCGCGCCTGTGCCGCGATCGGCTCGATCAGCGTGATCGCGCGCTCGAGCTGCTCACGCGCGCGCGCGAGCAGCACAGCGATCCGCTGCTGCTCTCGGAGATGGCCGAGCTGCTCGGACAGGCTGGCCGCTACGACGAGCTGGCCCGCGTGCTCGCCGAGCTGCAGGGCGCGCTGGTCGACCGCGGCGAGCGCGTGGTAGCGCACCATCGGTTGGGCCGCCTCTACGAGGCGCATATCGGCGATGACGACGCGGCTATCGCGGAGTATCGCGCCGCGCTGTCGCTCGAGCCGACCTACGTGCCCGCGCTGCAGGCGCTTGGACGGCAGCTGGCGCAGCGCGAGGCATGGGAAGAGCTCGGCGCGATGCAGCTCGCCGAGGCCGAGTCGCTGCCCGAGGGGCCCACGCGCGCGCGACGGCTCGCTGCCATCGGCGAGCTCTTCGAGCGGCGGCTCGGAGACAGCGAGCGCGCCCTCGAGCTTCACGAGCGGGCGCTGAAGATCGATCCCGACGCGCCCCTCGCGCGCCGCGCGCTCGAGCGTTTGTACGCGAGCAGCGGACGCTACGCGGCGCTGCTCGAGCTCAACGAGCGCGACGTGCAGGACCTCGGCGATGGCGGCGCGGCAGCGAGGGCGGACGACGGCGGCAAGGGCGCGGCGATCGGCGATCAGCTCACGCGTATGGCGATGATCGCGGAGCTGGCGCTGCGCGATCCGTCGCGCGCGGTGGAGCTCTACGAGCGCGCGTTGCAGGCGCGCGGCGATGACCTCGGCACGCTGCGCGCGCTGGCGCGGCTCTACGCCGAGCTCGGTCGCGTCAGCGAGCTCGCCGAGGTGCTCGAGCGCGAGGCGGCGCTTATCGGCGACGAGCGCGTCGAGCTCGCGCTGCGCTATCGGGTCGCCGAGCTGTGCGAGCGGCTAGGCCGCCGCGACGAGGCGCTCGCGCGCTACCGCGAGATCGTCGAGCGCGACGCCAGCCACACCGAGGCAGCGAGCGCGCTGGGGCGGCTCTACGAGCGTCGCGGCGAGTTCGAGGCGCTGCGCGATCTCTATCGTGCGCAGCTCGGCAGTGACGACAGCAGCGACGCCGCTGGCAACGAGCGGCGCGCGATGCTGCTCTACAAGCGCGGCGAGCTCGAAGAGGAGCGGCTCGCCGACATCGACTCGGCCATCGAGTGCTTCCAGGCCGCGTTGCTCGCGGCGCCCGGCTTCAGGCCGGCGCTGCAGGCGCTGGCGCGGCTCTATCGGCGCAGCGGCGATTGGGGCGCGCTGGCCGACGTGCTCGAGCAGCGCGCCGAGGGCGTCGTCGATCCGGTGGAGCGCGCGGGGCTGTACTTCGCGCTCGGCGAGCTCGCCGAAGGGCGGCTCGCGGCGCCCGAGCGCGCGCTGAGCTACTACCGCCGCGCCTTCGAGCTGGCGCCGAGCCACGACCCCTCGCGCGAAGCGCTGATCCGACTGCTGCTCGGCGCGGGCAGCGCGGGCGAGGCGGCCGACGTCTGCGAGCGCGGCCTCGAGGCGGCCAGCGAGACGAGCGTGCGCGTAGCGCTCTACAAACGTCTAGCCGAGATCTTCGAGTCGCAGCTGCGCGAGCCAGAGCGCGCCGCGCGTGCGCTCGAGATGGCGCTCGACCTCGACGCCGAGGATGTCGAGGCGCTCGACGGTCTTGCGCGGCTCTCGCGCGCCAACCACGCCTGGGCGGCCGCGGCCGACGCGCTCGGTCGGCTCGCCGCGGTCACCGACGACATGGCGCTCGCCGTGGCGCTCTTGCGCGAGGCCGCCGAGCTGGTGGAGGCGCATCTTCACGGCGACCTCGATCCGGTGCCGTACTACCAGCGCATCGCCGAGCTGGCGCGCGGCGACCGGGTCGCGCTCGAGGCGCTGTGGCGGCTGCACCTGTCGCGGCGCGACGTGGGCGGGCTGGCCGAAGTGGTGACGCGGCTGCTGGCGATCGAGCGCGACGCGCAGCCGCGGGCGGCGCTGTTGCTGTCGCTGGCGGTGGCGCTCGAAGAGCAGGCCGATCTCGCGGGCGCCTGCGCGGCGTTCGACGAGGCGGCCGAGCTCGAGGGCGCCTGGCTCGTCACGCGCGAGCTGCGCCGCGCGCAGTCGCGCCTCGGGCGCTGGCTCGAAGCGGGCGAGTCATTGGCGCACGAGGCGGAGCTCGGCAGCGACACGACGCTCGCCGTGCAGGCGCTGCTCGAGGCGGCGCACATCCACCACGAGCACGGCGGTGACGCGTCGCGCGTGGCCGGCGCACTCGAGCGCGTGCTCGAGATCGATCCCTACCACGACGACGCGGCGCGCTGGCTCGAGCAGGTGCTGGTCAAGCACGAGGAGTGGCACCGCCTCGCCGACGTGGCACGGCGCCGGCTGCGTCGCGGCGCGGCCGACCCAGACAAGTCGCGCCAGCGCATCGAGCTCATCGCGCGCCTTTCGTGGATCGAGCGCGAGCACCTCGGCAATGCGGTGGAGGCGGCCAAGACGCTCGAGGAGGCGGTGCGCATCGATCCGCATCACCTGCCCACGCTGCTGACGCTCGGCGAGCTCTACGTCGCGCTCGAGCAGTGGACCGAGGCCGCCGAGACCTACGGCCGCGTGGTGGCGCTCAGCGACGATCCGGACCTCCTGCGGCGCGCGCACTTCGAGCTGGGCGAGATCTACAGCACGCGCCTGGGCGACAAGCGCAAGGCGATCTCGAGCTTCCAGAACGTGCTCGCCATCTCGGTCGATGACGCGCCTGCCATGGAGCGTTTGCGCGAGCTGTTCGTGCAGGGCGGCGACTGGGACAACGCCGCCGACATGCTCGAGCGCTTGCGCGACGCCGAGCCTGACGCCGAGCAGCGCAAGCGCCACGCGGTCGCGCTGGCCGACATTCAAGAGCGCGAGTTTGGAGATCCTCAGATGGCGGTTCGGCAGCTCACCGAGGCGCTTCACGGCGCGCCCGACGACGACGAGATCGTCGACCGGCTGGTGGAGCTTTGCGGCCGTCTCGGCCAGTGGGACAGCGCCGCGCGCGCGCTGTCGCGCCACATCGCCGCGCTTCCGTCCGACGCGCGCTCGCGCGTTCGCCGCCGGCGGCTCGAGCTTGCCGAGCTACTGCACCAGCGACTCTCGCGTCCTGACGACGCGCTGGTCGAGCTGCAGCGCGCCGCCGAGAGTGACCCCGGCGATCTCGACGTGCGCGCGCGCGTGGCGCGGCTGCTCGCCAAGCGCGGCGACGTGGAGCGTGCGCTGCGCGAGCACCACGCGATCCTCGAGACGGATCCGCTGCTCGCGCCGCCGCACCTCGAGAGCCTGCGTCAGCTGCGCGCGATCTATCAGCAGACGGGCGATCTCGCGCGCGCCTATCCGCCCGCCGCCGTGCTCGCGCGCATCGGCGCGGGCGGAGAAGCCGACGAGCGGCTGGCGCGCGAGCTGCGGCCCAAGACGATGCTGGCGCCGCCGGCGCACTACGAGGCTGACGAGCTCGAGCGGCGTTTGCGTGATCCCGAAGAGCACTCGCTGGCCGGCGCCATCGTCGCGGCGCTGGGCGAGTGTGCTCATCGCTTGCGCCCGCCGCCGCTGGCGCATTGGCAGGTCGGCAAGGCCGATCGGTTGCCGCCGCGCTCGGAGGATCCACTCAAGGTCGCCGTACGCGAGGTGCGCGAGGCGCTGCAATTGACCCGCGACGTGGAGGTCTACGTCTCGGGCACGCGCACCCACGAGATGGACCTGCTGCTCACCGACCCGCCGGCGATCGTCGCCGGCAGCGGCCTGGTTAGCGCGCTGCCGTCTTGGCAGCTGCGCACCTGGATCACGCAGCTGCTGTCTTGGGTGCGCTCGCGCAACTGGGTTGCCTATGGGCTCTCCGCGCGCGAGCTGGCGGTGATGGTGCACGGCGCGAGCCGCGTCTTCGAGCCGGACCTCGTCGACGCGCAGCTTCCGCCGGGTGAGATGGCGCACCAGGCGGCCGAGATGTCGCGCTTGATCCAGCGCAGCATGAGCCGCAAGACGCGCCGCGCGCTCGAAGAAGCGGTGGTGGCGTTCCAGCAGCAGCCGCCGCCGCAGTTCGAGCGCTGGATGTGGGCCATGCGGCGCACGGCGATGCGCACGATGCTGTGGATGAGCGGCGACTTCGACTCGGTGTGGACGCACATCGCGCACTACCTGCCCAAAGAGCAGGGCGGCGCGCCGCAGATCGCCAAGCTCGAGCGCGACGGTGCGGTCGCCGCCATCGCGGCGGAGCTGAGCCGCTATCCGCTGCTCGTCTCGTTGATCCGCTTCTGGCTCAGCGACGAGCTGCGGTCGTTGCGCTCGTAGCGGGCGCGGGAAAGCGGGAGCACGCCTACCTTACGGTAAGCGGCTGCGAGAGCATGGCGCGGCCGCGCCCGTAGGGATCGGCGGGTGTGACGAGGACCTGCACCTTGTCGCCGCGCTTGTAGAAGCGCTTCGCCAGGCGTGCGCTGAGCGCGCCGGTGACCGGCTGGTTGTTGACCATCCAGCGGATGATGTAGCTCACCTGATCGCCGTCGGCGTCGTAGGAGACGGACTTGGCCAGGATGCCGCCGTCGGTGAGCTGCAGCGTGACCTGTCGCATCACCGGCTTGTGGTTCTTGCCGCTGCTGCCGGTGCCGTCGCCGCTGCCGGAGTCGCCCGTGCGCCCCGTGGCGCGACGATACATGCTGTAGCCAACCGCGCCGCCGGTGCCCAGCAGCAGGATGCCGAGGATCAGCGCTAGTCGGCCGTAGGATCGACCGCCAGCTTTTTTGGCGCTGCCGGTCGTCCGGCGGCGGCGCGCCTTCTTGGATTTGCTCGACTTGCTCGACGAGACGCCGCCAGTAGGGCGCGCCATGCGCTCTTCGGCTTCTACCGCGGCACGCATCAGCTCGGCGCGATTGTCGGGCGGATGTGGTCCCGTGGCTGTCGGCACCGGACCGGGGGAGCCGACCTGATTGCTCGGCGATGTCGGCTTCGGCGCGACGAGCTTGAGGCGTTGCAGCTTCTCGTACATCACGTTGCGCGCTGCCGTCATCTCGCGCATGCGATCGAGGTCTTTCGCCATCAGCGCAGCGTTCACCGCGGTCTGCGTCTGGCTCAGCATCGAGTCCATCGCCTGCAGGACGCTGCCGCTCATCTCGTCGAGACGCATGCGCTCGTCGTCGCCGAGCTTCTGCGGCTCTTGATAGGCTTCGAGCAGCGAGTTGACGTAGCCCGCGTAGGTGCGAGTGAACTCGAGCAGGTCTTGGCGCGGATCGAGCTCGGGCGGCGGCGGCGGCCAGGTCGCGCCGGTGGCGATCGCTTCATCCGAGTCTTCGCCTTCGGGGCGGCGCCAGATGACGGTGTTCGACTCGATGTCGAACATCTCGTCCTCGTCGAGATAGTCGTCGGGCAGCTGCTCGAACGCTGGTGGCGTGGTGACCGCAGGGCAGTAGTGACGCACCGCGTGCGAGAGCTGCTCGATGTCGTTGGGCGCGACGACGTAGTCGGCGAAGCGCGACTGCGTGCCGGTGGGCGCGCGCAGCACGATCGGCACGTCGCCGCTCATCGCGTCGCTGCGCAGCCGCTGGCAGAGCGTCTCGCCGCCGCCTTCGAAGGCGTTGTCGACGACGACGAGCGTGGCGTCGGTCACGCGGTCGAGCACCTGCCCAACCGTGTCACAGTAGATCAGTCGAGCGACGGTGCGAGGGAATCGCTCCATCAGCTCGATGTAGACTAGCTCGCCACCAGCGACGAGGATGGTCGGCAACTGCACCACGAAGGCCGATGGTACTAACGGTTGTGCGGAAGTCAAAATACGGAGAAGTGTCGAGACGATGGGCAAGTACAAAAAGCCGCGCCGCATCAACGCCGTCAGCTTCCTGCTGATCCTGGCGCTAATCGGCTGTGGCTACGCCGGCTGGAAGTTCGGCCCGCCGTACTGGCGCAAGTGGGGGGTCAAGCGGGTGCTCAGCGAGGCGGCTAACTCCGCCTTCCGGCTGCGGGGCGCGCTGGCGAACGACTCGCAGCGCCTCGACGCGCTGCGGGACCGCACGCGCCAGAAGGTGCGCGAGGCCGGCGTCGTGGACCCTTCGTTGCGCATCCACGTGACCCTCGAACAGAACCGGGTGGCGGTCAGCGCCGAGTACCACGAGATCATCCAGCACCTCTTTATCAAGAAGCTCACCAAGCTGTACTTCCATCCGAGCGCCTCCGCGCCCTGACGCCTGCGGCGGTCTGATAGCTAACCCGCGCCGAAACCAGGCGGCCCCGGTACTAGCTGTCGTATAATTTCCGCTACCTGGCGGGTGCGGCGCAGGCCCGTCGGCGTCCACAGAAAAAACGTTGGTCAGCCACTCCCCCACGCCTCCGGGCGCCGGGCTCACCCGGTTGCCCGTGTACCTGCTCGTGCGTCCCCTCGTCGAAGGGCGCACGGTGCTCGATCTGGGCTGCGGCCTGGGCGAGGGCGCGCAGCTTCTCGCAGAGGCGCGGCCGGCGCGGTTGCTCGGGTGGGACGCCGGCGCGCGCGGCCTGCCGGCGTTCATCGAGGTGCCCAGCGTGGACGAGACCACGGTGGCGTTGCCGGCCGGCTCGGTGGACGTCGTCGTGTGCGTCGACCTGCTCGACCGCCAGCCGCACCTGCGCGAGCGCTGGCTGGTGGAGATGCGCCGCCTGCTGTCGCCCGAGGGCTTCGCCGTGCTGGTCTTTGGCGGCGGCGAGCAGCGACCGCTGGGCGAAGCCCAGGTGCAGCAGCCGCTCGACTACTGGGGCGCGGTGGACCTCGTCGAAGGCGTGTTCAGCAGCGCCATCGTGATGGCTCAAACCCCGCAGGTGGGCTGCTACCTGTCGTTTCTGTCGCCCCAGCGGCCCGCCGAGCACCTCACGCTGCTCGATGATCTGACGCCCGACATCGAAGGCAGCAGCCACCTCGTGGTCTTTGCAGGCGCCGCGGAGCTCGAGTCGCTGCCGGCCTACGCGCTGGTCACGCTGCCCTATCAACGCGCGCTTGCCGACGCCCTCGAGGCGCAGTCGCGCATCGCTGCGCTGACGCGTGCCGTGGCGCGCCACGACGCCGAGCTGCTCGAGCGCGACGCCGAGCTGATGAAGCTCGCAGGGCGCGTGGCGAGGATCGACCGGCTGGAGGACGAGAGCGAGCGCGCGCGGCGTCGTGCCGAGGCGGTCGAATCAAAGCGCGTGGCCGACGTCGGGCGGCTCGAGGCTGAAGCCGCGTCGCAGCGCCAGCGCGTCGAGGCGCTCACGCGCCAGCTCGCGGACGCACGTGATGCGGCAGCGGACCTGCGCACGCGCGTGGAGGAGGCCGAGCGGGCGGCGACGGAGATGGCGCTCGCGCGCGACGCGGCGCGCAGCGAGGCGCGCGAGATAACGCGCTCGCACCAGCAGCTGCGCGGCGAGCTGGAGCAGCTGTCGAGCGCGCAGCGCGGCGCGTCGAGCGAGCTCGACGAAGCACAGCGGCGCATCGAGGAGCTTTCGTCGGAGCTGTCGCGCCAGGCGATGGACCGCGAGCGGGCCACGCGCGAGCTCGAGTCGCTGCGCGAGCAGCTGGCGACGCGGCAGCGCGAGCTCGACCGCGCGCGCGAGTCTTTGCTCGGCGAGGAGGAGCGCCGTCGTCGTCTCGAAGACGACCGCGCCGAGGTCAACGCGGCGCGCGCCGAGGCGGAGCGGCGCTTGGCGCAAGCCACCGACGAGATCAGCGCCACGCGGGCACGGCTCGACGACGTCGGCGACGTACGCGACGAGCTGCTCAAGCTGCAGGCGCAGACCGAGCACATGAGCCGCGACCTCGAGCGCCTCACCGCCGAGCGTGCGCAGCTCGAGGAGTCGCTCGCCGAGGCGCGCCGCAAGCAGGCCGAGCAGCAGGCCGTCGTCGCGCAGCTGCGCGCCGAGATCGACTCGCGCACGCGCGAGGTGACCCAGACGCAGCAGACGCGCGTCTCGTTGGGGCGCGAGCTCTCCGGCTACGAAGGCCTGGTGGGCACGCTCAACGCGCGCCTCGACGATCTGCGCGAGGAGCTGCTCACGCGCTCGGTGCGCCTCAAAGAGCGCGAGACCGAGATCGCTTGGCTCGAGGCCGCGCTCGAGCGCGAGACGGAGGTGCGCGAGGGTGCCGAGCGGGCGCTCTCGGCCGAGCGCACGCGCGCAGACGCCGAGGCCGAGCGCGCGCGACGCGCCGAGGCGCTCGCCGACTCGGTGGAGCGTCTCTCTCGCGCCGAGGCGGAGGCGGCGGCGCGTATCGCGGCCCTCGAAGCCGGCTGGGAGTCGCAGCGGCGCCGCATCGGCGAGCTCGAGGGGCAGGTCGAAGAGCTGTCGCACATGCGCATTGCGGCCGAGCGGCAGGCGTCGGACCTCGAGGTCGCTATCGAGGAGATCGAGCGCCAGCACGACGAGGCGCGCGCGCGCGCCGAAGAGGCGTTGCGCGCGGTGCACGACGCCGAGCGCGAGACCGAAGCGGCAGAGCGGCGCTATCGCGGCGAACGCGACAAGGCCGCGCTGCTCGAGCAGGCGCTCGCCGAGGTGGAGGCCGACGCCAAGGGCCTGCGCGAGCGCGGCGCGTTGATCGAGCAGATGCTCGCCGAGCGTTCGGCGCGCATCACCGAGCTTTCACGCGAGTTCACCGAACGCGTCGAGATGGCGGCGCAGAAGGAGCAGGAGCTGCGCTCGCTGCGCGAGCGTCTCGCCGAGGTGCAGCGCGAGCTGGAGGGCGCGCGGTCGCTGTCTGCCGACCTGCAAGCGCGTGTCGGACAGTGGGCCGAGCGCGGCCGGCTGCTCGCCAGCATCGCCAAGGAGCGCGACGCGCTGCGCGACCAGCTTGGCGATCGTCTGGCCGAGCTGCTCGATACGCAGCGTCGCGCCGCCGACGCCGAGAGCGAGGTGCGCAGCCTCGAGCTCAGAAGCGACGCGCTCGACAGCGAGCTGCGCGAGGCGCGCAGTGAGCTCGAAGAGCACCAGGACAGCGAGCGCGCGCTGGAGTCGCAGCTGCGCGAGCTGACGCCGCAGCTGAGCGAGCTGCGTGGGCAGCTGCGCGCGCGCGACGAGGAGATCAGCCGGCTGGGGCGCCGCATCGACGAGCTGCTCGGCCGCGGCGTCGAGGCGGCCGATCTGCAGGGCGAGCTGCGCGGGCGAACGCAACAGATCGAGCGGCTCAGCGCCGAGCTCACCGAGCGGCGCGCCGAGCTCGAGCGGCTCGAGACGCGGCTGCGCATGCAGACCGAGGAGGCCGAGCGGGTCAAAGGCTCCGAGGCTGCGCTGCGCGAGCTGCTCGAGGCGCGCGCCGACGAGCTCGAGAGCCAGCAGGCCTTGATGCGCGAGCTGACGCGCGAGAGCACCGATCTGCGCGAGGAGCTGGCGGCGCTTCGTGTGAGCAAGGACGAGCTCGAGCGCGCGCGCGAGCAGGCGCAACGGGCGGCGAGCGAGGCTGACTCGGAGCTGACGCAGATCCGCGGCGAGCACGCGGCGGTGGAGCGCGAGAATCAGCGGCTGCTCAAGCACGAGGAGCTCGTGCAGGCGCAGTTGCAGACAGTGCGCCAGGAGCTCGAGACGACGCAGGGCGAGGTCGCGTCGCTGCGCACATTGGTCGAAGAGAAGACGCGCCAGCTGCAGGAGGCGCGCGGACAGAGCGAGCGCGGCCAGCGCGATGTGTTCGAGCTCGAGCGCGATCTGTCCGACGCCCAGGAGCGGCTGGCGGACGCGCAGACGGAGCACGCTAAGCAGTTGGCCACGCTGCGCGGCGAGCTCGAGCAGCTCCAGCAGCAGGGCGAGAACGAGGCAGTGCAGCGCGAGCTCGAGCTCGAGGTGCGCGCCTCGGAGCTCGAGTACGCCATGCGCGCGTTGGAGGAGGTCGAAGGCAAGGTGTGGCTGATGAGCGACGAGGTGTCGCGCCATCAGGCGCAGGCGGCGGCGGCGGTGGCCGACATGGAGAAACGCCGCGAGCACACCGAGGAGGTGCAGCGCGAGCTCGAGGCCGCGCGCACGCGCGTGGACGAGCTCGCGGGCGAGCTCAAGGCGCGCAACGCGGCGCTCGAGACGGCCGAGCACGCGCGCGAAGAGGCGGAGTCGGAGCTGGGGGCGCTGCGCAAGCAGCTGTCGGCGGCGCGTCATCAGGCGGTGGAGGTGCAGCAGGAGTCCACCGTGCGCGCGCGCGAGGCCGAGCGCCGGCGCTCCGAGGCGGAGGCTTCGCGGCAGCGGGCGCAGGCGCGGGCGGAGCGGGCCGAGCGCCGTCGTCGTGAAGCCGAGCATCAGATCGAGGGGCTGCGGCGCGCGCTCACGTCGGCCGGGCTCGAGCCGCCGGTGACGGGGCCGTTGCAGCCGGCGCTTTCGCGCGTGCCGTCGTCGGAGCTGAGCGAGGACGAGGCCGCCGAAGCGGAGGCCGAGCTGGCCGATCCGCACGAGGAGACCACGCGCCGAACGGCGCGCGAGCGCGGCTTGACGGGCCTGGTGTCGACGACCAACGGTGACGCCGACGCACCCGAGGGCGACACGGTCGTCGATCCAGCCGACGACGACTCCACGCCGCGGGCGGTCGCGGCAGACGAAGGCGGCGCTGGCGACTCAGCCGACGCCGGCGCGGACGACGAGTCGGAGGGCGCGCGCCCCGACCGCGAGACCGACAAGACCCTCAAGCCCGCGCAGCGCGAAGCGGGCGAGCCGGCGGCGGCGGTGGCCGAGGCGAGGAGCAGCGGCAGCTGGCAGGCGATGCTCGAGACAAAGAAGCGCAGCGAGCCGGAGACCGCGACGCCCGCGCCGCCACGGTCCGCGCCGCCGGCGGCACCAGCCGCACCAGTCGCCAAGCACGCGCCGGACAAGAGCGAGGTGCCGCACAAGGGCGCGCTGGGGCGGCGC
>JAGQIK010000466.1 GCA_020431405.1 Myxococcales bacterium
CTGTGGCGGCGGCGACGCCAAGGCGCTGCTCGCGCCCGGCGCGCTGTCGGACTGCCGCGCGCGCGACACGCCCGATCACCTGCGCCCGCTCGCCGGCCTGGTCGACGCGCTGCGCGCCCTGCGCACGCCGCGCCGCCTCGCCGTCGGCGTGATCGCCGCGGACGGGGCGCGCATCGAGATCGTCGCGGGCGCATCGAGCGACGTCGCCGCCACCTCGGCGTGCGGCGCAGGCGGCGCCGATGCGCTGCCGTCGCCGCGCCTTTCATCCTTCGCGCGCAGCTTTGGCGCCGACGGCTTGCTGCTTTCGCCCTGCGACGACACGCCGCAGCTTCTCGCTGGCAACCTCGCGCCGCGCCTGCTGTCGCGTTGCGTCGACGCGCCCGTCGTCACCGAGACGGGCCTCGCCTGCCGCGAGGACGATCAATACGGCAAGGCCAAGAGCGCCGTCTGCGACGACCGCACGCTGCACCTCGCGCGCTGCACGGTGCGCGAGACCAGCGGCGGCAGCACGCGCGACATCGCGCGCTGCGCGCCGCCGCTGTTTTACCCGCACGACGACGTGCCCGCCGAAAACGACTGCGGCGCCGACTGCCCCTGCTGGCGGCTGGTGCGTGACAGCGTCGCCTGCGGCGGCGTTGGCGGCAGCGCGCCGCCCTACCGGCTCGAGGTGCTGCGCGCCGGCGAGGCGCCCGCTGGCACCGTCGTCGATTTCAGCTGCCGCCACGCCACGCGGCCGTGGGGCGACGACGCGCTCGGCGACGCGAGCCAGATCTGCCAGTAGGCGCGTACTGATCGGCAGATCCAGCTTTGTGCGTTCCGCCGCGCTACGCTAGAATTTCGCGCCTCGCGCGGGCGGGGGTCATGTCGGGAGGTATCTGTCGTGTCGTCTTATGGTCGTACCCTTAGCTTGTTCGTCGTCTTCGTGCTCGGCGCCTGCGCCGAGACCAACACCTTCCAGACCAACGGCGACGGCGGGCCCGTCATCAAGAACGAGGCCGGTCAGAGCTTCGGGCAGTGCAAGCCCGGCTCCGACAGCGACAACGACGGCATCCCCGACGAGGTCGAGGGCTGCAACCCGGCCGTCGACACCGACAACGACGGCATCCCCGACTACGCCGACAACGACAGCGACAACGACGGCGTGCCCGACGGCATCGAAGGCACCGCCGACAGCGACGGCGACGGCATCCCCGACTACAAGGACGAGGACAGCGACAACGACGGCGTCAAGGACGGCGACGAAGATCTCAACGGCGACGGCAAGCTCGGCTGCTGTCTGACGACGTGCGGCGAGCAGCGCGCCGGCTGCGGCAAGATCGATCCCAACCAGTGCGGCCCCGGCCAGACCTGCAACGGCGGCCAGTGCACGCCGAGCGCCGACTTTCTGTGCTCCAACGGCGAGAGCAACCCCAAGAGCAAGCAGACCTACCCCACGCTCGGTCCCGATCAGAACCTGCCGTTCTTCGTCTGCCGCAAGAAGAAGGAAGACGGCACGCAGGGCCTCAAGGCGATCGACTTTCCCAAGTCGGGCGACGGCAACTGGAAGATCGCGCTCGAAGCCAACACGCCCTACGCCGACCTGACGGTGACCGGCGCCGCCGCGCAAGAAGCGGCCGCCGCCTTCGACTACGGCCAGGCCGATCAGGTGGTGGCCGGCTTCGTGCTCTCCAAGCCCAACGCCGCCGCGGCCGACGTCAACGCCGCCACCTCGGCGCTGGTGGTCGCCGCGCGCAGCATCGCCGGCGTGGCGACGGCCAACCTGCTGTCCACCGGCTCGCCGATCACCAGCCACGACAAGTTCCCGACGGTCGTCTCGACGCGCATCGCGCTGACGCTGTCGGCGGCCAAGACCGCCGGCGCCGTGCGCAACGCGCTCTACAAGGCGCTGCTCGGCAAGGACGTGGCCAAGGGCGGCTTCGACAACTACGGCCCCAGCGTCACCGAGCATCGCCTGCGCTTGCAGACGCAGATTCGCCCCGACGGGCGGCTGATCGTGCTCGGCGGCGTGGCGCCGACCACGATGGTCAACGACGCGACCAAAAAGACGCAGTACATCCTCGACGACGTCTCCAACGGCACCGGCCTGGCGACCACCAGCGACGGCGACACCATCGAGTGCGATCCGTTCATCTTCAAGTCCAACCCCATCGCCGACATCATCTGGGTCGTCGATGACTCGGGCTCGATGTCGGGCGATCGCGACAACATCATCAAGAACGCCAAAGACTTCTTCGCGCGCGCGATCAAGAGCGGCCTCGACTTCCGCATGGCGATCACCGGCGTGGCCGATCCGAGCAGCTTCAACCCGTTCAACCCGCCGATCACCGTCGGCAAGCTGTGCAGCGTGGCCAGCACCGATCCGTTCAACGATGGCGGGCCCGACCGCTTCCTCAACGCCAACGAGCAGTCGACCTTCGAGGCGTGCATCGGCAACCCGCCCTACAACGAGGGCAGCTCCGAGTACGGCCTCGCGCACGCCTACGAGGCGGTCGAGCGCGCGCTGCCGCGCACCGCCGGCGCCGCCGACAAGATTCGCCCCGAGGCGACGCTGGCGATCATCTTCGCCACCGACGAGGTCAGCAAAGAGCTCAAGGGCGGCGACTACTCACCGCCGGGCTGGACCAAGCAGCCGGCGCCGACGGCTACCGGCACCTGTCCGCTGCCCGCCGCGACGCAGACGCAGCTCGACCAGTTCATCACGCCGTGGGTCAAGTTCTTCACCGGCGGTCACCCCAAGTGGGGTGCGCAAGGCAAAGCGGTGGTCAACCTCATCGGCGGGCTGTGCAGCTCGAGCTGCGCCGAGGTGGGCCACGGCTATCTCGAGCTGGTCAAGGCCACCGGCGGCATCAGCGCCGACATCTGCCAGACCGACCTCGGCGCGACGCTGCAGGTCATCATCGACAACATCACCGGCGCCGCGTCGCCGCTGGTGTTGCAGTACACGCCGATCAGCGCCTCGCTGGCCGTCGCCGTGGGCGGACAGCAGCACGTGCGCAGCCGCGTCAAGGGCTTCGACTACGTCGGCTCGTCCAACTCGCTGGTGCTGATCGGCGTGGCGGCGCAAAAGGGCGTCGAGGTCGTCGCCTCGTACCGGCGCTGGGTCAAGCAGGCGACTATCGACTAGCGAATCTCGCCGAGGCTAGCGAAACAGGCGCGCGAACGGATCGGGCTTGCCCGCCAGCAGCTCGCGCAGCGTGGCGGCGCCTGCCACGTGGGTCAGGTCGAGCGAGAGCGGTCCCGCCTCGTGGTGCGTCGCGACGCGCGCGCCACTGGCGAGCGTCTGCCAGCCGCTCCAGCTGACGCGCAGCCCGCCCACCGGCAGGATCCCGACCCACATGCGAAACGCGGTCGGCAGCCCGCTGGTCTTGTCGATGAACCACAGGTAGGCGTCGCCGGGCGTCACGCCGCCGCTGCCGTAGCGCACCAGCAGGCCGCGCTTTCCGCCCTCGTCGCGCGCCATGCTGCGCCGCACGCCGCGGTCGCGCAGCGTGCGCAGCGGGTTGAGCCAGAAGCTGTCGTTGATCCACATGCGGTAGGCCTTGCGCAGCAGCGCCGCGCGCACCACGCCGCTTTGCGCCTTGCCCGACACGAGCGCCAAGCCGTGCTTGTCGGCCGTGCGCAGCAGCACCTCGTTGTGCTTCCAGCGCACCTGCACCAGGCCGCGGCTGCGATCCCACAGGTGCTCGCGCGCACCGCGGAAGGTCCAGCGCACGGCGCCAGTGCGCTGCCAGGCGGCGTGGTTGTAGGCGGCGAGCACGCGCGTGGTCAGCGCCTCGGCCTGCGCGCGCGCGGCGGCGCTCGCCTCGTCTTGCGGCCGCGGCTGGTCGACGACGACGTAGAGCACCAGCAGCAGCAGCGCGAGCGCCAAGAGCAGCACGCCGAGGCCGATCAACACGCGGCGCAGCCAGCGCCACCAGGTGGGACGTTTCTTCTTGGTCGGCTTGTTCGTGGTTGCTCGCGACACCAGCGCGAGCGTAGCAGCGCTCGGACTAGCGCAGCAGGGTGAATTGCGAGGCGGGCACGTTGACGTCGGCGGTCATCGGCGTGCGCTGCGCGGGGGGGCCGTCGAGATAGCGCATGGTCACGCTGGCGGCGCGAAAGAGCCCGGCACGATGCTGCTTGGCGCCGCGCGGATGTTCGGCGAAGTAGATCACGATGCTGTTTTCGCCCGCGGCGCGCCCGCCCGCGGCGAGCGTCTGCAGCAGCGTGATGTTCTGCACGCGAAAGCGCACGCAGGTGCGCAGCGCGTTGTCGATTCCGATCTGCTCGACGATCGGCTTGGGGGGATATGCCTGCTGTCCTTCGACGCGCACCACGATGAAGCGCTCGAGGCTCTCGGCGCTGCAGCCGCCGCTCGCCACGCGGCGACAGCTCGACAGGCGCAGCGTGCCGCCGGCCGCGGCAGCGCGCGCGTCGGAGATGTCGACCGCCGCACCGAAGTCGCCGCCGATGCCGCTGTCTGCGGCGTCGCGCCAGGCGAGCGTCGCCGGCGGCCCCGGCTCGAAGCGCAGCGAGCCCGCCCCCGAGCTCGTGCTCGGCGAGACCTCGACGACCTGCACGCCGGTGATGCTGTGCGGGCGGCGCACGGTCAGCACGCGCTCGTTGTCGCGCGTTTCGATGACGTAGCGGTAGCTGCGGTCGAGCGCGCTGTCGGTGTCCTGCGAGGTCGGGTCGGTGTGCGCGCGCACTTCGTCGTGGTTCGCGCGGCCGTCGAAGTCGGCGTCGACCTGGTCGTCGGCCGCGAGGTAGTTGACCCCCGCCACCAGCTCGACCTTGTCGGGGATGCCGTCGCCGTCGCTGTCGGTGAGCGTGGGGTCGGTGCCGAGCAGTCGCTCCTCGCAGGGGTTGAGCCCGTCGCCGTCGCGATCGCCGTCTTCGAAGCGCACCTGCACCTTGGTGCGCGTTGGATCGCAAGGGTCGGCGATGATCTCGCGCTGCCGCGCGAGGTCGACGCAGGCGAGCGGATCGCTGAACGTCACCGGGTGAAGCCGCGTCGGATCGTTGCCGAGCTTGACCTCGACGCCGTCGGAGATGCCATCGCCGTCGGTGTCGGGATCGGTCGGGCAGGTGCCCAGCGCGCGCTCGACCTCGTCGGGCAGGCCGTCTTGATCGCTGTCGACCCGCGGGCCATCGGGGGTGGCGATGACGCTGAGGTTGGTGGCGATGAGCCCTTTGACCGCGAGCACCGGCGTGCGCGAGAGCACGTCCTGTTGGGGAAACGTGATCGCCGTGGCGGCGCCGATCTGACGATGGGTGCCGTCGGCGACGAGCGCCAGCTCGGCGAGCAGGTCGGCCGCGCGCGCGCGATCGTCGGCGACCGCGCACTGCGGCGCGTAGATGCTCGTCGGCGCGGTGCTGTAGTCGGCGGCGTCGGGCAGGTAGCTGGTGTGCAGCGAAAACGACGCGGCACCGCTGTCTTTGACGACGCGTGATAGCTCGCGCGCGCGCGCGACGACGTCGAGCTCGCGGCAGGCGCTCGCGTTGACGGCCAGCGCGGCGAGCTTCGCTACGGCGTCTTGCACGGCGCGGAAGCGATGCGCCTGCGCGTCGTTGG
>JAGQIK010000467.1 GCA_020431405.1 Myxococcales bacterium
ACAAGCCCGCGACCTCTACCGCTACGACCACCCACCCAGCGTCGCCCGCCGTCTACTCAAAGCCTGGATCACCGTTGCTCGCACGCTCTGGCGCCACGGCGAGCCTCGACAGCGCCGGCAACCTGCGCGTGCAGCCGCCCAGCACCGGGCCGCAGCAGAGCGCCACGCCGCAGCCCGCCACCCCCGCCGACTGGCCAGAGACACCACGCGAGCTGGCCGAGACGATCCGCCAGAGCCCCACGGCGCTCGGCCTGTGGCTCTCGCGCTGCGCCGAGCTGGCGCAAGCGCGCGTGGTGCTCTTTGTCGACCAGCTCGAGGAGCTCTTCACCATGTGCGCCGATCGCGCCGAGCGCACCGCGTTTCTCGAGGCCGTCGCGCGCGCCGCCGAAGATCCGCAGGAGCCCGTGCGCGTGATCTACACCGCGCGCGACGATTTTCTGGTCGAGCTCGCCAGCACGCCGCGCTCGCGCGCCGCGCTGCGCAACCTCGTGGTGCTGCGCAAGCCGAGCAAGCAGGCGCTGGCCGAGACGATCGCGGGTCCGTTGCGCGCCGTCGGCTACTCGCTCGACGACAGCAAGCTCGCCGAACAGATGGTCAACGAGGTCGAAGGTGCCGCCGCCGCGCTGCCGCTGTTGCAGTTCACCGCGCGCATGATGTGGGAGCGGCGCGACAAGCGCGCGCGCATGCTGACGCGCGAGAGCTACGAGGCCATCGGCGGTGTCGCCGGCGCGCTGGCGACCCACGCCGACGGCGTGCTCGCCGGCCTCGGCGCGCCCGATCGCGCGTCAGCGCGCGCGCTGCTCTTGCGCCTCGTCTCGAGCAACGGCACGCGCCGCAGCGTGCGCCGCGAGCAGCTGCTCGACGGGCTCGACGCCGCGTCGGCGCTCGATCGGCTCATCGAGGCGCGCCTGCTCGTCACGCACCCCGACGACGACGGCGGCGAGCCGCGCGTCGAGCTGGCGCACGAGGCGTTGATCGACTCGTGGGCGACGCTGTCACGCTGGGTGCGCGACAGCGAAAACGAGCGCGCCGTGTTGCTCGAGCTCGAGCAGGCGGCCGAGCTTTGGCGCAAGCGCGGCGCCGACGAGGACGCCGTGTGGCGCGGCGCGGCGCTCAGCGACGCGCGACGCGCCATCGAGGGCGCCAAGGTGCCCGAGCTCGTCGAGCGCTTCGTCGCCGCCGGCGAGGCGCGCGAGGCACGGCTGCGCGGGCGACGCCGGCTCTTCGGCGGCGCGGTGATCGCCGTGCTGGCCCTCGGCGCGCTGACCGCCACCGTCGCCGCGATCGCCTTCGCGCGCTCGGAGACGCGCGCGCGCCGCGCCCAGCGCGTGGCCGAGCGCCAGCGCGCCAACGCGCGCCGCGAGAGCGCCGAGAGCGCCCTGTCACGCGGCCGCGTGCTCGAGGCGCGCGCGCGACTGCGTGCTTCGCTCGAGACGCTCGACTCGACGTCGAGCCGTGCGTTGTTCGCGCGCCTCGAGCGCGACCCGCGCCGCTTCATCAAGCGCTTGCCGGCCAGCGCCTACGACGTGGCGATCTCGCCGTCGGGCAAGCGCGTCGCCGTCGCCGGCCAGGACAGCACGATCTACGTCATCGACGCGCAGACCGGCAGCACGCGCACGCTGCGCGGGCAGCGCGACCAGCTGCAGTCGGTGGCCTTCGCGCCGGATGGAAAGCAGCTCGCCGTGGCCACGCGCGCTGGCGAGGTAGCGCTCTTTTCGCTCGCCGACGACTCGCGCCGCATCCTCGCCGAGCGCGGCCCCGCCGAGCGGCGCGTGGTCTTTTCGCCCGACGGCAAGCTGCTCGCGGCCGGCGGTTGGGATGGCGTGATCCGTCTCTTCGACACGCGCCACGCCGGCGCGGCGCCGCGCGAGCTCAAAGGTCACGAGGACCGCGTCTACGGCCTGGTCTTCACGCCCGACGGCCGCTACATCGCCAGCGCCAGCTACGACCGCACGCTGCGGCTCTTCTCGGTGGCCGACGGCAAAGAGCGCGCGCGCGTCGATCGCGCCCACGACGACCGCATCTTCGATCTCGCCATCGACCCCAGCGGCGAGCGGCTGGCCAGCGCCGGCTGGGATCAGACCGTGCGCGAGTGGCGCCTCGTGCGCCCGGCCGGCGGCGAGCCGCGCATCGTCGCGCTGCACGTGCTGAGCGGACATCACAGCGGCGTGACCAGCGTCGCCTACGCCGGGCGCGGTGGGCTGCTCGTCTCGGGCAGCGCCGATCGCACCGTGCGCCTGTGGGATCGCAACGGCAACGCGCGCGGCGTGCTCTCCGGACATCAGGCAGGCGTCGCCAGCGTGGCCTATGCCGGCGGGCTTCTGGCCACGGCGAGCTTCGACAAGACGGTGCGCCTGTGGCGACCGAGCGTGGCGCTGCGCGCGCGCGCCATCGGCGGCCACAGCGATCGCGTCAACGGCGTGGCGTTTTCGCCGGACGGCACGCAGGTCGCGTCGGCCAGCTCCGACGAGACGGTGCGGCTGTGGGACGTGGCGACGGGCACGCCGCAGATGCTGCTGCGCGGCCACGACGACGGCGTCATCACCGTCGCCTTCTCGCACGACGGCAAGCGACTCGCTTCGGCGAGCTGGGACGAGTCGATCGCGCTGTGGGACGCGGCGCGCGGCTCGCGCCAGCGCGTGCTGATCGGCCACGGGTCCGAGGCGCGCTCGCTGGCCTTTTCGCGCGACGACAAGCTGCTGCTCTCGGGCGGCTACGACCGCACCATCCGGCTGTGGCAGGCCAGCAGCGGCGCGCAGGTGGCGTCGTTCGAGGCGCACGGCGGCGGCGTTCGCTCGGTGGCGCTCTCGCCGGACGGCAAGCTGATCGCGTCGGGCGGCGGCGACGGGCGCGTGCGCCTGTGGCGGCTCGCCACGCGCAAGCTCGAGCGCGTCGTCATCGCGCACAAGAGCACCGTCACCGCGGTGGCTTTTCTTCCGAGCGGCACCAAGGTGCTCTCGGCGAGCTACGACCGCACGCTGCGGCTGACGGATCTCGCCGCGGACAAGACGCGCATCGTCGGCAAGCACCGAAGCCGCGCGATGACGCTCGCCGTGCATCCCAGCGGGCGCGTCTTCGCCAGCGGCGGCGCCGACGGCCAGCTGCTCGTATGGTCGCTCGCCGCCGACGCGCGCCCGCGCCCCATCGCCCGGCTGCGCGCGCAGCGCCGCTCGCTCAACAGCCTCGACTTCGCGCGCGACGGCAAGAAGCTCGTCAGCGGCAGCGACGACGGCACCGTGCGCGTCTACGACGTGGCGCTGCTCGCCGGCGACGACGCGCGCGTGACGCCGGCCTGGCGCGCGCTGACCTGGCAGCGCGACAAGGGGGTCGCGCCCGCGCTGCGCAGCCATCGCGGCTTCATCTGGTCGCCGCCCGCGCAGGTGCTCGCGGCCGCGCAGCCGTGGATCGCGCGCGCGCACACGGTGCGCGAGGCGCATGGCGCCTTGTGTCTGTTGACCACGCGCGACGCCGCCGGCAAACGCGCGGTGGAGCTGTGGCGCGGCGGCAAGCGCGAGCTGTCGCAGGCCATCGACGACGCGCGCGACGTACACCGCTTCGCCTCCGGCTGCGTCGTGCTCGACGGCGACCGCGCCGTGATCGTGCGCGGCGGCGGCTTTCAGCGCCAGCTCATCGATCACGCACGTGCCATCGCCGTCGGCGAGGACGGCAAGCTCTACGTCGCGACGGATCGCGCGGTACACATCTACGCGAAGAACGCCAGCGCCCTGCGCAGGCTCGCCGTGCCGCGCGGCGTCAGCGCGCTGGCGCCCATCGCCCGCGGGCTCGCCATCGGCTACGAGAGCGGCAACATCGGCGTGGCGAGCTTCGGCAGCGACAGCCGCAGCCGCAGCCGCAGCACGGTCGCGCCCTTCGGTCAGACGCCGGCGAGCCGCGTCACGACCATCGCCGCCGGGCCGCGCGAGACGCTGGTGGTCGGCTACGAGAGCGGCCTCGTCGGCCTGTGGCGCCAACGCGGCGGCGCGCGCCTCGATCACAGCGCGCTGCACGGCGCCATCGCGATGCTCGCCCAGCAAGGCGGCAAGCTCTACGTCGCCAGCGAGCTCGGCGACCACGCCGTCATCGATCTCTCGATCTACCAGCTGCCCTACTGCGCGCTGATGCGGCGCGTCTGGCAGAGCTCGCCGCTGGTCGCCGATCGCACGCGGCTGCTGCGCCGCGCTGCGCCGCGCGAGCACCGCTGCGCGCCGAGTCGGTGATAACATCGATGGGATGAGGGGCGCCGCACCGCTCGTGCTGCTCGTGCTGCTCGTAGCCGCACCCGGTTGCGCGGGCGACGTGCCGACCAGCGTGCTGGTGACCATCGAGGCCGAGTCGGGCGTCGGCGAGATCGACGGCATCTCCCTCGACATCTTCGACGACGCGGGCACCGCGGTCTCGGCGCGCCGGCTCGGCGCCGACGCGGGCGCCTCGATCTCGCTGCCCGCCACCGTCGTGCTGTACCCGCCGCGCCCGGGCACGCTGCGGCTGCGCGCGCTGGCGAGCTTTCAAGGCACGCTGCGCGCCGAGGGCGCCGTGCAGGCGGCAGCCAAAGCCGGCGAGCAGATCGAGGCCAAGCTGACGCTCTCCATCGGACGCCTCGCCGATCGCGACGGCGACGGCGTGCCCGACGCGGTGGATAACTGCCCCGACATCGCCAATCCCGAGCAGAAGCCGTGCGTCGGCGACGCGCGCCCCGAGCTCGGCGACGGCGACGCGACCTCCGACGCCGACGCCAGCGTCGACGGGCCGCGCGACGCCACCCACGACGGCGACGGCGACGCGACCTCCGACGCCGACACCACCGTCGACACCGTGACGCCCGACACGACGGGCGACACGACGATGGATCTTCCGCCCTGCACCTGCCCGCTCGGCTGCAAGCCCGGCACGGTGACGTGCAAGCGACTGGTACCCGCGGGCGGTTTCACGGCGAGCACGTTTCAATCGCTGTCGCCGATCACCGCCGATGGCAGCATCGACACCACCAACTGCAGCGGCCTCGGCATCAGCGGCACGGTGCAAAGCCGCGGCGGCGTCAGCGCGTGCGTGCTCGCGGTGACGCGCTTTCAGCTCAACCCCAATCGCATCGTCACCGTCTTCGGCTCGCGGCCGCTGGTGCTGCTCGTCGACGGCGACGTCGAGATCCGCGGCTTGCTCGATCTCGGCGCCGAGGGTGTCACGCCCGGACCGGGCGGCTTCGCCGGCGGCGTCACACCGCCGGGCGGCCCGGGTATGCCGGGCGCAGGCCCCGGCGGCGGCGCGACCTGCACGTGCGCGTCGGGCGCCGACGACTGCGGCGGCGGCGGCGCCAGCTCCGGCGCCACCGGCGCGCGCGGCGGCGCCGAAGGCACG
>JAGQIK010000468.1 GCA_020431405.1 Myxococcales bacterium
ACGGCGATCCGCGCGGCGAGCTCGCCCTGCTATGGCGCGCCGCCGAACGTGCCGGCGACGGCGACGAGCGACTGTCTCTGCGTCGACGCGCCGACGCGCACGCGCGCCGCTTTCGGGCGCGGCTCTACGGGCCACTTCACTGGGAGGGGCTGCTCGAGCGCGTCAGCTTCGGCCTGCGCGATGGCTTCATCGAACGCGCCCACCTCAGCGCCGAGATCGCGCCGCGCGCGCTGTGGCGGCTCTGCGCTGTGCTCTTCGAGCTGCCGCTGGCTTGTGCCCTGCGCGCGCTGTCGATCGAGCCCGGCGCGCAGCAGAAGCTCGTCGACGCGCTGCTCGAGCTCGCCGTACCGCCGACCCTCGAGCGCCTGGTGCTCGGGCGCGACGAGGAGGCAGGCGCCGAGGCGCCCGCGAGCAGCTACGGCATGGGCAACGTCGAGCGGCTCGAGCCGCTGCTGGCGCGCCTGCCATCGCTGCGCTCGCTGCAGCTGCGCGGCGAGACGACCGATCGCGTCGAGCTCGAGCTGCCCGAGCTCGAGCAACTGCGCGTCGACGCGCGCTACGTCGGCCGCTTCGTCGACTCGCTGCCCCAGGCGCGCTGCCCGCGTCTGCGCGAGCTCGACCTGCGCGTGCGCTTTTTCACCAAGAGCGCCGCGGCGCGCGTGCTGCGCCTCGTCGAAGCGCCGCCGCCGGCGCTCGACTCGCTGTCGCTGCGTGGCATCGAGGCCGTCGAGCCCGTCGTGCGCGCGCTCACCGCGTCGACGCTGGCCGCCAGGCTGCGACAGCTGACGCTGGTCTCGACGCAGCCGGCGCACGAGGCGATGACGCACCTCGGCCGCCACGCCGACGCGCTCGCTGCGCTCGAGTCGCTTCACATCGCGCCGCTCGACGACGAGATCCGCGGCGCGCTCGGCCCGCTCGCCGCGCGCCTCGCCGAGGCGCCGCCATGAAGCACTACGACGTCAAGATCGCGGCCGACGAGACGCAGGTTGTCACCACCTCAGCCTATCGCCAGCGCGCCCTCGACAACGTCGAGGAGCCCGAGGCGCTGTGGTGGCGCGAACGGCTGCAGCTCGCCGAAGGCGTGCGCGCCGAGCTGATGCTGCGCGGCGAGCGCGTCTACTACGTCGAGCCCTCGGGTCACGCCAAGCGCGCCAACCGCTTTCCCTGCGAGCTCGGCTGGCGCGACGACACGCTCGAGCAGGTGCGCGGCAGCGACCGCGACGTCACGCGCACGACCTACGCCGACGACGACGCGGCGCGCCGCGCGTTCGACACCGCGCGCGCTGCGCTCGAGACGCGCGGTGTCGTGCTCTTTGACGACCTCGCCGCGCTGCACGAAGCGCTGGTGGCGCGCGAGCCCGCGCTCGAGGCGGCGCTCTTGCAGGCGCCCGACGATCCGGAGCGTCTCTCGGTCTACGCCGACTGGCTCACGCAGCAAGACGATCCGCGCGGCGGCCTCATCGCGCGCTCGCTCGCCGGCCACGAGCGCGTGCTCGAGCGCGCGCTGCGCGCCTATCGCCGTCACCTGCTCGGCCCGATCGCCTGGCGCGGGCTCGACGGCATGCTCGAGCTGTCGTGGCGCGCCGGCTTCATCCGCTCGGCGACGCTGCTCGACGGCGCGCTGCCCGACGCGCGCGTGGCGCTGCGCGCGCTGGTGGCACTGCCGGCGGCGCTGCTGCTCGAAGAGCTCGGCTGCGCCGACGGCGAGCAGATGGCGCTGCTCGAGGTGCTGCCCGGGCTCGCGCTGCCGCCGCTGCTCTCGCGCGCCATCGTCGGCCGCTCCAGCGAACGGCCCTACGGCTACGTGCCCACGCCCACGCCCGAGCTCGGACACTTTCGCGAGGTGCACCTTCGCGGCGGCTACTTCGCCATCGAGCGCCTGCCGCTCGAGCGCACCGAGACGCTGTGCTTCAGCGGGCGCTTCGACGTCGAGCTGTTGCGGGTGCTGGCGCGCGATCTGCCCGCGCGCACGCGCCGGCTGCAGCTCTCCTACCACAGCTACGATCCAGCCGGACGCGAGCCGCTGCTGTCGCTGCTGCGCAGCCCGCGCGTCGCCCAGCAGATCGTCGCGCTGTCGCTGCGCACGCGCCGGCTGACCTCGATCTACAGCGAGAACACCGAGAAGTTCGTGCGCCACGGCGTCGACGGGGTGCTCGCCGGCGAGCTCGCCGCGCGCCTCGAGTCGCTCGAGCTTGGCGACGAGGTCGCGCTGAGCACCATCAAGCGGCTGGTGCGCCACGCGCGCAAGCTCGCCTCGCTGCGCGCGCTGCGCATCTTCGCGCGCCCCGAGCAGCGCGCGGGCATCGAAGCGCTGCTCGAACCGATGGCCAGCGCGCGCGGCATCGCGCTCGAGGTGCTGGCCTCGGTCGAGCACGACGCGCGCGGCGTGCCCACCGCCGAGGTCCTCACCAACAGCGACGCCGAGACCGCGCTCGACGACTAGAACTTCGTCGCCGCGCTGGTGTCTAGCTCCCACATGACCCGCGCGCGCCAGCTGCTGGTGCTCTGCTCGGCCAGCGCCGCCATCATCGGGGCGCTGGTCGGCTTCTTCGCTGGCGTCGGCTCCCTCTCGCAGCACGGCGCCGCCCGGGCCTCAGCACCCACGCGTCCGCCGGCGCGCGGCGCGAGCACGGGGGCTGCGGCAGGCGCGTCGCAGACGGTGCTGCCGTCGACGCGACCTTCGGGCTTCCGCTTGGCAGCGCAGCGCCGGCGCGAGCGCGTCTTCGCCGCGGAGAAGCCCGACACGCCGTTTACCCGGCTGGGCGAGCCGCGCCCCGGCGAGTGGCTCTACAGCTTCCGCGAGCCCGGCCAGAGCTACGCCGACTACATCGGCGCGCGTTTCAACCGCCGCAGCGCGCGTCGCCACACGCTGCACCTGCTGCCCTTCGACGACCTGACGCGTGGCCAACGCGCGCTGCTGCCGATCTTGCGCGACTACCTCGAGCGCTTCTTTCTCGGGCTGCGCGTCAAAGTCATGCGCCCCGCGCGCATGCACGCGAGCTTTGTCGACGCGCAGCGCGGGCAGGTCGACGCGCACGCCTTCGCCAGCGCCATGGCGCCCCTCGTGCCCAAAGACAGCCTCGGCGTGCTCGGTCTGACCAACCACGATCTCTTCATTCCGGGCCTCAACTTCGTCTTCGGCGTCGGCCTCTTTCACCAGCGCGCGGGCCTGCACTCGCTCAGGCGCTACGGCCACGTGCCCCACGTTCTTCTGCGGCGCGCGCTCAAGCTCGCCGCCCACGAGCTGGGCCACCTGCTGACCATCAAGCACTGCGTGTTCTACAAGTGCACCATGAACGGCACCAACTCCCTCGACGAGATGGACCAGCAGCCGCTGCACGCCTGTCCCGTCGATCTGCTCAAGCTGCAGCACAACCTCGGCTTCGATGTCGCCGAGCGCTACCGGCGTCTCGCCGCGTTCTACGACAAGCACGACCTGCCGCTCGACGCGCACTTCGCTCGGCAACGCGCGCGCGCGGCGCGGCGCGCGGGTCAATCGCGCTGAGCTGTCAGGGGGCGGCGCGCTGTACGCGCAGGTTGTCGAGCAGCAGCTGGGTCGGCGGCTGCGGTGGCCCGCCGCTGGCGACGTGATGGCTCAGCTGCACGACCACCGTCTGTCCTGCCACCGCGCGCACGTCGAGCGTCGCGTCGGTCCAGTCCGTGGCGTACTCGCATGGGAAGGCGCCACCTGAAACCACTGTCGGCATGTCCGAGGTGAAGCTCGCTCTGACGGACGTCGCCAGCGACGCCACGACGATGCTGAAGCGCGCTCGCGAGGCGACCTGCGACGCGCAAGCGACGTAGCTCAGCTGCAGCTTCACGGCGTCGGCGGGCAGCTGCAGCGTGAAGCTCAGCGACCTTCCCTCCACGTTGTCGCACAGCCTGCTGCCCTGAGCCGGCTGGATCGGACCGACGCGGCTCGCCGTGCGCTCGCAGCCGCAGATCGGATCGGTGCCGCCTTCGAAGCCCAGATCGTCGCAGCGCGGCGGCGAGGCGATCGCCGGCAGCGCGCGCGTGACCGTCCCGCCGCCCTCGAGCGCGAGGCCAGCCAGATCGACCAAGCCCACCAGCTCGAGCGTCAGCGCCACGCCGAGCGGCCAGTGTCCGAGGCGACCGATCCCCACGCTGCCGAGCGCTTTGCCGTCAGCTGGCACGCTCGCCGTCTCGACGATGGCGCCGCTCTGAGCGTCACGCAGCCGTAGCGCGGCGCCGCCGCTTTGGGCACGCAGCGGCTCGTCGAAGCTGATGCTGATCGCGTCGAGGGGCCCGAGCGGGCTCGTTACGCCGCGGATGCTCGGCGGCGTGCTGTCGCGCGCGCCGCTGATCACGCCGGTCACCGGGATGGTGTTGCTGACGTCGTCCAACCGCACGTGCGCCTCGCCGCGCAGCGTGCCGGAGAGCGTCTGCAGGCTGGCGTCGAGCTCGAGCTCGAGCTCCGCGAGCACCACGCCATAGACCTCGCTGTAGCCCCAGCTGCTCTGACAGTAGGGAAGCTCCGCGTAGCGGCTGACGGCCGGCAGCCACAGCCGGTAGCCGCCGCCGGCGCGTGGCAGCAGCTTGACTCGCACCAACCGACCCGCGCGCGTCCCGGCCACGCCCGACTGGCGGCACACGGCGCCCAGCGTCAGCTCGACCTCGCTGCTCGTCCGATCGTAGCGCGCGAGCTCGATCACCGCGAAGAGCCCGTCGGGCGGCCGAGCACTGCTGGTCCCGTTGGGGTAGCTCAGCACGGCGCGCGTCTCGAAGGTCAACGGCAGCGACAGCGTACCCGACACGAGCCCATCGCCTGCTGACGTGTCGAGCGTCGACGCGTCGCCGTCGAGCGCGGCGCGCGCCGAGCAGCCCGCCAGCGCCGCGATGGCGGCGGCCGCGATGATCGCGAGGCGGGCATCTACCGTCATCCTCGACATCATCGCAAGTCTAGCAAGTCCTGCGGACGTCAGCCGCCGCGCAGCGCGGCGAGGCTCTCGTCGAGGGCGGCGAGCAGGTGCTCGTGCATCTCGGCCGTCCCCACGGTGACGCGCAGGTAGCCGGCGAGGCCCGGCATCGACGACACGTCGCGCAGCCGCGCGCCGCGCGCGCAGAGCGCCTCGTAGAGCGCCGGCGCCTCGATGTCGCGCGGCAGCTCGAGGCACAGGAAGTTGCCCTGGCTGGGGAGCGCCACCAGGCCACGCTGCGCAAGCGCGCCGCGCAGGCCGTCGCGCGCGTCGCGTACAGCGCGCGCGCGCTCGCGCATCACCGCGCGCAGGCTCAGCATGTTGTCGGCGAGCACCATCTGCAGGTGCGAGAGGTTGTAGGGCACCACGAGCATCGCCTCGAGCGTGCGCACCAGCTCGGGGTGACCCACGCCGTAGCCCAGCCGCGCGCCGGCGAGCAGGCTCTTGGACAGCGAGCGCACGATGAAGAGGTTGTCGTGGCGCGCGCCGAGATCGAGCGCGCTCTCCTCGGCGAAGTCGGCGTAGGCCTCGTCGACGATGACGAGCCGCTCGTCGCGTGCGAGGGCGCGACGGATCACCGCGCGCGGCACGGTCGTGCCGGTGGGGTTGTTGGGGCTGACCAGCACCACGATCTCGGCGTCGACGTCGACCATCGACTCGCTGATCTCGTAGCGCGCGTCGAGGATCACCTCGTCGACGGGGGTGCCGGAGTTTTTCGCCGCCACGCGATACATCGGGTACGTCGGCTCGAACAGGCGCATGCGACGCCGCGCACCGCCTGCAGCCTGCACCAGCGTGGCGATGAGCTGGTCGGCGCCGGCGACGAGCAGCACGCGCTCGGCATCGAGCCCCAGCGCGCTGGCGAAGCGCGCCTTGGTCTCGGCGTACTCGGCAGGCTGCGGGTAGCGATGCAGCGGCCGCGCCGACAGCTCGGCGAGCAGCCGCTCGTGAAGCGCCTCGGGCAGCGGCCAGGGCGCTTCGTTCTGGTCGAGCTTGGCCTGCGTCGGCGCGGCGCTGACGGTGAAACCTTGGCCGTCGGGCAGCCCGGCGCGAAACAGCGTCGCGCGCGGGCCGCGCACCGCGCTGCTGGCTGCACCCGCTGCCGCTGGAGGTGGCTTGGGCGCCGTGTCGCGCAGCCTGAAGTCCTCTTTGCGCAGACCGTGGCGCTGCATCTTGTTGTAGAGCGCGCGCGGCTTGATGCCGGCGCGCGCGGCCGTCTCGCCGACGCGGCCGCGACAGCGCGTCAGCAGGCGCGCGAGGTAGGCGCGCTCGACGCGGTCTGCGCCCACGCCGCGGATCTCGCGCAGCGAGCGCCCGGCCTCGAGCGCCGCCTCGAGCTCGCCCGCGCCGAGCAGCGTCCCCTCGAGCGACATCTCGCCAACCGACGGCTCGCCGCGTGGCAGTGCTTCGTCCGCGCCGAGCACACCAGCGCCTGAGAGCGCCGGCGACGGCGACGCGACGGCGCGCCCGAGCGCGCTCGCCTTGTCGGCGTCGCGCAGCGCGGCGCCGATCGCCTCGGGCAGATCGCCGACGTCGACCGTCGTCGTGCGGCAAAGCAGCATCGCGCGCTCGATCACGTTGCCCAGCTCGCGCACGTTGCCCGGCCAGTCGTAGCGCGTCAGCGCCTGCACAGCGCGCTCGCTAATGCCGTCGATAGAGCGCCCGACCCGCGCGCGGTAAAGCTCCACCAGCCGCCGCGCCATCTCGGGGATGTCCTCGCGCCGCTCGCGCAGCGGCGGCAGCGTCAGCGTCATCACCGTCAACCGGTAGTAGAGATCGCTGCGAAAGGGCTTGTCCTCGGTATCCAGCGTGCGGTTGGTCGCTGCCATCACGCGCAGGTCGACCGAGATCGAGCGCTCGCTGCCAAGCCGCCGCACCTGCCGGTCTTGCAGCACGCGCAGCAGCTTGACCTGCAGGTGGTGCGGCAGCTCGCCGATCTCGTCGAGAAAGACCGTGCCGCCATCAGCGAGCTCGAAGCAGCCGCGCCGCGCGTGCGCGCCGGTGAAGGCGCCCTCGACGTGACCGAAGAGCTCGCTCTCGAGCAGCGTCTCGGGCAGCGCGCCGCAGTTGATCGCGACGAACGGCCCCTGGGCGCGCGGGCTGGCAGCGTGAACAGCGCGCGCCAGGCGCTCCTTGCCGACGCCGGTCTCGCCGAGGATCAGCAGCGACACGTCGCTGGCCACCACGCGCTCGACGGTGGCCATGAAGGTGCGCATCATCGGGCTGACGATGACGAAGTCCGAAAGGCGCGGCTCGTCGCCGAGCGGGCCCTCGTCGCGCTCGCGACGACGCACCAGCTCGAGGTGATTGTCGAGCACCGCGCGCAGCGCGCCAGCGAGGCTCGCCGCGGCGCTGTCGAGCACGGCCAGACAGCCCGCGGCGTGCAGGCGCGCGCGCGCGTCGGCGTCGACCTCGCCGACCACCACCACACCCGGCGCGCTCGGCACGGCGCATAGCAGCGCGATCATCTCGTCGTGCGGCTGCGGCACCATCTCGAGCGAGACCACCACCAGCTCGGTACCGGAGTCGGGCAGCCGCTCCCACCAGCGCTCGCCGCGCGGTGCGTGCTCTACAGAGACATCCATCGCGCCCAGCTCGCTGGCCAACCGGCTGCGCAGCACGAGGTCATCGATGGCAAGCGCGACGCGACCCGACATCGGTATTAGCTATGCCGAAATCGCGCTATCGGCAATCAGAATGCTGATCTAAATCGGAATAGATCATGCCGATATCTGTGCTCGAATCGAGTATATAACAATAATAACAAGCTATTAGTCGTCTGGCGCCACGGGCACGGCTCTTGGATTGGATCGGCACGTGACACGCCGTTTCGAGCTTCCCACCTGGACCGTGGTCTTCGCCATCTACGGCGGTTGGATCGGGCTGACGCTCGCGGCCAACCGCCTGCCGTGGCCGCTGGTGCTGCTGCTCGGCGCCTGGCTCGTCGCCTGGCAGGGCTCGCTGCAGCACGAGACCATCCACGATCACCCAGCGCGCAGCCGCTGGCTCAACGCGCTCGTCGGCTTCTGGCCGCTCTCGCTGTGGCTGCCCTACGGCATCTATCGCGCCGAGCACCTGCGCCATCACGACGACGCACGCCTCACCGACCCGCTCGAAGACCCCGAGTCGTACTACGTCACCGCCGATCGCTGGCGCGAGCTCGGCGTCGCGCGCCGCGCGCTGCTGCGCTTTCACCAGACGCTCGTCGGGCGGCTCGTGATCGGCCCGCCGCTGTCGGTCGCACGCCTGTTGTCGAGCGAGGCGGCGCGCCTCGCGCGCGGCGACCGCCGAAACCTGCGCCACTGGGTGCTGCACCTTGTCGGCGTCGCGGCGGTGATCGGGTGGCTGCACTTCGTCTGCGCGCTGTCTCTCGGCAAGTACCTCCTGCTGTTCGTCTACCCGGGCCTTTCGCTGACGCTGCTGCGCGCCTTCGTCGAGCACCGCCCCGCGCGCGAGCACGCGCACCGCACGGCCATCGTCGAGAGCGGCGCGCTCTTTTCGCTGCTCTTTCTCAACAACAACCTACACGCCGTGCATCACCGCCTGCCCGCCGCGCCGTGGTACGAGCTGCCGGGGCTTTATCGCGCCGCGCGCGAGGCGCTGCTCGCTGCCAACGAGGGCTATCGCTTCGACGGCTACGGCGAGATCGCACGCCGCTTCGCGCTCACGCCGCGCGACGAGCCGGTGTGGCCGCTCGCCGCGCGCGACGAGCAGGCGCCATGAACGCGACGACTGACGACGCGGCGCACGTCGTGATCGGCGACGCGCCGCTTCGGCGCGACACGCTGGTGCGCTTGGCCCGTGCTCCCAGCGGCCAGCTCACGATCGGCGAGACAGCGCGCGCGCGCGTGCGTGCCGGCGAGCAGCGCCTCGCTGCGGCGCTCGCGCGCGGCGAGCGCGTCTACGGCGTCAACACCGGCTGCGGCGCGCTCGATGATCAACGCGTCGACGCCGAGCGCTCGGCGCGCCTGCAGCGCAACCTGCTGCGCTCGCACGCCGCGGGCGTCGGCGAGCCGATGGCGCGCGACGCCGTGCGCGCGATGATCCTGGCGCGGCTCTCGACGCTCTGTCGCGGCGACAGCGCGGTGCGCCTCGAGCTCGTCGAAGCGCTCGGCGCGCTGCTCCAGCATGACGTCACGCCGTGGGTGCCGACCGTCGGATCGCTCGGGGTCAGCGATCTCACCGCGCTGGCACACGTAGGGCTGACGCTGGTCGGCGAGGGCCGCGCGCGCGTCGGCGACGGTCCCTTCATCGATGCCGCGCGCGCGCTCGAGCAGGTCGGCCTGCCGCC
>JAGQIK010000056.1 GCA_020431405.1 Myxococcales bacterium
GCGCCGGCGAGCGCCGCCGCGGCGGTGGCGACCTGATTGGAGATCGCGATCGCCACCTCGTCTTTGCGCGCTCTAGCCACGTCGAGCCGCGACTTGGCTTCGCGCGCTTTGGCCTTGAGCCCGAAGTAGCCGGTGAGCGGCAGGTTGAAGACCAGGCCCGCTACCCAGTTGGGCGTGTCGGGCACCAAGCCGTACGCGACCGGCGACGTCGAGATGCCCGAGCCGCGGCCGAAGAAGCCCGCGACGATCTCGAGGCGCGGCACGAAGGCATAGGCCGCGGCCTTTTTCTCGCGCTCGGCGCGCACGGCGTTGGCGATGCGCTCCTGCAGCAGCGGGTGGCGCTGGGCGCGCGCGGCGATGCGCGCCACGTCGAGGTCGGTGGAGGGGTCGAGCAGCGCGCTCGGCGCGGCGTCGATCGAGCGGCCCGACATGCCCATCGCCTCGGCGAGCTGCGTCTTGCGCACCTCGAGCACCTGCTGCGCGCGCACCTCTTGCGTCAGCGCGAGGGCGACCTCGGCTTCGGCGCGCGCGGCGTCGACGCCCGGCTTGAGGCTCTGGGCGACGAGCGTCTTGACCACGCGGGCGATGACGCGCGCGCGGCGCACGCCCTCCGAGGCGGCGGTGACGGTTGCCCTGGCGCCGAGCACCATCAGGAACGCGTCGGTGACCTCGTAGGCGATCTCGAGCTTGCGCGCGCGAAAGAGCGCGTCGGCGCCCTCGCGACGCGCCAGCGCGGCGTCGACCAGCGCGCTCTGACGCAAAAGGCCCGTGGCGTTGAAGATGCCGAACAGGCCGACGCCGGTCTGCCACGAGCTGTCGTCGAGCCCGCGCTCGGGGCGGCCGCCCGAGGGGTTGCCGAAGCCGTGCAGGCGCCCGCCCACTGGCAGGTAGGCGAAGCCGGGCGTGGCGTTGGCGCTCGAGCGGTTGGCGAAGATGGTGACGCCGACCTCGGGCAGGCGCGCTGCGCGTGCCGCGTCGACCTGCGCGGCGGCGACGCGTTCGAGCGCGCGCCGCGCGCGCAGCTTGGGGTGCGCAGCGAAGGCGCGTTGCAGCGCTTGCTGTAGCGTGAGCCGCTCCGACGCGGGCGCGCCGGGAAACAGCGGCACGTCGGCGGGCTGGCTCGCGGGTTGGCTCGCGGGTTGGCTCGCCGGCTGGCTTGCCGCAGGGGGCTGTGCTGCATCGGGTGCGCGCGCGTGCGCCGCCTTGGCCGCCGCCAGCGCGCCCAAACCGCAGCACAGCGCGACCGCGCCGGCGCGTCGGGCGGGCAAAGCGCTTCTTGGAGTTTTCGGAGGATTCATCGCGACCTTGGACGAGGAGTCGGTGCTGGTCGTGCCGCCGCAGAGGCGTGGCAAAGCGCCGAAGCAACCGGCGTACCAGGGCCTCGGCCAGAAATCGGCCGTCCAGGCTCCGTATTCGCCGCGGACGACTGCTCCGCCCCAAAGAACTCTCCGCGGACGACCGCTCCGCGGGCACGCTGCAACCTACGGCGTCGCACCGCAAACCGGTGGGCTACACGCGCGCGCGGTCGCGCTCGTAACTGCTCGACAATGCGAGGCGAGCGCGAGGCCCTGGCGGGCACGGATCTTGGTGTATCGGCGCACATGAACCGTCGCGCCCTCGTCGCTCACCCGATCCGCTCTGCGTGTGGTGCCGTGCTGCTGTGCCTGCTGGCCGGCTGCCCGGGAAAGATCGGCGAGCGCGCCTTACCCGACAACACGGGCGCGCGCATCGACCACTGGATCTACGGCGAGCAGCCGCCAGGCGGCGGCTCGATCTGCACGATCCCCGAGTACTACTGCCCAGGCGGCAAGATCTGCTTTCAGGGCTTCTGCAACGACTCGGTCTGCGTGCAGACGGCGAAGTGTCCCAACCCGGGCGGCAAGTGCAAGGTCGTCTGCACGCCCGTCGAAGATGCCTGCGCGTCGGTCAACTGCGAGGCGGGCTCGAGCTGTGTCGGCGGCCGCTGCGTCAAAGGCTGCTTCGACGCGCCGTGCGCCCACGTCACGTGCGGCGCGGGGCGCATCTGCTCGAACGGCGCGTGTCTGACGCTGGCGCCCGAGACCGGCGCGCAGTGTCCGCCCGGCACGGCGGCCGCGATGCAGGCCTGCGCCGAAAACCCCTGCGCCGGCGTGAGCTGTGCCCAGGGCGAGATCTGCGTCGGCGGCACGTGCATCAAGAACACCTGCGCCGGCGTGACGTGCGAGCCCGGCTTCTATTGCAGCAATGGCAAGTGTGTCGACTCGTGCGCCGGCAAGCCGGGCGGGCCGCCGACGGGTGGCGCGCCCAAGCCGCCCGCCTGCGTCAAGAAGTGCAGCGTCTGCGGCGAGGCGGACGGCTGCGGCGGCACGTGCACCACGGGCAGCTGCCCGCAGGGCGAGGCGTGCAAGCAGGGCAAGTGCGAGTGCGTGCCCGACTGCATCGGCAAGTTCTGCAACGACGACAACGGCTGCGGCGGCAAGTGCAAGGGCTGTCCGCCCGACCAGATCTGCGATCAGACCAACATCACCTGGCTGTGCTGCACGCCCGACTGCGCCGGCAAGGCCTGCGGCGCGCCCGATGGCTGCGGCGGCATCTGCGGCGACGGCTCGTGCGCGGCCTCCAACGAGCTTTGCAAGAAGGGCACGTGCGTCTGCCAGCCCGACTGCACGGCCAAGGCCTGCGGCGACGACAACGGCTGCGGCGGCACGTGCAAGAACTGTTCGTCAGGGCAGCGCTGCATCGCGTCGGCCGCCACGTGGTCATGCTGCACGCCGAGCTGCACGGGCAAAGCCTGCGGCGCCTCGGACGGCTGCGGCGGCACGTGCAAGCAGGGAAGCTGCGCGGGCGGTCTGACCTGCAAGTCGGGCAAGTGCGTCTGCATCCCGCAGTGCGCGGGCAAAGCCTGCGGCGCGGCCGACGGCTGCGGCGGCGTATGCGCCGGCAGTTGCCCGAGCGGCCAGTCGTGCAAGAGCGGCCAGTGCGTGCCGCTGAGCTGCCCCTGCGGCAAGCAGCTGGTGGGTGCGAGCTGCGTCGACATCTGCAGCTCTGGCACGACGCTCTGCGGCTGCACCACCTGCTGCGGCCCCGGCACCAACTGCGACTTCGCCAGCGCCACCTGCAAGCCCGTCAACTAGGACTGCTTGATCACCTACGTGATCAAGCGCCCTAGAATACGGTAGGGGGGCTTTTTTCAAGCCCCCCTCGCCGCGCGAAGTGAATCCGCGCGGCTCACCCCCGAGGCGCTCGCTTTGCTCGCGGTCGCGCCGCCGTCAAGCGGCGCTCCGTGCAGGTCGCGCGTGCTATCGTCCGCGGCCATGAGCAAAGCGATGACCCTCGGCGACGGCTTCAACCGTCGCAAGAAGCTGGCGGCCGATCTCGAGACGTGGATCAACCGCCTCACCGCCGCGGGGCGCACGCGCCGCACCTTTCGCACCAAGGACATCGAGGGCAGCAAGGCCTTCGAGCCCGAGCCCGGCAGCGAGAAGATCACCACGCGCCACTACACCATCGAAGAGTGTCGCGAGCGCATCGAAGAGGCCCTCGCCGAGGATCGCGAGCTGGCGATGCGTATCTCGCTGACCAATCAACGCGCCAAGGCGCCGCTCGAGGAGCTCGACGGCAGCGTGCGCGAGCTGTCGATCCCCGAGCTGCTGGTGCTCAAGAGCGACATCATCCCCAAGCTCGAGCGCGCGGCGCGTGCGATCCCGACGCTGGCCGACAACGTCAACGTCGTCGAGAGCACCGACGAGCACGTGCGTCACCGCACCATCAGCAAAGTCGAGCGCAAGAAGGAGACCATGTCCGACAAGGGCATGAAGGTCGAAGAGATCGAGATCATCGGCTACGACGTCGTCGAGACCACCGACTACGGCGTCGTGGCGCGCGAGGCGTGGAACGAGATCGACAAGATCCAGGACTACGCGCAGCGCGTGAAGCACGCGATCAACCGCGCTAACAAGACCGAGCTGATAGAGCTCTAAACGCTATACCGATAGGGGCGCGGCCTGCCGAAGTTAGGTTTGTATATCCGTCAAACTGAAGCGGTCTACGGGTACCACCTTGTCTACCACATGCCTAGATGGTTTGTTTGTTGCACACCGGTAGCGGGTAGGCGGTAGGACATAAGCGGTAAGCCGTAACAGGTAACATCCAAATCCGGGGCACCGAACCCCCGGGCGGGACCGCGCCCCACTTTTTCTTTCGCGTCCGCCAGCGCTGGGTGAAGGGAGCGCTAGCGCAAGCGCGTGCCGATGCGGCGCCACAGCGTGCCGTTGGGTCCGGCCGACCACCAGATCGATATCGCCACGCCGGTCACATCGCTCAGCTTGATCGGGCCCATCAGCCGCGAGTCGAAGCTGTTGTCGCGGTTGTCTCCCATCAGATAGACGTGTCCGGCAGGCACCGTGACCTTCTTCGAGAGGTGCACGGCAGTGGCGGGGTCGTAGATCACGCGATAGCGCCGCTGGCCCAGCGTCTCCTCGAAGCTGACGCAACGCTTCTTGACGACCTGGTGCAGGTCGAGGTCGTCGTAGGTGCATGGCGTCGCCAGCTCGCGCGAGACGACCTTGCCGTCGAGGCGCAGCGTCGTGCCGTAGAGATCGACCACGTCGCCGGCGACGCCGATGACGCGCTTGACGAAGGTGCGCGCGCGATGTCTGAACGTCACGATGTCACCGCGCGCTGGCGTGGCGGTGGTGAGCACGGTGAAGTGGTCGCCGAGCACCATCGTCGGCGCCATAGAATTCGACGGCAGCTTGAAGGTTTCGGCGATGACCATGATCGGCAGACGTGCCACCACCTGCGCGCCGAGCCACACGCCGAAGGCCGCGGCGACGATGCCGCCGCCCGCGGGTCCGCGCTGCGCCGGTCGCGCGATGACGGCGTCGGCCGCCGAGAGCAGGCGTGCGCCGAGGGCGCCGACGAGCCACAGGTGCGGGTGCGTGATGAACAGCGCGAGGGCCGCCACGTCGACCACCAGCCACGCCGCGCCGCGTGCGAAGTGCCCGCGCGCCGCGTGCCCCAGCCCGGGAAACGGCAACGACAGCAGCGCGGCGAGCACGCGCCGATCGGACGGTTTGGCGCTGGCAGCTTCCACGGCCCGACGGTAGCCGCGCGTCGCGTTTTGGGCAACGCTGGTCGACGGCGGCCGCGCCGCGGCTAGCGCGTGACGCGCGCGAAGGCGATGCGCGTCGGGACGAAGGTGCGCACGTCCTGCGTCGCGCCGTACCAGCCATAGGCGCGCGTGTGGCCATGGTCATCGACGTAGAAGGCGAGGGTGCCTTCGCCGAAGCCGCCGATGCCGTCGGCGACGCGGCTGTCGCGGCCGTGAGGCAGGCGCGTGGCGTCGGCGATGCGCACCAGCCACACGCCACGCTGGCTGGGGTGTGGCTGCGGCGTGCCGACGATGAAACCGACGTGGCCCGTGTTGGGGCGGTTGCGCCAGAAGGACGGCTTGAGCCAGGCGAACAGATCGCCGGGGCGAAGGTCGCGCGGGTGCGCGATGCGCAGCCAGCCGCGGCGCGCGCGGCGCGTGGGAGCGCGGCGCATGACGTGATAGAAGCGCGCGGCCACCGGCCGGCTGCGCATCAGCGCGCGACGCGCGTGGGGCGCGCTGCGACGCAGCACCCAGTCGGCCATGCCCGAGCAGTCCCAGTAGAAGCGGCCGCGGCGCCACGAGACGCGGGTGATGTGCTGGTAGCGCGTGGCGCGCAGACGCGCGCGGATCTGCGCCAGCAGTGTGGTCACGCGCACCGCCGCGCGGGTTGCCGGCGGCTGCGCCGGCAGAGGCGGATGCCAGCGCCGGCGCGCGCGTTGGGGTGCGGGCGCCAGCGTTGGCGGTGTGGCGGCTTGCACCTGAGTGGACGGGTAGCTGCGCGCGGGGGGCGGCCGCTCGCAGGCGACAGCGAGCGTGGCACAGGCGAGCGCCAGCGCTGGGCAGCAGAACGAAGGTGCGCGCATCGCTCCTCCTACGGCTGCGCGCGCGGTTTGCTGCCTTCGCGTGCTAGGGCAGCGAGCAGGTCGGGTAAAGCGCCTGGCACTTGGTCAGCGCGGTGAGCGCCTCGCTGATCGCTTGGCGGTGCCCGGCGTCGGCCTGATTGCCCCAGCATCGTTGAATGCCTCGGCGTGCGGCGAGACAGAAGTGGTTGGCGCTGATCTTCGCGCTGGTCTCCAAGCACGAGGGGCGCGGCCCGTAGCACTTGCGCGGCAGGCTGCAGTAGAGCTTCTTCTGCGCGTGCAGCATCAGGTAGTGGTAGCGGCTGCAGCCGGTGAGGATGTACGAGACGCCGTCGATGACGACCTCGATGACGCCCTTGTAGAGCTCGGTGACGCGCTCTTCGATGGACTGGATCAGGTAGCGCAGCCCGCCTTGGCAAACCAGCTGATCGATGGCGCCGAGGGTGATCGTCGTGACGGCCGACGCTGCGGTGCCCACGCCGAGAAACACGCAAGCTGGCGCGGCGACCACCGCCGCGGCGCCGCCCGTCACGACCACCGCGACGCCGCCCGCCGCGGCGCAGGTTGCCGTGGCGGTGCCGAGCACCACCGTCGCGCCGGCCGCGATGGTCGTGCCGTTCGCGACGACGTCGCAGAGCAGGTCGTCGGCGAACGCCGAGCGCGCTTCGCGCACGTACGACGTGGGCACCTCCGGCCCGGAGTCGTCGGTGCCGTCCGCTTTGCCGCTCGAGGCGCCGCGCTCGATGATCGGGCCGCCTGGATCGGTTGGCTCGAGGCCACCGCAGGCAGCAGCGAGCATGAAGGTCACGCAAAGCAAGGCGGTCAAACAGCGGGTCGTCGACATCGGCGCTCCTTTGAAGCAGCAGAAAGTGTTGGCCGACGCGAAGAGCAAGCGTCGCGCCAGCGTTGCCGACGCGGCGCTGTTTGACCGATCGGTCAAATGTCGCCCACTTGCGCTGCTGCCCGTCGCGGCGTAGCGCCGCCGCAGCGACCTGCGGGTGCCGTTGCGCTGCTGCACGAGTCGCCGTTGTGCTCGCACGACGGACGTTGCGTTGGTGCAGCGAGCGCTCGGATGTCGTGATGGGCTGTTTGCCGCGTCGGCGGCGGCGGCTCAGAGCTCGAGCCGCAGCCCGCCGATCACGCCCATGCGGCGGCCGCCGATGTGCAATGGCTCGCCGCCCGCGAGCTTGGGCGTCAGGTTGCCGCCGGTGGACTCGTAGTCGAAGGCCACGCGGTAGCCGAGGCCCGCGACGAGCCGACCTTCGATGCCGACGCGCAGCAGCGCGCCGCCCACGTCGCCGACGGCGACGCGGTAGTCGGTGGCCGGCGTGATGGCGGCCACGGTGCGGTGAAAGGCGCCGGCGACGCGGATCTGCAGCCACGACGCGAGCGGCTGCACGGCGCACAGCGTGCCGCCGACGTGAAGCAGCGCGTGCGGCGGGATCGTGTCGTTGCGCTCGACGATCAGTCCCGAGAAGGAGAAGTCGGCGCGCAGCTCGAGGCGCGGCGCGTAGCGCGCGAAGCGCGGCAGAGCGTAGACGATGGCGCCCGAGCCGCGCAGCGCGGTGGTGTCGAGCTCGCGCGGCGCGCCGCCGTCGACGGTGCCGATGGCGCTCAGCGTGAGCGCGTGCGCGTAGCTCAAGCGCAGCCCCAGCCCGTCGATCGCCGCGGGCGCCTTGCCGCGCAGCGGATAGAACGCCAGCGTCAGCAGCAGCTCGGCGAAGGCGCCGGTGTTGTAGGCCGCGCTCAGCTGTGGGCTCGCGAACGTCACGCGCCGCCAGCTCGAGCCGACACCCACCGCCAGATCGAGCACGGGGTCGTCGCGCGTGCTGCGGCTGCGCCGACGAACGACGGCTCGGCCGAACAGCTGATCGTCGGAGAGCGAATTCGCCGCGGACGACCGCTCCGCGGCCAGCGAATTGGCGTCGGACGTCGCATCAACAGCCTGGGCGTTCGCGGCGCTGCGCGCCTCGCGCCGCATGGGTGGTGGTGGCGTGTCCGGTGCGCGCGTCGTGACGACGGGCGCTCGTGCTGGCGCGTTGGCGACGGCGACGCGTGCTGGTGTGGCAGCGACGGCTCCGGCCGCCGCCGTACGCGTGGGCGCGGGGGTGGCGACCGGCGTACGCGACGCGACACGCGCGCGTCGGCGATGGACGCGACGGGCGCGCCGGCGGTGGCGCAGACGTGCGTAGTAGCGTCGCCGCCGCAGGCGGGCGTGGCGACGCCGGCGCACGCGGTCCAAGCGGCCGAGCGCGACGCGCACGCGGCGGACGAGCCGGTTCAGCGCCCGCAAGGCACGGCGACCGCGCGTGGGGATGAAGGCCACGATCCGTCGCCTGTAGGCCACCCCCTGGACACCCACCCGCACCACGACGCGGTAGCGCCGGCGGCGACGAACACGGCGCGATCGGATCCAGATGCGCGCGCGCCGGCTGCTGCGCGAGCGCCTCAGAGTGCGGCGTAGATACTTGGAAATAGAGGAGCTTGCCGGGCCATGACGTGCGATTTGCAGCGCGTGGGCATCGGGGCTCGCCAGCATCAGCAGGGCGATGGCGACACAGCAGGAGCGAACCATCGAGGGCTTGGCGAAGCAACATCCAAGCCACGGCTCGTCGTCGATACGACGCTGGGGGTGTCGCGCTAGAAACGGACCTCGCTGTAGTGCGCTTTGCGCCAGGTGATGCCGTCGCGTGACGACCAGACGGGCGCGACCTTGGCGGCGTCGAAGGTGCTGTCACCGCCGCCGGTGATGACCATCGCGTTGCCGTGGACGACGACACGCGCGCCGACCCGCGCCTCGAACGCGGCGCTCGCCGTCTGTTGGATCCAGTCGGTTCCGTTGACCGACGACCAGACGTCGTTCTTGCCGCGCCCGGAGATGACCCACAGCTTGCCGTCGAAGACGAGCGCGTCGAAGAGCATGCGGCTCGAGAACGCGGCCGCGCTCTTTTGCGTCCAGTTGACGCCGTCGCTGGACGACCAGACGTCGCTGAGATTGAAGCCGCCGATGAGCCACAGCGTGTTGCCGAGCGAGAGCACGCGCGCGCCGTAGCGCGGCGAGAACGCGGCGCCGGCCGTTCGCTGCGTCCAGTGGATGCCATCGCTCGACGACCAGATGTCGTTGACCGTGCCGCCGCTGGTCGTGCCGCCGGTGACCCAGATCTGTCCGTCGTGCACGAAGGCGCTGTGAAAGAAGCGCCCGGCGAACGGGGCGGCTTGCGTCGCGAGCGTCCAATGCACGCCGTCGCTGGACGACCACACGTCGCTCGTGCGCTGGAAGTCCGCGGTGAGGCCGCCGATGAGCCACAGCTTGTTGGCGAAGGTCACGACGGCGTGGCCGATGCGCGCCGAGAACTCGGCCGCGGCGCTTTCGAGCGTCCAGGCGACGCCGTCACGCGACGACCAGACGTCGTTGGCGCGGCCCGCCGCGGTGTCGCCACCGATCGCCCAGATCTTGCCGTTGAAGCTGACCGCCTCGTGCAGATAGCGCGCGGGCAGCGCGCGATCGGGGCGGCGCCAGCGAAGGCCATCGTCGGAGCTCCAGACCTCGCTGGTGGCGTAGTTGTCGCCGCCGTTGTCGCCGGCGATGCAGTAGATCTTGCCGTTGAAAACCTCCATGGTCTGCGCGTAGCGGGCGGGGAGCTCGGCGGCGGCGATGTCCTGCGTCCAGCTCACGCCGTCGGCCGACGACCACACGTCGTGCTGGCGCACGAAGTCGAGAAGGCCACCGACCAGCCGCAGCTTGCCACCGAAGACGACGAGCTCGATGCCGGCGCGATTGCCGAAGCCGAGGCCCTTGGCTTCTTGCACCCAGCGCACGCCATCGCCGGAGGACCACACGTCGCCGTTGCCGTCGCCGCCGCCGACGAGCCACATGCGGTCCTTGAAGACCTCCACCGAGTGAAGGGTGCGCGTGGAAAAGGGCGCCGCCGCGACCTCGAGCGTCCAGTTGACGCCGTCGGCGGAAGACCACACGTCGTCGAAGAAGCCGTCGCCGTCATTGTTGTAGCCGCCGACGAGCCACAGCTTGTTGTTGAAGACGGTGACCGTGTGGCCGTTGACCGGAGGAAACGCCGCGTGCTGCGTCTCCTCGGTCCAGTGCACGCCGTCGCTGCTCGACCAGACGTCGTCGAGCTCGTGGTTCACGCCGGCGCCGCCGATGACCCACAGCTTGTTCTTGAAGACGACGACCTGATGCAGCTGGCGGGGCGGGAAGCCGGCGTCGGGCGTTTCCTCGACCCAGTTGATGCCATCGACCGACGACCACACGTCGGCGTTGTTGTAGCCGCCGCCGATGAGCCACAGCTTGTTGTTGAAGACGGCGCTCTTGTGCCAGCGCCGCAGGCTGAACGTGCGGTGCGACATCGGGCGCGACACCTTGGCGCCGCCGCGAAGGTACGTGTAGTACGCGCTGCGCTGCAGGGTGAACGCGCTGTCGGTGATGGGCTTTCCGGCGTGCAGCAGGTCGAGCTGGCCGTCGGCGCAGCTCGCGTAGGCGCTGACGTCGCAGTCGCGGTCGGTGCTGCGGACCAGCGCGACGCCGTCGGCGCCGGACGAGAAGCTCAGCTCGCTGTCGTGTTCACCAACCCACGCCGAGACGGCGACGGTGCGGGCCTGGCCGCTCAGGTGATGCGGGCGCGTCCGACGCTTCAGCGACGCCTGGCCGTGCGCCGACAGCGAGAGCTCGCCGCGCTGCGCGTCGTCGTGCTCGGGTGCGCCGCACGCGACGAGCAGGGAGAGCATGACCGCGATGGTGGCGACGGGCTTGCCGTGTCGAGTGATCATGCACGGGGCAAGTACACGAAATGTGCCACGGCCCTGCTGCTGGCAACCCCGCGTGATCCCGTGGCGCCGAGGCGTCGCGAGGCCGCCAACAACACGTGATCAGCGCAGCGACAACGCCTGATCAGGTGTTGTGTCAGCGCGCCTGCAGCGCCGTGAGGCGCTTCTTCAGGCCTTGCGCCGAGATCTTGAGCGCGCGGGCGGCTGCGTCGACGTCACCGCCGGCGGCGTCGAGGGCCTGGCGGATCTGCGACTCGGAGAGGTCGTTGGGTCTCGGCACGCCGAAGCGCAGCATCAACTTGGTCAGCGTCGACAGCGAGACCCCGAGCTGCTCGGCGGTCTGCTTCTGCTTGAAGTCGCACGCGCCGAGCAGCGCCAGCAGTCGCTCGCTGGCGCGCGCTTCGAGCGCGGTGAGCGGTGCGACGTGGGGGCTCGCGCCGCGGAAGATGTCGTCGAGGGCGTGGTCGTCGAGCAGCTTGGCCGTGGTCTTGCGCGCGATGTCGAGCAGCTCGCTGGCGCGGTCGAGATGCTTCGAGGCGCGATCGCTCGCTGCCGCGGTCGTCGTCGGTGACGGCGACATCGGCGGCGTCGTCGGCGTGGCGGCCGGCGCAGAGTCGGCGGCGGGCTCGGTCGCAGCCGCCGGAGTCGGCAGGTCGTCGGGGCCGAGCGGGTAGGGCGCGCGAAACGGTCTGCCGCCGAGGTTGTGGCTCACCGTGCGCTCGACGACGTTTTGCAGCTGCCGCACGTTGCCCGGCCAGTCGTGCTGCAGCAGCGCGACAAAGAACGACAGCGGAATGGTGCTGCGCCAGGGCCCGTCGGTGTCGCGCCACAGCCAGTCGATCGGGTGCTCGTCGCGAAAGCGCGCGAGCAGGTGCACGAACAGCGCGGGGATGTCGAAGCGCCGCTCGCGAAGCGGCGGCACTTTGACGATGTGCGCGGCGAGCCGAAAGTAGAGGTCTTGGCGCAGCCGCCCGCAGCGCATCTCCTCGGCGGGGTCGCGGTTGGTCGCGGCGAGAAAGCGCACGTCGACCTTGGCGCTCGCGGTCTGACCGACGGCGGTGACCTCGCCGTCTTCGATCACGCGCAGCAGCTTGGGCTGCATGGCGAGCGGCATCTCGCCCAGCTCGTCGAGAAAGAGCGTGCCGCCGTCGGCCGCGCGCAGCTGGCCGAGATTGTCCGACGACGCGTCGGTGAAGGCCCCCTTGCGGTGGCCGAACAGCAAGCTCTCGACGAGCTGCTCGGGCAGCGCCGCGCAGTTGACCCGCACGAAGGGCTTTTGCGCGCGCGCGCTGCGCTGGTGGATCGCCGACGCGACCAGCTCCTTGCCCGCGCCCGTCTCGCCGAGGATCAGCGCCGGGCGGCCGAGCTTGCTGATCCAGCGGATCTGCTCGCGCAGGCGCCACATCGCCTGGCACTCGCCGACCAACCCGAGGCGCTCGTCGCTGGCGGCGTCCGGGCGATCGCTGACCTCCAAGCCGAGCAGCGCGCGGTCGCCGATGGCGATGCACTGGCCGCGCTCGAGCCGAACCGGCCCGGCGATCTCCGTCATGCCTGCTGGCTCGACGAGATGTAGCGTGCGCCTGGCGTCGGCGAGCGGCTCGACCTCGAGCTGCTGCGTCTCGGCGAGCCAACGGCAGCGCAGCTGCGAGCGGCTGATCGCCGGATCGTCGAGGGTCACGGACCGCGCGTCGGGACCGGCCGTGACGAACGATGGATCGAACCGACCGACGGTCTGCCACGAGCCGTCCGTCGCGAGGGCGTCGCGCGCCGACAGCGCGCCGATGCGATCGAGGTCGAAGTGATAGAGCAGCCGCAGGCGGGCCACCGCGAGCTCGATGGCCTCGATTTCGAGCTGCGACCCGCGCGGGTCGATCGTCTTGTCGCCGGTCATGCAGGCCGTGGGTGCACGCGGCTACCCTATCACTCGACCATCGACGCCGTCAGGAGGCGTAGCCCGCGAGCCGTGTTAGCCTCGCGGCGAGATGATGCTCCGGCGCCTATGTGTTGGCGGTTTGCTGCTCGCGGCCCTTTCGGCACCGTTGGTCGGCTGCGCCAGCTCCGACGCCAAGCGCAAGCGCGAGGCGCCGCGGCCGCTGCGGCGCGAGCTGGAGGGCCGCTCGATCTCGACCAAGCCCCGCGCAGATCTGCCGCGTGCGCCCAAGGGTCCGTTCGGGCTCTCGATGGTGGCCAGCGCCGACGGCAAGCCCGTCGACATCAAGCGCTTCCAGCAGAGCAAGGAGTGCGGCGAGTGCCACGCGCGCCAGTGGCGCGAGCTCAAAGGCTCGATGCACTCGGTCTCGCACCGCGACTCGCTGTACCGGCGCACCGCCGAGCTGGCGCGCGCGGAGGCGGGGCCGGCGATGTACGCGCTGTGCTCGGGCTGTCACGCGCCGCAGGGCGTGGCGAGCAAGCTGATCCCCGCCACGCCCGAAGACAAGCTGCCCGCTGTCGTCAAGGCGGGCATCCTCTGCGACACCTGCCACGCCATCAGCAAGCTCACCGGTGCGCAGGGGCCATGGAAGGAGCCGGGCAACGCGTCGTTCGTGCTGGCGCCCGACACCGAGCGCAAGTTCGGGCCGCCCACGGGCAACGACAAGGACGCCGACCACCCCGTCAAGTCGCGCGCCTTCTTTCAGAAGTCCGAGCTCTGCGCGAGCTGCCACTCGATCATCCACCCGACCAACGGCGTGCGCATCGAGCACACCTACGCCGAGTGGAAAAACAGCATCTACGCCAAGAAGGGCATCCAGTGCCAGGACTGCCACATGCGCACGGTGGCGCAGGCGCGCGAGGTGGCAGCGAAGCTGGTGCCGATCGTCGTGCGCGGCAAGTCGGCAGAGGAAGGCAAGCCGCGGCCCATCGCCTATCACTTCTTCGTTGGCGGCAGCGCCAGCGGCGATCTGCTCGGCGGCGGCAAAGCGCACGCGAAGATGGCCGCCGAGCGGCTCGCCAGCGCCGCGACGCTCGAGATCCTCGCCGCCAAGCGCGCGACGCCGCGCGAGCTGCGCTTCGAGGTCAAGGTCACCAACATCGGCGCCGGCCACAACCTGCCGACGAGCCTCACCGAGCTGCGCGAGATGTGGGTCGACGTCGAGGTCAAAGACGCCGCCGGGCGCCGCGTCTTCCGCTCGGGTGCCCTCGACGCGCGCGGTGACATCGACGCGCGCGCGATGCGCTTCGGCGCGATGGCCGGCGACCGCAACGGCAAGCTGACCTACAAGCCATGGGAGGTGACGCACTTTCTGTGGAAGCGCCTGATCGCACCCAAGGCGCACGCCCGGGACGCGTTCATCGTGCCGCTGCCGCGCGACGTCAAGGGACCGCTCGAGATCCACGCCACGCTGCTTTATCGCAGCGCGCCGCCGAAGGTGCTCGTGATGCTGTGGGGCAAAGAAAAGCCGCCAGCGCTGCGCACGGTGGTGATGGCCAAAGCCTCGGCGCGCGCGCGCTAGTCCGGTCGCTTCGTGGCTTGGCTGCGCTTCGTGCTGCTCGCGTCGATGCTGCTGCATGGCGCGTGCGCCGACTGGTTCTTGTTGTTTCCGCGCCGCGCGCGCTACACGCCGCGCGCGGCGACGCGCCACTTGATCGCCTTCGAAGGCGGGCGGCTCGAGGCCTTCAGCTGGCCTGCACCGTGCCCGTGCGCGCTGCATCGCGGTCATCGTCGGCGTCGGCGTGGGCGTGATCGGCGCTGCTGTGCGGGGCGGCGCGCCAAGCCGCAGCTCTACTTGCTCGAGTTCACCGGCAACGCGGGCCTGGCGCAGTACGGCTCGTCGTTCGCGCCAGCGCTGTGGCCGCTGGCGGTGGAGGTGTGGCGCGTCAACTACCCGGGGTTCGGCAACAGCAGCAAGCCCTATGGCCTGCGACGCATCGGGCCCGCCGCGCGCGCCGCCTTCGACGCGCTAGCGCAGGTCGCGGGTTCGACACCGATCGTCGTGGCCGGCAACAGCATGGGCTGTCTGGCCGCGCTGCACCTCGCGGCGCGTCGCGACGTCGCCGGCGTGGTGGTCGCCAACGTGCCGCCACTGCGCGAGCTGATGCTGCAGCGCTATGGCTTCATCTTCGCGCTGCCCTTCGCGCTGCAGGTGCCGCTCGACATCGACGCGCACATCAACGCGCGGCGAACGCGCGGTGCGCCCGCGCTGTTCTTCACGGCGCAGCGAGACCGACTGGTGCCGCCCGGCTTTCAGCGCGAGGTGTTCGAAGACTATCGCGGGCCGCGCCGTCGCATCGTCGTGCGAGGCGCGGGGCACAACTCGCGTCTGTACCGCGACCGCCATCGTTTCGACAGCGGCGTGCGCTGGCTCGTGGCTCGGCTGCGCTCGAGCGCTCGCAGGTAGTGCTAACGGCACCAGCTCGGCGGGCTGGCATAGCTCGCGGCGGCGCAGCAGCGCCTGATGGCGCCGTGCATCGCGGCGGTCGAGGGGCCGCACAGCCGCTCGGATAGGCAAAGCGCCATCGCCGCGTTGGCTCGCGTGGCGTGCTTCATCATGCCGCTGGTCGCTGCCGGCGTTCGGCCCGCCTCGGCGCGACAGACCGTCAGCGCGTAGCGCAGCCGTCGCGCCGCCGAGACGGCCGGCGGCGGCACGCGCTGCGGCTGCGGGTAGAGATGCACCCGCAGCAGCTTGGCCTTGCTGCGGATCGCCGCCAGCACGCGCTGGTCGCGAGCTGCGAGCGCAACGTTCGCCAGCGACTTGGCCGCCGCCCGGCGCGCCGCGAAGCCGGACGCGTCGTCGCGCAGCACCGCCAGCAGCGCCGCGTGTTGGCTGGCGTTGGCCGCACCACCCACCGCCGCGATCGCGTCGAGCACGGTGCGCATACGCGAGGTGTTCTGCCAGCGCCCGTCGCGCGGGATCTGCGCCAGCAGCGCCAACAGCTCGGGCCGGGCCGCCGCCGCGGTCTTGCCGATCTTGCCCACCGCCCAGGCGATCCGCACGCGGCCATCGACGAGCCCGCGTCCGAGCAGGCCGCGCAGCGCGCTGACCGCCGGCGCCGCGCCCGCACCGAGCGCTGCCAAGGCGCTCACGGCGGCGCTCCGATGGCGCGCGTCGGTCAACAGTGGCACCAGCGCTGTGGCCACCACGGCGCCGCGGCCGCGCGCGGCGCGCACGGCGTCGATGGCGCGCCCGCACAGTGGGTGCGTCTGCACGAGCAGCGGCCGCAAGGCGAGCAGCCCAGCGCGGACGTACGGCGCGAGCTCGGCGTAGCGCCCGCAGGTGGTCCGCTCGCGCGCAGCGACCTCGGCCAGCGTGCCGATGGCCGCGCTGGCGCCGCGCTGATCGCGCGCGCCGATGGCCGCGACGAGCCGCCGGTGCAGCGCGCGCCAGCCGGCGGCCGAGCCCCTGCCGGTGAGGCGGCTGCACAGCAGCTTGGTCATGACACTTGGCAGCTGCAGCGCGCCGCGCCGCTTCATCGCGCGCAGCACGCGTCGCGCCGCGTGCAGGCCGTACCCTTCGAGCTGATCTTCGGCGGCAAGCTGCAGGCACAGGTTGCGCCGCTGCCGGCGGTGCACGATCGCGCCGATCATCTGCGGCACCGCCGCGCGCCCACGCCGGCGCCACTTTCTACGCGCGCGCGCGGCCTCGGCGCGCTCCGAGTCGGTGCAAAACTGTCCGCCGCCGTGCGCGACGCTGCTCGTGGCGACGGTCACGGCGAGCGCGGCGCCGGCGATCCAGGCGGCTGAGCTTCGAGTCATGCCCGTCCTACGCGAACGTGGCGCCGATATTTCCGCGTGGCAGAGAAAACAGCGTTAGGTACTCTCACCCACACCGACGATCGGAGGGCAATCGATGGCAGAGCAGCGCAATCGCATCGACCTGGCGCGCGACGATCTGGCGCGCTGGCAATCCGAAAAGCCCGACAACTACTGGGAGGCGGATCCGAACATCCGCGATGTGCTGCGCATGCACATGGGGGCGCGTTACGACGCGCAGCTCGAGGCGCTGCGCGCCACCGGCGCAGAGGCCGCGACAGCCATCGACGCGTTGGCGCGGCTCTCCAACCGCGACGAGAACCTCCCGCTGCTCGACACCTACGACGGCATCGGCCGGCGCGTCGACGAGGTGCGCTTTCACCCGTCCTATCACGCGCTGGGTGAGAAGCTGTGGGCCACCGGCGTGCTGGCGGCGCTCGGCGAGCCCGGCGGCGAGGTCGCCTGCGGCGCGCGCGGCTACCTGCTGGCGCACAACGGCGAGGCGGGTCACCTCTGTCCGGTGGCCTGCACCGCGGGGCTGATCAAGCTGCTGCAGCAGGTCGGCTCGGTGGCGCAGCGCGAGCGCTATCTCGGGCGGCTGCTCAGCACCGACTACGCCGAGCGACTGCACGCCTCGCAGTTTGTCACCGAGGTGCAGGGCGGCTCCGACGTGGGCGCCAACGACACGATGGCGACGCCGGATCCCGAGCGGCCGGGCATGTATCGGCTCAGCGGCGAGAAGTGGTTCTGCTCGGTGGCCGACGCCAACGTGTTCGTGGTGACGGCGCGACTCGCAGACGGCCCCGACGGGACGGCGGGGCTTGGCCTCTTCATCGTGCCGCGTCACGTCGACGGCGAGCTCAACGGCTTTTCGATCCGGCGCCTCAAGTACAAGCTCGGCACGCGCTCGATGGCGTCGGGCGAGATCGACTTTCGCGGCGCCCTCGCCGAGCCCGTCGGCGATCTCTCGCGCGGCTTCAAGACCCTCGTCAGCGTCGTGCTCGACACGTCGCGCGTGCAGAACGCCGTCGTCACGGCGGGCGTGATGCGGCGCGCCTACGTCGAGGCGCAGACCTTCGCGCGCGCGCGTCGCGCCTTCGGCCGGCCGATCATCGAGCACGCCATGGTGCAGCAGACGCTGGCGCGCATGCGCGTGATGACCAGCGCCGCGGTGGCGTCGACCTTCCGCATCATGGCGATCACCGATCGGCTCGCCGCCGGCGAAGGGGGCGACGATCTCGCCGCCGCCCGCCGCACGCACGTCAACATCAACAAATACTGGACGTCGCTGTGGTGCACGCGCGTCGTGCGCGACGGCATCGAGGTGCTCGGCGGCAACGGCGCCATCGAGGAGTTTTCCGTGCTGCCACGGCTATACCGCGACAGCATCGTGCTCGAGAGCTGGGAGGGCACGCACAACACGCTGTGCGCGCAGGTGCTGCGCGACTTCGCGCAACGCAAGCTGCACCAGCCGTGGCTGCGCGAGGTCGAAGCGGCACTCGCCGCGGTATCGGCCGAGCACGTCGGCGCGCACCATGCCCGCGCCAAGACGCTGCTCGCCGACGTCAGCGCGCGCATCGAGCGCCTGCTGACCTTCGACGCGGCGCACGCGACGCTCTACGTGCGCCACGTCGTCGATCAGATGTGTCTGCTGCAAGGCTACAGCGCCCTGCTGCTCGAGCTGTCGTGGCAGAGCGAGCAGGGGATCGCCTCGGACAAGGCGCTGCTGGTCGAGCTCTACCGCCGACTGTTCATCGACGAAGGTGATCCGATGGAGCAGCTCGACCTGCCCGAGCTCTACCGCCGCGCCAGCGCGCAGCTCTGAGCCGCTAGAGCGGACAGACCCGCGTGCCGTTGACGTCGAAGCCCTTGTCCTCCTCGGCGCGCAGCTGCTTGGTCTGCGTGTAGCTCCTGTCGCCGATCCGAAAGGTCACTTCGAGCGTGCCTTCAAAATCGCCCGACGCGGGGTGATCCGCGCCTGCTTGCCCGCTGCACGCCACGCTCAGGTGATACAGCACGCCGGCATTGGCATCGAAGGTGAGGGCCAACTGATTGATCGGAGTGCTGCTGTCGGCCTGAAGCGCACAGCCTGCCCCCAGCGTCGTGGCGCTGACCGCGACGTTGTTTGCCGCGGTCAAGAGCTGCACGGACTCGAATGCCACCTTCGCATCGGCACGGGTCGATAGTTCGATGCCAGCGACGAGCGTGCGCCGCCCGCTACCACCGGCGCCACAGTATTATAGAGCGCGCTCGTGATGTTGATCGTGTCGTTGCCCACGGGTTCGCGCTTTCCGCAGCCCGTCGCGATCAGCAGCGTGGCCAGCAGCGCGACGAATAGTCTTGCCATCAGAGCTCCCTCCTGCCCGTTGAACCTCGGCTGGAAGCAACTGCTGATCCAGCGCGCCGTCTACGTTCAAGGCGGCGAATGTGCAGTCTCGCGTCGCCCAGCGAGGCAGACCACGCCAAGGCCGTCCCATGGGACAACGAGCGCGCATCGCCTCTGTTTTCGGGCGATTGCGCGCTGGTACACGCGCTGCAACTGGCGTCCTCGATGGAGGGGCCGATGAGCACGCGCGCGATCTCGAGAGCGATGACGGTGATTGTGTTGGCTGCCGCGACGGCAGGCTGCGGCGGGCTCGAGCCGGCGCAGAGCGACTCGCCACCGCCGACGACGACCAAGCGCGCCGCCGCGCTGAGCACGCCGGTCTGCGGCAGCAACGGCCCGCGCGACTTTCTCGTCATCGGCCACAAGGGCGCACCCTACGATCGCTGCGAGAACACCATCGACAGCTTCCGCACGGCCCTCGCGCAGGGCGCCAACGCCATCGAGCTCGACCTGTCACTCACCTCCGACGGCCGCGTGGTGGTCTGGCACGACTGGTCGCCCGACTCGCCGGTGGCGCTGGCCCGCCAGACCGCGAGCGGCTACGAGCTGTGTCGGCCCTACGTGCCCGACGTGTTCTCCAGTCACCGCAAACCCGTCGATCAGCTCAGCCTCTCCGAGCTGAGGCAGCACTACGGCTACACGCGTCAAAGCTTCGCCTGCAGCCTCAGCCCGTTCTGCACGGTGCACAAGACCGCCGACGTGATCCCGACCATCGAGGACGTGGTGGGTCTGACCGCGCCCGATCGGCGCCTGCGCTACCTGTTCTTCGACGTCAAGGTCCCGTCCGGTCAGCCGCAGCTCGCCGTGCGCATCCTCGAGGTGACGGTCGCCGCGCTGCAGGCGCGCGGGCTTTTGCACAAGGCGGTGTTCATGAGCCCGCACGCGGCGGTTTACACCGCCATGCGCGCGCGCGCCGGCCAGCTCGCGCCCTTGTACCCTGGCGCGCCGATCCGCGTCTCCTTCGACCGCGAGGTGGCGCAGATCGTGATCGCCAACTATGCGGATTGGTCGAGCGTGACGCCCAACACGGCGTCGACGCCGCCCAACCGATTCGCCCCCATCGGCCAGCCGGCGCTGCCGGCGGCTTCGGCGCTGCAGTTCTTCACGCTCGTCGATCGCGAGATCGGCCTGCGCGACGCGCACAACGCTGGGCGCGCGGCCAACGACAAGCTCAAGCTCATCGCCTGGACCATCGATTCGAGCACCGACCTGTGCACGCTCATCGGCAAGGGCGTCGACGGCATCCTCACCAACTATCCGGCGCGCCTCGCCGGCATCGTCGCGCCGTGGTTTCCGAGCTCGCCCAAGCACGGCTGCCCGATCGGCACGCTCAACGAGTACAGCGAATGTGTCGCCAGCTGCTCGCCCACCACGACCGAAAACGCCGGCTTCTGCGGGCACACCTGCGACCCCAACCTGCCCAGCTACGGGCCGCAGATCGAGGTCTGTGATGGCATCGACAACGACTGCGACGGACAGGTCGACGAGGGCTACACCGACAGCGACGGCGACGGCACACCCGACTGCACCGATCCGGACGACGACGGCGACGGCATCGCCGACGTCGCCGACAACTGCCCGACGGTGGCCAACCGCGGGCAAGAAGACCGCGACGGCGACGGCATCGGCGACGCGTGCGATTCGTGCCCCGACGACCCGGGCAACGACAGCGACAACGACGGCATCTGCGGCGACGTCGACAACTGTCCGACGCGCTGGAACCGAGGGCAGCAGGACAACGACGGTGACGGCATCGGCGACGCCTGCGACCCCGACGACGACAACGACGGCTTGCCCGACGTCGCCGACAACTGCCCGCTGCTCGCCACCAAGAACACCAACGACGCCGACGGCGACGGCGTGGGCGACGCGTGCGACAACTGCCCCAACACGCCCAATCCCGACCAGGCCAACCACGACACGGATCCGCAGGGCGACGCCTGCGACCTCGACGACGACAACGACGGCGTGCCCGACACCAAAGACAACTGCCCGTGGGTCCCCAACCCCGACCAGAAGAACAGCGGCGGCGGCCCCGAAGGCGACGCCTGCACGAAGCTGACCTCGTGGCCCGCGATCCGCACCGCGCTCGACGCGCGCGTCGAGGCGCTCGCCTTGCTGATGGCCAAGCAGGGGCTCGGCTGGCCCGTCGGCTGGGAGCCGCCAACGCCCTGCGAGGTGTGCCAGACCACGCCGTGGGATCGCTTCTACCAGGCCGGGCTGCTCGCCGCGGGGCACTATCTCGGCGCCCACAAGCTCAGCGAGGCGCTCGCCGCTTCCGATGTGCTCGCCGTGCTGCTCGTCGACGGCGCCGTGCGCCACAACGACGCCACGCGCTACATCGACGAGCGCTGGGGCGAAAAGCAGACGAGCAAGTAGCCGCGGCGTCGCGGCCGGCTCAGGACTCGCCCTCGGCGCGCACCCACAGCAGCCCGACGAGCGCCACCGACAGCGTGTTGGCGACCGTCAGGCTCCCTACCGCCAGGCGAGGCCAGATCATCGCGACGACGAGGCCCGCGGCGCAGGGCAGCGCGCCGTAGAACAGGTGCCGGTTGAGCGCGATGGCGCACGCGATGTAGAGCAGCCCGAGCACCAGCATGTGGATCACCGCGGCCGTCTCGTGGTTGACGGGCAGCAGCAGCACCACCAGCCAGACGGCGCACAAGCCCAAACAGCCCGCCACGAAGACGCCGGCGAGGCGCCGGTTGAGGGCGGTGTCGAAGACGCGGGCGCGCAGCGCGAAGAGCGTCCCGCAGGCGACCACCGTAAACGCGCTGGTGGTCACCAGGCCGATGGCCTTGCGCGAGAGGCCAGCCATCTGCGACAGCCACGTGCCCAGCAGCGCGGTTCCGACGATCACCAAGGCGCCCGCCGCGAGCATCCGGCCGCGGCGCTGCGATCCGACGCGCTCGTCGTGGTCACGCTCGAGCGAGACGAGCTTGGCCTGCGCCTGCGCTTCGTCGGCACGACGCGCGCGCGCATGCTCGAGCCGCGCGCGGAGCTGTGGCGCGTCGTCTCGCAGCTCGGAGAGCAGAAGCTCCGCGGCGTTGATGTTGTCCTGATCGAGCTCGACCTGCACGAGGATGCGCTTGCACTGCTCGAGCAGCTCGATGGCCGCGGGAAGCTCCGGCCAGGTCTGCAGCGCGCTGCGCAAGGCGAAGCGACACTCGGCGGCGAGATCGTAGACGTGGCGCAGCCCGTCGCGATCGATCTCTCGTGCCGCGCCCGCGCCCGCGCCCGTGCCCGCGCGCAGGTGCTCGGCACTTTCGACCGCCGCGCGCAGCTGCGCCAGTCGCTCGGCGGCTGCGTCGACCAGCGCGAGGGCGCTGCGCCGTTCGAGAAAGCGCTCGATAGCGCGCTTGAGCTCGTCCACCGACGCGTGGCGCTGCTTCGGGTCGCGCGTCGTGGCGCGGTTTGCGATGGCTGCCAGCTCGGGCGGCACCGAGACGTCGTAGTCGACGGGCGCGCAGCGATAGGCCGCGCAGAGGGTGGCCAGCAGGTTGCCGCCGCGGTGGCGCATGGCGCCGGTGAGCAGCTCGTGCAGCGTCGCGCCGAGCAGAAACACGTCGGTGCGCACCGACAGCGGCGCCCGCGCGCCGCCGTTCTCGCCGGTGATCTCGGCGGGCACCATCTCGGGCGCCAGGTAGCCGGCGGTGCCGACCAGCTCGTCGTCGCGCGCGTGACCGTCGTCATCGAGCTCGATGCCGATGCCCCAGTCGAGCAGGTAGACCTCGCCGAAGCTGCCGATCATCACGTTGTCGGTCTTGATGTCGCGATGCAGCACGCCGCGGCTGTGGGCGAAGCGCACGGCGTCACAGACCCGCAGCAGCACCTCGAGGTGAAACTCGAGGCGATCGCCGCCGTGTTGCTGCCACGCGGGGTGATCGCTGTCGCGGATCAGCGCGCGCCAGCTCGTGCCGCTGATGCGCTTCATCACCAGCAGCGGCCGCCCCGCGTGATCGCGTCCCAGTGCGTGCACCGGCACGATCGCCGGGTGCTCGAGCCGTCCGGTGATCACGCCCTCGCGCACGAGCGCCGTGTCGGAGCGACGCGAGACGTCGCTGGCGTTGGCGTTGGCGCTCGGCGCCGCCGCGGCCCTGGGCCGCTTGATCGCGACCTCGCGACCGAGCGAGCGCTGCCGCGCCAGCTCGACGACGCCCATGCCGCCGGTGCCGATGCGCTCGATGATCTCGAGATCCGCGGTGCCGCGCGTGGACCCCGCGCCGCCTTCGCCGCCGAGCGTGATCGCCGGCAGCTCCTCGAGCGCCTTCGCGCCCGCGGCGTCGGTTGGCGGCAGCGTCGCACTGCTCGCCGCCAAACGCGGGCGGATCGTCGCGCCGTGGGGCAGATCGACGGGCAGCGTGCGGTCGGCTACCAGCGCCGCGAGCGTCCTTTCGAGCCCCTCGTTGTCATCCATCATCGCCATCGCGCCGCGCGCGAGCCTAGCCAGCCCTACAAAAGTTTACAAACTGGCGCTCGTCGCCACCCCTGCGCTGCGTTCTGCTCTGGCTGAACGTGATGAAGCACGCGCGGCGCCCCTACCTCGTTATCACGACACTTCTCGTCGCCTGTGGCTGCACGGCCAAGCTCGACGCGATCAAGCCGCAGGTGGCGCTGCCGCAGCGCTTTTCGGGCGGCGGCGCGGCCAAGCTGGGGGCGCGCTGGTGGCGAAGCTTCAACGATCCGGAGCTCACGCGGCTTGTCGAGCGCGCGCTGAGCAAGAGCTTCTCGCTGCGCGCGGCTTGGGCGCGCGTGGCGCAGGCGCGGGCGGTGGCCAAGCGCGAGGGCGCTGCGCTCTACCCGAGCCTCTCCGTGCAGGCCTCGGGCGGCGGCTTGATCTCGCGCGGACGCGTCATCGCCAGCACCTCGCTGGTCAACGTCTCGCCCTTCGACATCACCGGCCGCGAGGACATCTCGCTCGGGCTGGCGGCCAGCTACGAGCTCGACCTGTGGGGCAAGCTGCGCAGCACGCGCGACGCGGCCAAGCTCGATCTGCGCGCCAGCGAGCACGATCTGATGGCCGCGGCGATCTCGCTCTCGGCCGAGGTCGCCATCGCCTGGTATCGCCGCGTGGAGCAGGCGGCGCAGCTGGCGCTGCTCGAGACGCAGCTTCGCACCAACGAGCGCACCCTCGAGCTGGTCACCGTCAGCTGGCAGCGCGGCGCGGTGCGCGCCGAAGATGTCTTTCGCCAGCGCCAGCTCACCGAGGCCGTGCGCGCGCAGAAGGCGACGGTACAGGCGGCGCTCGCCGTGCAGTCGCACCGCCTCGCCGTGCTCGTCGGCGCCGTGCCCACCGCGGTCGTCGCACCCGCCGGCGCCAAGACGCTCGTCAAGCTGCCGCCGCTGCCGCGCACCGGCGTGCCGTCGAAGCTGATCACGCGCCGGCCGGACTTGGCGCGTCTTCACGCGCGCGTGCTCGCCGCTGATCGGCGCTTCGCCGCGGCCGTCGCCGATCGCTTGCCGTCGCTGTCGCTCTCGGCGGGCATCCTCACCAGCGGCCGCGCCGTCGACCTGTTCGCCAGCTGGATCGGAAACCTCGCCGCCTCGATCTTCGCGCCGATCCTCGACGGCGGCCGGCGCAAGGCCGAGTCGGAGCGCTTCAAGGCGCAGCGGCTCGAGCTGCGCCAGCAGTACACGCAGCAGGTGCTCGAGGCGCTGCGCGAGGTGGAAGACGCGTTGATCCGCGAGGTCAAGCAGCGCCAGCTTTTGCGCAGCATCGCCACGCAGCTGAAGCTCGCCAAGCACGTCATCGAGCGCGTGCACGACAGCTACGTAAACGGCGTGGGTGACTACCTGCGCGTGCTCGACGCCTACGCGACGTACCAGCAGCTGCAGCGCAACGAGCTCACGGCGCGCCGCGAGCTGATCGAGATCCGCATCGGCCTTTGCCGCGCGCTGAGCGGCGGCTGGAAGCTCGAGGCGCCGCGCGCCGAGGGGAAACGGTCGTGAGCACGCCTTTGCCCCCCAAAGAAGACGCGCCGTCGCCGCCGCCCGGCGACGAGGTGTCGCCGCCGCGCGCCAAAGAAGACGCGTCGCCCGAGATCGATCTCGAAGCGCCAGCGCGCACCGTGGGCGCCAAGCTGCGCGTGGCGCTCGGCGTGCTGCTGATCGTCGGCGCGGCGGGCGGCATCGGCTACTGGCTGATGCAGACCGGCCCGCGCGCGCGCAAGAAGCGCCGGCGCGCCAAGGTCACGTGGCTGGTGCACACTCAGCCGGTCAAGGTCGCCGAGCACCACGCGCGCATCATCGCGCGCGGCACGGTGATGGCGGCGCGCACGGTCGACCTGCGCGCGCGCGTCGCCGGCAGCGTCGTTTGGCTCAGCAAGGAGATGCTGCCCGGCGGGCGCTTCAAGAAGGGTGACGTCATCGCGCGGCTCGACCCGCGCGACTACACACTCGCTATCGAGCAGCGCCGCGCCGCCGTGGTGCAGGCGCGCACCGCGCTGGCGCTCGAGCGGGGCCAGCAGGCCATCGCGCGCCGCGGCTACAAGCTGCTTGGCAAGGCCATCGCCGAGAAAGACCGCGGCCTGGTGCTGCGCAAGCCGCAGCTCGACAACGCGCGCGCCACGCTGCAGGCGGCCGAAGCGCTGCTCGCCCAGGCGCGGCTCGACCTCTCGCGCACCGTGATCCGCGCGCCCTTCAACGCGGCGATCAAGACGCGCCAGGTCAGCGTCGGCACGCAGGTCACGGCGCTGACGAGCCTCGGCGAGCTGGTCGGCACCGACAGCTACTGGGTCGAGCTGACCGTGCCGGTGCACCAGCTGCGCTTCTTGTCGATCCCGGGCCGCGACGGCGAGACGGGCTCGCCGGCGCGCGTCTATCACAGCTCGGCCTGGGGCCGCGGCGCCTACCGCGACGCGCGCATCCTGCGCCTCGCCTCGGACCTCGAGGCCAAAGGCCGCATGGCGCGCCTGCTGCTCGCCATCGACGACCCGCTGCTCTTGGCCGCCAAGAAGCCGCTCGCCGGCGCGCCGCGGCGGCTGCTCATCGGCGCCTACGTGCGCGCCGAGATCCGCGGCGCATCGCTCGGCCGCGTGGCGATGATCCCGGCGCGCGCGCTGCGCGACGGCGACACGGTGTGGCTCGTCTCGCCGCAAAAGACGCTGCTGATGCGGCGCGTGCGCGTGCTGCTGCGCGACCAAGACCACGTCTACGTGCACGCGGCCGATCTACGCGCCGGCGACACGCTGGTCGACAGCGACATCACGTCGCCGGTGGAAGGCATGCCGCTGCGCCTCGCTGCCGCCAAGAAGCCATGAGCGTCATCGACTGGATGGTGCGACATCGCGTCGCGCCCAACCTGTTGATGGTCGGTCTGATGGCAGGCGGCCTGCTGATGACGCGGCTGATCAAGCAGGAGGTCTTCCCCGAGTTCGAGCGCGACATGGTCAACGTGGTCGTCGCCTACCCGGGCGCCAGCCCGGCCGAGATCGAGCAAGCCGTGATCCTCGCCATCGAGGAGGGCGTGCGCGGGCTCGAGGGCGTCAAGGAGGTCGCGTCGGTGGCCACCGAGGGGCTCGCCACCGTCAACGTCGAGCTCTTGCCGGGCGCCGACCGGCAGCGCGCCTACCAGGAGATCAAACAGCAGGTCGACCGCATCCGCACCTTCCCGGCCGACACCGAAAAGCCGCAGGTCACGTTGCAGGTGCGCCGCCGCGAGGTGCTCGACCTGCAGGTCTACGGCAAGGCGAGCGAGACGGTGCTGCGCGATCTCGCCGAGCAGGTGCGCGACCGCTTGCTGGCGCTGCCCGAGATCACGCAGGTCGAGCTGATCGGCGCGCGCACCTACGAGGTGCACGTCGACGTGCCGCGCGCCAAGCTGCGCGAGCACGGCCTGAGCCTCGGCGACATCGCGCGCGTCATCGGCCAGAGCGCCGTCGAGGTGCCGGGCGGCGGCGTCAAGACGCGCGGCGGCGAGATCCTGTTGCGCGTCAAACAGCGCCGCAACTGGGCGCGCGAGTTCGCCAAGATCCCGCTGCTGACCACGGCACAGGGCACGGTGGTGCGCCTCGGCGACATCGCCCGCGTGATCGACGACTTCGAGGAGGTCGATCGCAGCGCCACGTTCAATGGGCTGCCCGCCATCGGCATGGGCGTCTTTCGCGTCGGCGACGAGACGCCGATCGGCATCTCCGAGGCCGTCGAGCGCGCGCTGCCGGCGATCCGCGCCGCGTTGCCGCCGGGCATTCACTTCGCCATCAGCCGCGACCGCTCCAAGATCTACGCCTCGCGCCTGCGCCTGCTGCTCAAGAACGCCGCGCTCGGCCTGCTGCTGGTGCTCGTCACGCTGGGGCTGTTTCTGCAGCTGCGCCTCGCCTTCTGGGTGGTGCTGGGCATCCCGACCTCGTTTCTGGGCGGGCTGGTGTTCATGCCGGCCTTCGGCGTGACGATCAATATCGTCTCGCTATTCGCCTTCATCCTCGCCCTCGGCATCGTCGTCGACGACGCCATCGTGGTCGGCGAGAACGTGCACGAGCATCGCGCGCGCGGGATGAGCTACGCCGACGCTGCCGTGCGCGGCACGCGCGAGATCGCCGGCCCGGTGTCGTTTTCGATCCTCACCAACATCGTCGCGTTCCTGCCGTTCCTCTACATGCCGGGGACCTTCGGCAAGATCTGGTACTGCATCCCGCTGGTGGTCTCGCTGGTCTTCACCATGTCGTGGATCGAGTCGATCTACGTGCTGCCGGCGCATCTCGCGCACGAGAGCCGCCGCCGCCCACGTGTGCACGAGGGCATCGTCGGCCTGCTGTCGCGCGGCTGGACGCGAACGCAGGGCGCGGTGGCCGACGGGCTGGCCTGGTTCGTCGCGCGCGTCTACGCACGCGCGCTGCGCACGTGCATCCGCCATCGCTACCTGACGGTGGCCTTCGGCGTGGCGCTGATCGTGCTCACCGTGACGTACGTGACCAGCGGACGGCTCGGCATGGTGCTGATGCCCAAGGTCGAGTCCGATCGCGCCGTGGTCACGGCGGTGCTGCCCTACGGCAGCCCCTTCGCGCGCGCGGTGGCGGTGCGCGACAAGCTCGTGCGCGCCGCCACGGTCGTCGGCAAGACCAACGGCGGCGACAAGCTCGTGCGCGGCATCTTCGCCAGCGTCGACGCCAACATCGTCGAGGTGACGGTCTATCTCACCGGCCCCCTAGTGCGCCCGATCAGCACCGCCAAGCTGACGCGCCTTTGGCGCACACGCGCCGGGCCCATCGCCGGGCTGCAGTCGCTGCGCTACGAGTCTGACCGCGGCGGCCCCGGCAGCGGCCCGTCGATCACCATCGAGCTGACCCATCGCGACATCGCCACGCTCGACCGCGCCAGCTCGGCGCTGGCCGCCAAGGTGCTCGCCTACAGCGCGGTCAAGGACGTCGACGACGGCTACGCGCCGGGCAAGCCGCAGCTCAACTTCGAGATCAAGCTCGCCGGCCGCAGCCTCGGGCTGACCGCCAACGACGTCGGACGCCAGGTGCGCGCCGCGTTCTACGGCGCTGAAGCGCTGCGCCAGCAGCGCGGCCGCAACGAGGTCAAGGTGCTGGTGCGACTGCCGCACAGCGAGCGCAAGAGCGAGTACGACATCGAGCGCATGCTGGTCCGCACGCCGGCGGGCGTCTACGTGCCGCTGTCGGAGGTCGCGCGCGTCAAGCGCGGGCGCGCCTACACGCAGATCAGCCGCCGCGACGGCCGCCGCGCCGTGCGCGTGACCGCCACCGTGGAGCCGATCCGGCGCACCAACGAGATCCTCGCCTCGGTCAAAGCCGAGGTGCTGCCCAAGCTGCTCGCCGACTTTCCAGGCCTCAACTACAGCTTCGAGGGCCGGCAAGCCGACATGCGCGACTCGCTGCGCGGGCTCGGCTACGGCTTCATCGTCGTGCTGGCGCTGATCTATCTGCTCTTGGCCGTGCCCTTTCGCAGCTACGCGCAGCCGCTGATCATCATGGCGGCGATCCCCTTCGGCATCGTCGGCGCCTCGCTGGGCCATCTGATGATGGGCTACAGCATGAGCATCATCAGCATGATGGGCATCCTCGCGCTCTCCGGCGTGGTGGTAAACGACGCGCTGGTGATGATCGACTACGCCAACGCGCGCCGCAAAGAGGGCGCGCCCGCCGCGGTCTGCGTCTACGAGGCCGGCGTGCGCCGCTTCCGGCCGATCCTCTTGACCACGCTGACGACCTTCGGTGGGCTGGCGCCGATGATCTTCGAGACCTCGCGCCAGGCGCGCTTCATCATTCCGATGGCGATCTCCCTCGGCTACGGCATACTTTTCGCGACGGCGATCACGCTGGTGCTGGTGCCCTGTCTGTATCTGATCGTCGATGACGGGGTCAGCGCGCTGGCCCGCCGGCGGGAGCGCTGATGATGGTCAGAAGCCAAGCGCCCGCCTCGGATGGCGCGCTGCTGATCGTCGATGACGATCGCGAGCTGTGCGCGATGCTCGTCGAGTACCTCGAGGCCGAAGGCGAGCGCGCGGTGTGCGAGCACGACGGCGCGCGCGGTCTGGTCGCGGCGCGCTCGGGGGCGCACCCGCTGGTGGTGCTCGACGTGATGCTGCCGGAAAGCTCCGGCTTCGAGGTGCTGGCGTCGCTGCGCGAGGGCGGCGAGCGCGTGCCGGTGATCATGCTCACCGCGCGCGGCGACGACGGCGACAAGATCCGCGGGCTCGAGGCCGGCGCCGATGACTATCTGGCCAAGCCGTTCAACCCGCGCGAGCTGCTGGCGCGCATCCGCGCGGTGCTGCGCCGCAGCGGCGAGGGCGCGGGCGAGAGCGACGGCGAGGGCGCGGGCGACGGGCTCTCGATCGACGCCGAGCGCCGCGTCGCCTATCGCGACGGCCAGCGCCTGGCGCTCACCGGCGTCGAGCTCGAGATGCTGCGGCTGCTCAGCGCGCGAACAGGCGAGGTCGTCTCGCGCGACGCGCTCAGCGAGCAAGCGCTGGGCCGCGCCTTCGATCCGCGCGATCGCAGCGTGGACATCCACATCAGCAGCCTGCGCCGCAAGCTTCACGCGCCAGGCGACGACGGCTCGCCGATCCGCACGGTGCGCGGTGAAGGCTACCTGCTGTTGCCGGTGCGCGCTGCTGCGCGGCGCGGCGGCAGGAGCTGAGCCGAAGGCCATGCGACGTCTGTTCGCGCAGATCTTTCTGTGGTTCGCCGGTGCGCTGACGCTGCTGCTCGTCGTCAGCTACGCGGTCAACAACGTCTGGCGCACGGCGAGCCCGATCAAGCTCGTCGACCGCGGCCCCTCGTCACTCTACGCCGCGCTGGCCGTCGAAGCCTACGAGCGCGGCGGCCGCGGCGAGCTCGACACGGCGCTGTCGCGCATCGAGAAGCTCACCGGCGCCAAGGCCTATCTCGTCGATCGCGGCGGCCGCGAGCTTTCCGGTCGCACGCTGCCGGCGCGCGTGGCCGAGGTGGCGCGCTCGGTGCTGCGCGAGGGCGCGGGCGAGCGGCGCTTCGTCGGTCAGAAGCGCTTCTTCGCGCGACCGACGCGCGGCAAGGGCGGCGCGCGCTACGTCTACGTCAATGTGGCGCCGCCTCAGCGCGGCCTGCTGCGCGTGGTGCTGCCCGAGCACGCCGAGAAGGTGCTCTTGGTGTTGGCGATCTTGCTCGGGGCGTTGGTCTGTTACCTGCTGGCGCGCCACCTGAGCGCGCCGATCAGCACGCTGCGGCGCGCGACGCAGCGGCTCGCCGAAGGCGATCTGAGCGCGCGTGTCGACACCAGCGCGCGTCGTCGCGTGGCCGAGATCGCCGAGCTGGCACACGACTTCGATCGCATGGCCGAGCGCGTCGAGTCGCTGGTGGGCGCGCAGCGCGAGCTCTTGCAGAACGTCTCGCACGAGCTGCGCTCGCCGCTGGCGCGCCTGCGGGTGGCGCTCGAGCTGGCCCGCCAGCGCGGCGGCGCCGGCGACGAGGCCAAGGCCGCCGAGGCGCTCGACCGCATCGAGCGCGAGACCGAGCGGCTAGACCAGCTGATCGGCCTGCTGCTCACGCTGAGCCGACTCGAGTCGCGCACCGAGACGCTGGCGCGCGAGCGCGTCGACATCGGCGCCTTGCTGCGCGAGGTGGTGGCCGACGCGCGCTACGAGCTTCGCGGCACGCGCAGCATCGCCATCGAGGTCGAGCACGCCAAGGGCGCTGACGCCGAGGCGCTCGTCGTACGTGGCGCGCCGTCGCTTCTGCGTTCGGCGCTCGAAAACGTGGTGCGCAACGCGCTGCGCTACACCGACGACGGCACGGAGGTCAGCGTGCGCGTCGAGGACCGCGGCGCGCTGCACGTCTGCGTGCGCGACCATGGTCCGGGCGTGCCCGAAGACGAGCTCGAGTCGATCTTCGCGCCCTTCGTGCGCGTCAGCGCGGCGCGCGAGCGCGACAGCGGCGGCGCGGGGCTCGGCCTCGCGGTGACGCGTCGAGCCATCGAAGCGCACGGCGGCGAGGTCTCGGCGCGCAACGCGCGAGGCGGTGGTCTGGCCGTCGAGATCGTGCTGCCGCGGGGCGCGCTGACGTAGCGCGTCCACCACGTCGCGCGCGCGCGACGAAGCTGCGCCCGCGCAGCGACGAAAGACGAGCGTACGCTTTGCTGTAAGGCCGCGCGCCGACGTTCGTAGGCACGGCGGGAAGAGGAGCCCGCCGATGAACAAGCTATCCATGTCGCTCGTGCTGCTGTGTGTCTTGGTGCTCGCGAGCTGTCAGAGCGAAGGTGATCACGCTGCCTGCGAAGCGGGGTCGCGCTGCGACGACGCCAGGGCGTCGACGTCGACGCGCGATGGGGGCGCTTCGGCCGACGCGAGCTTGGCGAACGCGAGCGCGTCGTGCGAGCGCTACCTGTCGTGTCTTCTGGTGGTCACGCCGCAGGGCTACGCCGGCGCGCTGCAGCTTTATGGCGCGCAGTCGGCGTGCTGGCAGAGCGCGCAGACGACGGCCAACTGCTCGAAGGCGTGCGACGCGGCGTTCGACCAGATCGCCAGCGGCTGCCGCTGCGAGGGCACGGTCTGCAGCGCGCCGCCGCCGCCGCCGCTTCACGACGCCTGCGTCAACGACTTCGCGGGTAAGCCGCCCAGCTCCTACTACCAGGAGCAGGTCGCGCTCGACTGTGCGATCAGCTGCAGCGGCAGCAGCGGCGCCGACTGCTGGCGCACGTGCTTCGAGGCCAAGAACCAGCTCTCCAAAGACTGCGGCACCTGCTTCATGCAGCACGCTAGCTGCGTGCTGAGCTCGTGTGCCGTGTGCAAGACGCAGCGCACATCGCCAGACTGCACGAGCTGCGTCGCCAACCGCTGCACGCAGGCGCTCGAAACGTGCAGCGGTCTTGTCTACGGCGCCTGAGCGGTGTGTCTCGCGTCACACGAAGGCGCCGAATATTTTTGGGGAAGCTAGCGGCGCGGATCCCGTAAGTGACGGCGGAGAAGCCGCCATGATCCAAGTGAGCTCGCCGCGCCCGCGTTTGCCGCGGTGCCAGCGAATCGTGCGCCTCGCGCCAGCCGTGCTGCTGTCGTTGCCGCTGCTGCTGCCGCTCGCCGGCTGCGCCACCACCTCCGCGACGACAGGCCCATCGGGTGCGACCTGCAAGGACGGGCCGAGCTGTCTCGCGCGCGTCAACACGCTGATCGCGCGCGGCGCGCGTCAAGAAGCCTACCTGCTCGCCGCGCGTACGGCCGCCACCGACCGCAAGGCGTCGACCTGGTTCGCGCTGCGCAAGCTCGCATACGAGCCCATGCGCGAGCGCGCCGCGCTGGTGCGGCGACTGCAGGCGGGCTGTCGCGAGGGCGGGACGAAGGCGCCGTGGACGTGTGCCGGGCTCGGCGTGCTCTTGCAGCACCGCCGCGCCACCAGCGCCGCTGCGCTCAGCCCGCTCGAGCGCGCCTGCAAGCAGCGCAACGACTACGCCTGCACCTACCTGGCGAGCATGCGCGGGCGCGGCGCGGGTGTGCCCTTCGACCCCGCCGCCGCCAAGCGGCTGCTCGAGGGCGCCTGCGGGCGCGGCTACCTGCGCGCCTGCAGCAGCCTCGGCGTGCTCTATCGTCACGGTGAGGGTGTGCCGCGCGACATCGCGCGGGCGCGCATGCTCTATCGGCGCGCCTGCGCCGGCGGTGATCTCAAAGGCTGCTTCGAGGACGCGATGCTGTACGCCTTCGCGCTCGGCGTGAAGCGCGACTTCGGGCGCGCCTTGAGCACGTCGCAGCGGCTCTGCCAGCAAGGCTACGTGCGCGCCTGCAACTTCGCCGGCACGGCCTATGGGTTGGGCCGCGGTGTGACGCGCGACACGCGGCGCGCGGCCAAGCTCGAAGCGCGCGGCTGCCGCGGCGGCTTCATCGACGGCTGCGTGCGACTGGCGTCCTACTATCTCGACGGCCGCGGGGTCGCCGCGGACGCCAAGAAGGCTTTCGAGCTGGCCAGCACTGCTTGTCGCGCCAACGCCAACCGCGGCTGCATGATGCTGGCGCGCCTGCGCTTCGCCGGCCGCGGCTGCAAGCGCGACCTACCCAAGGCGGCCTCGCTGTTTCGCACCGCGTGTCGCGGCGCCGCTCAGAGCGCCTGCGCCGCCCTCGGCGAGATGACCTTGCACGGCTTCGGCGTGAAGCGTGCGCCCGCGCGCGGGATCGCCCTGCTGCAGTCGGCCTGCGACAAGCAGCACGCCAACGCCTGCGAGCAGCTGGCGTACGTCTACGGCCGCGGCCGCGGCGTCAAGGCCGATCCCGCCAAGGCGCTCGCCGTGCTGCGTCGCGCGTGCAGCAACAAGACCTACGAGGCTTGCGTGACGCTCGGTGCGCACCGCTTCCATGGCCGCTACGGTCCGCGTGACCGACCCCGAGCGGTGGCGCTCTATCGCACGGCGTGCGAGCACGGCGCCTACCTTGGCTGCTTCGCGCTCGCGGCCTTGTACTTCAGTGGCGTTGGCGTCGCGCGTGACGACGCCAAGGCGCAGGCGCTCACCGCGAAGGCCTGCGACGGCGACGTGGCGCAGGCCTGTTTTTCGCTCGGGCTGCGCTACGTCAACGGCCAAGGCGTGGCGCGCGACGACCGCCGCGCGCTGTCGCTCTTCGGCCGCGCCTGCGGCGGCGGCACGGCGAGAGCCTGCAGCGCGCTGGCCATGATGTACGCCACGGCGCGCGGCACGGCGCGCGATCTGCGGCGCGCGGCGCCCCTCTTCGAGAAGGCCTGCCGCGGCGGCGACCACGCCGCCTGCACGCGATTGGGCATCATGCTCCAGGAAGATCACAGAAAAGCAGGCGTGCCGCATGACCCGCGGCGGGCCGTCACGCTCTTCGAGAAGGGCTGCAAAGGCGGCGACAGCTGGGGCTGCCTGCGCCTCGCCGCGGCGCTCGCCGACGGTGCCGGCGTGACGCGCGACGACAAGCGCGCCGCCAAGCTCTTCGCCAAGGCCTGCGAGGCGAAGAACCACTGGGGCTGCAACGGGCTCGGGCGGCTGACGCTTCACGGCCGCGGCGTGCCGCGCGACTTGACGCGCGCCCACGCGCTGTTCGAGCGCGGCTGCAAGGCGGGCAATGGACAGAGCTGTCTGTGGCTCGGCCGCATGCTCGCCGACGGCCACGGCGTCAAAGCCGATGGCGCGCGGGCGCTCGAGATCTTTCGCAAGGCCTGCCGCGCAGGTCAGGTCGTTGGCTGCGACGCGGCGGCCACGATGCTGCGCAGCGGAAAGCAGGTGGCGCGCGACTACGCCGCGGCCGCCGCGATCTATCGCGCCGGCTGCAAGGCCAAGATGGCGGCGATGTGCTTCGGCCTCGGTCAGATGCACGAGCTCGGTCACGGCGTGAGCCGCGATCTGGCCGCCGCCTACGCGCTCTACCGCACCTCGTGTCAGCACGGGCACATGCCTGGCTGCTACGTGCTGGCGCTGGCCCACGGCGACGGGCGCCACGGCATCGCGCGCGATCCGGCGCGCGCCGTCGCGCTGTTTCGCCGCAGCTGCGAGGGCAAGCTGGCGCAGGGCTGCTACGCCCTGTCGCTGCTGTCCAAGGACAAGACCAAAGCGCACGCGCTGCAGCGTCGCGCGTGCGACGGCGGCTACGCCGACGCCTGCCTGGTGCTCGGTCGCGCCGCCTTCCAAAGCAGCAAGCCGAGCAGCTACCAGCGCGCGGCCAAGCGCTTCGCGCGCGCTTGCGCGCTCGGCTCGGCGACCGCCTGCGCGCATCTCGGCCGGCTCTACGTCGCCGGCGGCGGCGTCAAGCGCGACTATCGCAAGGCGCGCGAGCTGCTCGAAAAAGGCTGCAAGCGCGACGCGAGCGGCTGCGTCGGGCTGGGCTATCTCTATCAGGAAGGCTACGGCGTCAAGCGCGACTACAGCAAGGCAGGCGCGCTCTATCAGCGCGCCTGCGACGCCAACCACATGCCCGGCTGCGTCTATCTCGGGGGTCTGTACGGCAACGGCTCGGGCGTGCGCAAGAACCTCGCGCGCGCGCTCGAGTACTATCGCAAGGCCTGCGACTGGGGTAACGGCTTCGGCTGCCGCGCGCTCGGCATCGCCTTCGGGCGCGGCGCCGGCGTCAAGCGCGACGTCGGCGAAGCGGCGCTGCGGCTGCGCAAGGGCTGCAAGCTCGGCGACGCGCAGAGCTGTCGCGAGCTCGGCGGCTTCGCGCTCAACGGCGTCGGCGTCGCGCGCGACCCTCGCCGCGCGGCGCGCTTGTTTCGACGCGCCTGCGCCGCGGGCGACGCCGATGGCTGCAACGATCTCGGCGCGCTCTACAGCGATGGCCGCGGCGTGGCGCGCGACGACCGCCGCGCGGCCGGGCATTACCTCAAGGCCTGCAACGGCGGAAACGCCGTCGGGTGCACCAACTTCGCCGTCTCGCTGGCCGAGGGGCGCGGCGTCAAACGCCAGCCGCGCCGCGCGCGCGTCCTGCTGCGCGCGACATGCGACAAGGGCGCCGCGGGCGCCTGCCACCGGCTCGGCATGATGTACGTGCGTGGGCTCGGCGGTCCTCAGAAAGCGGTCGAGGGCAACAAGCTGCTGCTGCACGCCTGCCAGAACCGGCGCCTGCTCGGCTGCGTGAGCCTCGGCCTGAGCTACCTGCGCGGCCGCGGGGTGAGCAAAGATCCGCGCCGCGCGATGGCGCTCTTCGACAAAGCCTGTCGTGGCAGGCAGATGCACGGCTGCGTGAACGTCGCCTTGCTGCTGCGCGCGCGCCGCGACAAGCGCGCACACGCGCGGGCGGCCAAGCTGCTCGAGCGTGCCTGCGCGGGCGGCCTCAAATCGGCCTGCGGCGTGGCGCCCTGAGGCTTGGGCTATACTCGCCGGCGCTCGCGAGGCGGAAGCCCTCGAGCCGACGTTCGTATGCATACACCTTAGGAGGCTTGCACATGAAGAGACGCGAACAGGTATCGCGACTAGTCGCCGCGCTAGCGCTCTTGCTGGTGCCGGGCTGTTCGAGCGATGACGGCCCGACCAAGGCGCAGAGCACCATCGGCCCGGCCGGCGGCAGCGTAACCGTCGGTAAAGCCAGCGTCGTGATCCCGCAAGGGGCGACGGGCACCGACCGCGAGATCGGTATCGAGAAGCTCGGCTCGGGCTGGCCCGATGCGCCCGCGGGTCTCGAGCTCGCCGGTGACGTCTACGCCTTCACGCCGCACGGCATCGGCTTCGCATCGCCGGTGACCGTCACCATCCCGGTCAATGCCACGACCTCGGACGTCAAGCTCTACAAGTACCAGCCGGGCGAGTCGGTGTGGACCGAGGTGTCAGGCGCGACGGTCAACGCCAGCGACTCGACCATCACCGGGCTGACCTCGAGCTTCTCCGGTTTCTGCGGCATGAAGACCGCGAAGCCGTCGGGCGGCGAGCCCACGCCCGACATGGGCCCCAGCGGCGACAAAGGCACGCCCGAGAAAGACATGGGCCAGTGTAAGGGCGTCGAGATGCAGTGCGACACCAGCGCCGAGTGCTGCACCGGCCTCGAGTGCATCGACATCAGCGGCTACAAGGGCTGCTTCACGCCTAGCTAGGGGGGCTTTTCAAGCCCCCCTCGCCGCGCGAAGTGAATCCGCGCGGCTCACCCCCGAGTCGCTCGCTTCGCTCGCCGGTGCACCTGGCAGGTGCAGCGAGACGGCGCCGCCGTCAAGCGGCGCTCCGTCGTGAGCAGCGAGCGTCCTGGCAGGCTAGCTAGCGTCCTGGTAGCCCGCGCGTGAGGGTGCGACGGGCGAGCGCGCGGGTTTGCCGTCGCAGAGCAGGCGCGCGAGGATCGGCTCGACGGCCGCGGCCCAGCGCGCGTAGCCGGCCGCAGTCAGGTGCACGAAGTCGGGCATCACGGCGCGCGAGATGCGGCCGCCGGGCCCGACGAAGCGCGCGCCGATGTCGAGCGTCGTGACGCGCGGGCGGCCGCGCAGCCGAGCGAAGGCGACGGCGCTGGCGCGGGCGACGGCACGACGACTGAGGCCCGGCACCTCGCCGCGTGGAAGATCGCCAGCACCACGACGTGGGTGCGCGGCAGCTGCTTGTGCAGCAGATCGACCACCGCGACGATGCCGTCGGCGATGTCCTGCGGCGGCTCGCGAGCGACGTTGTTGGTGCCGATCATGAGCACCGCCACCTCGACCTGATCGCGTACGCGTGAAAGTGGCGCGAGGCGCCACAGCAGGTGGCCCGTTTCGTCGCCGTCGATGGCGAAGGCCAGCGCGCGGCGTTTGCCGTAGGCGCGCTGCCAGACGGCGCGTCCGCGGCGCATCCAGCGCGCGGTGATCGAATCGCCCAAGAAGAGCAGCTCGGGGCCGTGACGCAGCAGCGCCAGCTGGGCGCGATGCCGCGCGCGCCACCAGCGCGCCGCCCGCGCCCGCGGTTGCACGGCGTGCGGCGGCGCTGCCCAGGCGCGCGGCGCCGGCACACAGGCGCAAAGGCAGAGCAGCAGCCGCGGCACC
>JAGQIK010000469.1 GCA_020431405.1 Myxococcales bacterium
GAACGCGCCGGGCGCGTCGGCCACCGCGCCGGTGTAGGCGCCGCGCACGTGACCGAACAGCTCGCGTTCGATCACGCCGGGGGCGATGGCGCCGCAGTCGACGACCACCACCGGCCCCGCCGCGCGCACGCTCGCCGCGATGATGGCGCGCGCGCAGACCTCCTTGCCGGTGCCGGTCTCGCCGGTGATCAACACTGTCTCGTCGCTCGGCGCCACGCGCTCGAGCAGCGCGAACAACGCGCGCATCTCGGGGCTGCTGCCGATCATGTCGCCGAAGCGATCACGGTCGCTCAGCTCGGGTGTGCTGCTGCCGGCGAGCGCGTCGATACGCACCTGCGTGCGGCCGATGTAGAGCACGCTGCCGGCAGGCACCACCGCCTCGCCGACGCGCACGTTGCCCGCCAGCCAGGTGCCGTTGGTCGAGTCGAGATCGCGCACGCGGATCCCCTGGCGCGTGCCGGTGATCTCGACGTGGAAGCGCGAGACGGTCTCGTCGGCGAGCTGCAGCGTGTTTCCCGGCTCGGTGCCGATGCGCACGCTCTTGTTGTCCGTGTCGACACACACGCTGTCGTCGGGGCCGGCCAGCACGGTCAGCTTCAGACGGCGCCACGCCAGCCGTTCGACCCCGGCGCGGATCGTCAGCGTGGCGTCGACGGCCGAGTTGCTCATATGCGCCGCACGAGACCGCTAGCCTGCAGGCTGGCGGTCACGCCTGCCCGGCCGAGCGGGGCCGAAGAAGATCCAAAACTCATTACAAACCACATGTTAGCGCAATCCAGGCTCGGGGCACATGTCTTGCTCCTAGCTGAGCTCATGCAGTCACCAATAGCCCCGCCGCGGAGCCCTCGTCCGCGGCAACTCCGCTGGTCGCGGAGCCTCGTCGTCGTCGCGCTCGCGCTGGTCTTTGCCCCCCTGGCGTCCACCCAGGCGCTGGCCAAGAGCAGCTGGCAAGGTGTGCTCAGCGATCACAAGCTGCCCCAGCCCCCGTGGCCGCGGCGCAGCAGCGTACGCCCCAACCCCGCGATGGCCATGTTCCCGATGGCCGCACCCAACGCCTACGGCCCCGAGCCGAGCGCGCCGAGCGCCATCGACCGCGAGCGCTTCGCCAACGCGCTCGAGCAGCTGTGCGGCACCAAGACGAAGCTTCGCCGCGCCCACAGCGCGATCTCGCACGAGACGGCCATCCAACTGACCACGCACGTGCTGCGCTGGTCGAAGCACTTCAAGGTCGACCCCTTCGTCGTCTCGGCGCTGGTCTTTCGCCGCAGCCGCTGTCGCGCGCGCGTGCACCGTCGCGGCCTCGTCGGCCTCGGGCGCATCGACGTCGCCTCGCACGAGCTTCACATCCGCAGCGGCTTCTACACCTACTTCGTGCTCGACGGTGACAACACGTGGCAGCCGCGCACGCTCGACGTGCGCCTGTTCCGCTTCTCGCGCCGCTCGCTGCTGCGCCCATCGGCAAACATCTACTTCACCGCCGCCCTGCTCGCGGTCAGCGGCCTGCAAGCGCCGTCGCTCGAGCGCGCCGTCAAACAGGTTCCGCACCGCCACTACGTCTCGCACTTCGTGTGGGGTGATCGCGTGCGCAGCTCGCGCAACGAGGAGCTGATCCTGCAGGCGCGCCGGCGCATGCTGCGCCTCTACCGCGCCGACACGCCACGCCCGCGCGCGCGCTGCCGCGGCATCGCGCTGCAAAGCCCGCTCGACGGCTACCCGCGCAAGATCAGCAGCGGCCACCGCGCCTGGCGTGTGGTCGCCGGGCGGCGCCGCCGCCACAACGGCGTCGACTTCGTCTCGACCTACGGCGAGCCCGTGCGCGCTGCCGCCGACGGCACGGTCGTCTTCGCCGGCGCCCACGTGCGCGGTGGGGGCTGGCTGCTGCCGCCCGAGCGCGCGCGCAAGGTGCGCAGTCGCTCGATGATCAGCGGCCTGTTCGTCACGCTGCGCCACGGCCGCGGCGTGCGCACGCGCTACTTTCACCTCTCGGGCTATACCGTGCGCACCGGCCAATACGTCAAGGCCGGCCAGATCATCGGTTGGGTCGGCCGCACCGGTATCAAGCAGTCTGCGCCGCACCTACACTTCGAGATCCACCATTGGGGCCGCCGCTTGAACCCCGCGTATTACCTGCGCCCCTACCTGCTGCCGCCGCACGGCAAGGGCCTACGCCGGCGCCGCGGTTACGCCACACGGCATCTGTCTGTGCTGTAGCTCTGAAAGCGCGTGCGATTGCGCGCCGGGCACGCCGCGGCTAGCGTCGATAGCTGGTGGGCGTCATCGGCAAGAGGGTGCGGGCCGGCATCGTGGTGCTGGCGATGCTGGGTGGGTGCGGCCAATCGCCGGACGCGCCGCCCGTCGACGCGTCGAGCGACCGGCGAGACGCGACGACCGAGCGCGCCGCGGCAGACGCGGGCCTCGAGCGCCCACCGTCCGATGTGTCTTCGTCGGACGTGCTCGCCGACAGCGCGGCGTCAGACGCCGACGCCGGATCCGACAGCGCGCTGGCCTGCGCGACGCACTTCGACTGCCTGCAAGGCTCGTACTGCTACAAGGGCGCCTGCGCCACCGACCCGCTGACCCCGGTCTTTCACCTCGGAAAGGCCGGCTGCCCGCCGGGCCATTGGTGCGTGTCGCCGACGGGCACGCAGACGCGCTGCGCCGCCGATCCCGGCTACAGCTGCAATGACGCCTGCGACTGCGGCCCCGCGCACTGCTGCGTCGACATCGCGGGCGTCGGCAAGCGCTGCGTGCGCGACCTCGGCGACCCATGGCTGCCGGCACCGCCCGGCACGTCGACGATCTATAACGCCACCTGTCCAGCCGGCGCGCCGACCTACTGCTGCAGCGCCGCCGAGTGTCACGCCGCCAAGGCCACCTATGGCCCGACGACGGGCTTTCTCTGCTACGACAAGTCGACGCAGACGGCGCAGTCGGTGTGCGGCGGCAAGAGCTGTCAGGCCACGGCCTGTCACTGCCAGAGCGGCGAGTCGTGCGTCGACACCGTCACCGCGGGCGCACCTGCGGGCAAAGCCTGCGGTCAGCTCACCGGCGGCTCGTGCGTCTCCAACGCCATCGCCGAGGCGGTGTTCGGCTGGAAGGCGAGCGAGCTGTTGCCGTGCTGCACGCAGAGCTGTCCGAGCGGCCAGCGCTGCGACCGCGGCTGGCGCTCCGACGGACAGTACGCGTTTTCGCGCATCGTCGGCGTGTGCGGCGGCACCTGCGGCAACGGCAGCTGCGACTTCGGCGAGACGCCGACCTCGTGCGCGGCCGACTGCACCGTCACGCACAGCGGCAACGCCGTGTGCGCCGAGGTCTGGAGCAAGCCGAGCATGTGCGGCGACGGCGTCTGCCAAGCCACGGGCGTGTGCGACTGGAACGAGGCCGAGTCGTGCCGCACCTGTCCCGAGGACTGCGGCGCGTGCCGCTGGAAGGTCGTACACGGCCAGGGCGGCGTCACCGCGTTGAGCGCGGACATGTTCGCGCTGTGGGGACCGGGGCCCAACAACGTCTACGCCGTGGGCTCGTCGGGCGCGATCGTACGCTGGGACGGGCGACGCTGGACGCCGCAGACGAGCGGCGTGACCGTCAGGCTGTACGGCGTGTGGGGCAGCTCGGACAGCGACGTGTTCGCCGTGGCCGAATCGGGAGCGATCCTCCACTACGACGGGACGCGCTGGTCGGCGATGACGTCGAACGTCACGCGCCCGTTGCTCGGCGTGTGGGGCAGCGCCGCTGCCGACGTCTTCGCCGTCGGCAACAACGGCACCGTCGCTCACTACGACGGACAGAGCTGGTCCGCCACGACCATCGCGACGCGCACGCTGAGAGCGGTGTGGGGCAGCGGCGCGGGCGATGTCTTCGCGGTCGGCGACGGCGGGACGATCATGCATTACGACGGCAGCGGCTGGTCGGCGATGAACGCTGGCGCGCCCTACAGCCTCTACGCGGTGTGGGGCAGCTCGGCGACCAACGTCTACGCGGCCAGCGGCGCGGGCAAGATCCTGCGCTACGACGGCCAGAGCTGGAGCGTCGTCTACAGCGCGCCGATCTCGTTCCAGTCGATCACCGGCACGTCGGCGAGCAACGTCATCGCCGTCGGCCAGCTCGGAGACCTGGTGCGCTTCAACGGCATCACCTGGCGGCACTCGCAACATCCCGTGTCGACGCGCCTGCATGACGTGTGGGCCAGCGGCGGCGAGGTCTTCATCGCCGGCAGCGAGGGCACGCTGCTGCACGACAGCGGCAGCGGCCTCGTCGACACCGGCTCGGGCATCGCCGACGAGCTGTCAGGCGTATGGAAGGCGTCGACGGGCGAGGTCTTCTCCGTGGGGCAGCGCGGGCGCGTGGTGCACTTCGACGGCACGCGCTGGACATCACAACGCATGGGCACCACGAGCCATCTGCGCGGCGTGTGGGGTAGCTCGGCGAGCGACGTATACGTCGCCGGACAGTCTGGCGTGATGATGCACTATGACGGCACGCGCTGGACGAAGCTGACCTCCAACAGCAGCGAGTTTCTCCATTCGGTGTGGGGCAGCGGCGCCAACGATATTTACGTGGCGGGCTTCAAAGGCACGCTGCTGCACAGCAGCGGCTCGGGGTTCTCGCCGCTCAGCATCAGCTCCAACGATCAGCTGACGGGCGTGTGGGGGACGTCCGCGAGCGACGTCTACGTCGTCGGCCAACGGGATCTGCTGCACTACGACGGCACGCAATGGACGGTCTCGAGCGTCACACCCGGTCAGGCGCACTTTCTGTGGGGCTTGTCCGCGACGGACTTCTACCTCGTCGACCTCTTCGCCGGCGTCTCGCGCTACGACGGCGCCAGCGCGAGCTTCGTGCCCATACTGACCACGACACCGCGCAGCTACCAAGGCATCTGGGGCACCTCGGCGAGCGATCTGACCGTCGTCGGCGTCGCCTTCGGCGGTCCTGCCAGCGCCTTCATGGACCACTACGACGGCGCGACTTGGCGCTTCGCGCGCGTGGATCTGCGCGAGGTCGGCGCGCTGAGCTGCCGCCGCCTGTATGCTATCGGCGACGGCTACGCCGTCGGCGACAACGAGCTGGTGCTGCAGCGCGTCCCGTAACGCGCTACTCGTGTCGCAGCGCCTCGATGGGATCGAGGCGCGCGGCGCGGCGCGCGGGGAAGTAGCCGAAGATCACCCCGATGCCCGCGGCGAAGAAGAAGGCCAGCGCGCAGATACGTGCGTCGAAGACGTAGGGCACGTGCATCGCCGATGCGAGCGCGATGCTGCCGAGGGTGGCGAGCACGATGCCGATGGCGCCGCCGAGCGCCGAGAGCACGACGGCCTCGATGACGAACTGCAGCAGCACCTCGCGGCCGAGCGCGCCGACGGCGAGGCGAATGCCGATCTCGCGCGTCCGCTCGGTGACCGAGACGAGCATGATGTTCATGATGCCGATGCCGCCCACGAGCAGGCTCACAGCGGCGACGGCGCCGAGCAGCAGCGTCATGATGCGGATCGTGCTCGTCATCGTCTCGGCGATCTGGCGCGTGTCGAGGATGCGGAAGTCATCCTCCTCCTTGTCGGCGATGTGACGCCGCGTGCGCATCAGCGCCGCGATCTGCTGCTTGACCCGGTCGATGTCGGCGCGCGCGCCCACCGAGACGAAGAGCGTGTTGACGTCGACGCTGCCGGTGAGGCGGCGCTGCACGGCGCGCAGCGGCATCACGACCACGTCGTCTTGGTCCATGCCCATCGCGCCCTGCCCCTTGGCGCGCAGCAGGCCGATCACGGTGCACGAAAACTGCTTGAGCCGGATGCGCGAGCCCACCGGGCTCTCGCTGCCGAAGAGCTTCGACCGCACGGTCTCGCCGATGATGCACACGGCCTTGCCCGCGCGAAGCTCGCCCTCCGCGAAGCGCCGTCCGCGCACGAGGTTCCAGCCGGTGGCGTCGAAGTAGGCGTTGCTCGTGCCGGTGACCACCGTCGACCAGTTGCGCGCGGCGTAGACGGCGGTGACCACGCGGTTGGCCGCTGGCGCCACCGCCGAGAGGCCGCCGATCTGGTCGCGGATCGCCGCGGCGTCGGCGAGCTTGAAGTTGGGCGCGTTGGCCGAGCCAGGGCCGAAGCGCTGGCCGGGCCGCATCAACAGCAGGTTGCTGCCCAGCGTCGCGATCTGCGCCGAGACGGCGCGCGTGGCGCCGCGGCCGAGCGTCACCATCGTGATCACCGCCCACACCCCGATCACGATGCCGAGGATCGTGAGAAACGAGCGCAGCAGGTTGCGGCGCACCTCGCGCAGCGCGACCAGTAGCGCGTTGCGAAGCATCGCTCAGGCCGCCTGCTCGCCGCCGTGCGAGGCGGCGTCATCGTGCTCGACGAGTCCGTCGCGAAAGCGTACGGAGCGGCTGGCGTAGCGCGCCATCTCGGCCTCGTGCGTGACCATCACCAGCGTCACGCCGCGCTCGCGGTTGAGCCCGGCGAGCAGCGCCATGATCTCGTGGCTGCGCTGACTATCGAGGTTGCCGGTGGGCTCGTCGGCGAGCAGCAGCTCGGGGTCGGTGACGATCGCGCGCGCGATGGCGACGCGCTGCTGCTGCCCGCCGGAAAGCTCCGAAGGCCGATGCGCGCGCCAGTCCACCAGCCCGACGGCGGCGAGCGCCTCGAGCGCGGCGGCGCGCCGGCGCGTGCGCGGCCAGCGCCGATAGATCAGCGGCAGCTCGACGTTCTCCAGCGCGCTGGTGCGGGCCAGCAGGTTGTAGCCCTGAAAGACGAAGCCGAGGTAGTGGCGCCGCAACAGCGCGCGCTGCGTGCGCGAGAGCCGCTCGACGTGCACGCCCTGAAAGAGGTGCTCGCCGCTGGTGGGCGTGTCGAGACAGCCGAGGATGTTCATCGCCGTCGACTTGCCCGAGCCGCTCGGCCCCATGATCGCGACAAACTCGCCTGGCGCGATGTCGAGGTCGATGCCACGCAGCGCGGAGAGCGCGCTGGCGCCTTCACCGTACGTCTTGGTGACGCCGCGCAGCGCGACCAACGGCTGAGGCGCGTCGCTGCTCACGAGCCACCCGCGCTGCCGCCGACCACCACGCGGTCGCCATCGCGCAGCGCACCGCCGAGCACCTCGGTCTCGCGACCGTCGCTCTCGCCGACGGTGATCTGCAGCGACGCCAGCTCGCCCGCGCGCAGCACCCACACGCGCGCGCTGCCGCCCACCTGCGTCTTTTGCGCTGTCGGCTTTTTCAGCGCCACGTGCGGAGGACGTGGCAGCAGATCGGAGACGAGCCCGCGACGACGGCGGCGGCGTTGCGTCGCGGCGGCTGGCGAAAATCGCAGCGCGGCGTTGGGTAGCAGCAGCGCGCCGTCCCGACGGGCCGTGACGATCTCGCAAGTCACCGTCATGCCCGGCCGCAGCGCGAGGTCGTCGTTGCGAACGGCGAGCACGGTGGGATAGGAGACCACGCCCTCTTTGACCTGCGAGCCGAGACCCACGCGCACGATGCGCGCTTCGAACGTGCGCCGTGGGTAGGCGTCGACGCTGAAGGTGGCGCGCTGCCCGGCGCGCACGCGACCGACGTCGGCTTCGTCGACATCGACGCGCAGCTCCATCGAGGCCAGATCCTCGGCGAGCACGAAGAGCACCGGCGCTTGCAGCATCGCCGCCACCGTCTGGCCTGGCTCGACCTTGCGCGTCAGCACCACGCCGTCGATGGGCGAGCGGATCGAAGCCTTGTGCAGGTTGGTCTCGTCGCCGCTGAGCGCCGCGCGCGCCTCCGCGATCGCCGCGCGCGCCATC
>JAGQIK010000470.1 GCA_020431405.1 Myxococcales bacterium
CGCGGCGAGCAGCGCGTCGCGCGCGTCGGGGTGCGGGCGACGATAGAGCGCCTCCGCGGCGAGCAGCCCGACGTCGCGGCGCCCGACGTTGTCGGCGAGCACGGCGGCACCGCGCGGGTCGTCGAGGCGGCTCAGCGCGACGGCGGCCTCGAGGCGCGTGGCGCGCTCGCTGTCGTCGAGCAGCGCGACGAGCGCGTCTTTGGCGCTGCCGAGCTCGAGGTCGCCGATGGCGGCCGCGGCGCTGCCTCGCACCTCGGCGTCCTCGTCGGCGAGGCGCGCGGGCAGGGCGGTCTCGGCGACGTCGCGCGCGGCGGGGGCGTTGGTCGCGAGCTCGGCGATGGCGCCCACCGCTTGGAAGCGCACGTCGGCGTCGGCGTCTTCGAGCGCGGCGGCGACGATCTGCGCGTCGCGTCCGTCGCCGAGGCGGCCGAGCGCGATCACGGCGCCCTGGCGCGCGGCGGGCGACGGGTCGCTGCCGGCGATCACGCGCAGCAGCTCGAGGGCGCGGCGGTCGCCGAGCTCGCCGCAGGCCAGCGCTGCAGCTTGCCGAATCTCGCTGTCGGCGTCGTCACCGAGCAGCTGGCGCAGCAAGCGTCCGGCGCGCTCGGCGCCGTCACGGTCGTCGCCTGCCGAGGCTTCGCCGAGCGCCGCGATGGCGCATAGCCGCGCGTCGCGCTGCGTGGCCGAGCGCGCGTCGCGCAAGGCGGCCTCGAGCGTGAGGCCGTCTCCGAGCTTGCCGGGCGATGAGATCTTGTTGAACAGCACGCTGTGCGATTCCAGGGCCTGCGGTAGCCGAGGCGCCTATGCAGGCGGCGCAGGGTCTGCGTCGTCTGCCGATGGCGGCGCGCCATCATCAGCGCCGGGCGGGCGGCGCGTGCGCCGACGACGCGGCTTGTCGTCGTCGTCGCCTCCGTCCGAGTCGCTGCCGCCACCGCCACCGCCACCGCTACCGCCACCGGGGCCGCCGGCGCGGTCCGCGGCGGTGACAAGGTTGGCCGGGTACGTCTCGAGCTTGCCCTCTTCGAGCAGCACGCGCACCAGACGCCGCAGGATGTCGACCTCGCGCACGATGCCGCGACCGTCGGGCGTCTCCACGCGCTTGCCGGTCTTGGGCAGGCCTTTGCGCGCCTCGTGGTAGAGCTTCTGCTCGTAGGCCAGGCAGCACTTGAGGCGGCCGCACTGACCCGACACCTTGGTCGGGTTGAGGACCAGATTCTGATCCTTGGCCATGCGGATGCTGACCGGATCGAAGCGCTGCAGGAAACGCGAGCAGCACAGCTGTTGGCCGCAGGAGCCGATGCCGCCGGTGAGGCCAGCGGCGTCGCGCACGCCCACCTGTCGCATCTCGATGCGCACGTGCAGCTTGCGCGCGAGGTCGCGCACCAGCTCGCGAAAGTCGACGCGGCTCTCGGCGGCGAAGTAGAAGAGCGCCTTGTTGCCGCTGTGCAGATATTCGACGCGCACGAGCTTCATCGGCAGCTCGCGCGCGCGGATGCGCTCGTGACAGAGGCTGAACGCCTCGTCCTGGCGCTGCTCGTTGCGCGCGCGCTGGCGCTGGTCGTTGGCGTCGAGCGTGCGCAGAACGCGCGGCAGCTCGTCACGCACCATGCGGCGCATGGGCGGGTAGACGACCGTGCCGATGGCCAGCCCGCGGTCCGTCTCCACGACCACGTTCTCGCCGGCGCGCACGTCGAGCTCGCCGGCGTCGAAGTCTTCGACCTTGTTTGCGCGCACGCCGAGGCGCACCGGCACCACGCAGCGCAGCTGGCCGGCGAAGGTCTTGCTCCACTCGTCGTCGGTCATCTCGTCGAGCGCGGAGAAGACTTGATCGCCGTCGGGGTCGTCGGGCTCGCGCTCGAGCTCGACCGGTGCGGCGATGGGGCCGTCGTCGTCCTCGTCGTCGCCCGCGAGGCCGTCGTCATCTGCGAGCGCGGCAGGCCGCGCGGCGTCGTCCCGCGCGCGCTCGGGTGTCGGTGCCGCGCTGACCTCGTCGTCCTCTACGAAGCTCCAGCCATCCTCGTCGGGGAACTCGGCGTCGAGCAGCGCGACC
>JAGQIK010000471.1 GCA_020431405.1 Myxococcales bacterium
AGCGCCGTAGATGAGCTCGAACCCGCAGACATGAGTAACTCAGGCGATGATAGCGGCGGACGCGCTACAATGGAGCGGTGAGTTTTCGCGGCGTGCTGTGGGGCCTCGCGTGGTGTCTGCTGATCGCGGGCGGAACCACCGGCTGCCTACGTGCGTCGGAGCAGCGCGGCGCGGGCGGTGCAGCGATGGACGCGGCGAGCGACCAGCCTGCGCCGCTGGAAGTGGGCGGCCCCGAGGTCAGCGTCGGCCAGGACATCCCCGTGCCGCCGTTGGACCTGGACACGCTCGACGCGCCTCGCGACGCGCCACCTCGCGACGCGACGGTGGACACCAAGCCGCCGCTACCTGACGAGGGGATCAAGCCCAAGGACATCGCGCTGGACAAGCCGATCGTCTCCGAGGGGATCGTCACATCGCCCTGCAGTGCCAATGCCAGCGTGGCCTTCACTTACGACGGCAGCATGCATGTCTGCACGTCTGCCCTCGGTGGGCTCGATCAGTGCAACGCCAGCAAGCTCTGCAACGTGGCGGGCGGTTGGCATGTGTGTATGGGCAGCGAATTCCGCGCCCGCGGCGGCACCACCAAGGCGACGATGCTCGTCGGGTGGGTCAGTGCCTGCATTGGCGGTGGCCCCAACCTACAAGCGCCGAGCAACACCTCCTGCTCGGGGTGCATCAACTTTAGCGTCGCGCAGACCGACGTTGCGTGGAGCTGCGCCAACGCCAGTGTGCTCGACCAGTCGACCTCCGGAAACCTCGGCGTCGCGACGGCGAGCACCTGCCGCCGGCTGGGCCTCAACGACTCGGGCAACGGCGCCTACTGGCAGGCGCTGCCCGCGGCTACGCAGCTGTCAGCCGCCGTCTGTTGCAAGAACCCGACGCCCTAGCGCTAGCGCCGCCGCCCGCGCCGCCCTCGTCGTCGCCCGCGCTGCTGCTGCTGCTGCTGCTGCTGCTGCCCGCCCTCGCGCGGCCGGTCCTCCGGATGGATCTCGAAGTAGCGCCCGACGTCCATGCCGCCGTCGCCGATGCGCAGCACGTCACCCTGCGCCTCGCGCATCACGCCGACGAGGCTCTGCAGGTCGAAGTGACGGTCCTGCCCCGACAGGCAGATACCCGCCACCATCACCGTCAGGTCGTCCTTGCCGATGGCCGACGCGTAGCGCTGGCCGCCGACGTTCCAGACGACCTGGTAGCGATCGGCGTGCTCGATGAAGCTCGCCAGCTGCCCGCCGGCGTGCGACAGCGCCTCGCGCAGCCGCTCCTCGACGGTCTGGCCGCGGCGCTCCTTGTCGCGGATCTGCGCTAGCGCGTAGGCCTGGCGCTCCTGCGGCGTGAGGCCCTTGCGGTCGAGCTCGTCGGCAGGGAGCTCCTCGCCGAAGCTCGTGCGCAGGTAGTCGGCCACCGCGCGTTCGCGGCGCCGGTCGCGCCCCTCGAACCACAGCCGTTTGCCATCGAAGCGCGCCAGCACTTGATCGAAGCGCCCAGCGCCCTCGCACAGCTGCACGGGGACGAGCCCCTCGATAGTCAGCCGCTGCGTGCCGCCGACCGCCTGCAGGCCGAACCAGACGTCGTCGACCTGGTCGACGAGCACCACGCGCGCCTGCACGAAGAGCTCGAGATAGGCCTTGGCCTCGCGCTTCTTGCAGGCGCGAACGACGCGCGCGCTGTGGCGATCCTCGGGCTGCAGCACGTAGAAGCCGGGCTCGAGCTCGCCTTTGACCGAAAGCTCGTAGACGATGCCGGCGATGCGCACCGTGACCTTGCTGCCCGCGATCACGGGCGCGACGAAGCGCTGCTCGAGGCCCTGCTTCTCCTCGGCGTCGAGCTGATCGATGAGGTCTTCGATATCGGTCATGGAAGGAAAAAAGGGCGCGGCCCCGCTGCCAACAGCGACGGGACCGCGCCCTAGGCTCGGCTTAGCTCGCGCGCCGCTCGGGCAGCGGCGTGTCCATGATCTCCATCACGAGATCGAGACGCGACGGCTGCGTGAGCAGCGGGATCAGGTTCGGCAGCGCGTAGTAGTCACCACCGAACTGGTAGGCGTCGAACGCGATGCCGGCCTTCTGGCAGGCATTCTCGAGGTACTGGCTCGCGCCGCGCGTTCGCACGAATACGACGTGCGGCGGCGCCAGCGCGGCCGCGTACGACTCGAACGCCTTGACGAAGAACGGCTGCGAGTTCTCCTCCTGATCCGAGATCATGATGATCTGCTCGACGCGCTCGCCTCGCTTCTGCATCCACGAAAGCGGCACACCGCACGACGTGCAGCCCGACGCGCGGATGCCCTCGAAAGCCTGCTCCCAGGCCTTGAGGTCAGCGCCGCCGCTCGGCACGTCGATCTTCACGGCGATGGTGTCGAAGGCGTAGACGTACAGATCCGCCTCCATCACCGCCGAGACCATCGCGGCCAGTCGGCGACCGAGCTCGATGGCCTGCTCCATCGACGACGACTTGTCGACGAGCAGCGCCGTCGTGCGCTTGATCGCACCCTTGGCCTTGATGCGCGCCTCGGTGATGTCGTCGAGCTGCTCGGCCAGCTCGCCGCCGATGCCCGCCGCCTTGATCGCCTCCTTGGCCTTGTAGGCCTGGACGCGGTCGTCCTTCTTGGCGGCCTGCAGCTTCTTCTCGACGAGCTTCTTGATCGCCGCGTTGTCGAGCGCGCCACGCCGCTTGAGCGAGCCCATGTTGTTGATGAGCTCCTGCGGCGACATGACGTCGACCAGCGCAGCGATGACGGCCGGCGTCATCGACTTGATCACCGTGCTCGCGACGCGGTACGGCACCTTGTGCTTGGCGATGAGCTTCGCCTGCTCCACCGGATCGCTCGCCTTGGCCAGAACCTTGACCATGTAGAGCTTGCTGTCCTCCGGCGGACTGTTGTCGAAGAGCACCGCCTGCGCGCGCTCGCCCGGCTTGACGTGGAATACCGCGTAAAGCGTCTTGAGGTCCTTGCGCGCGTGCAGCACCGCGTTGTCGAACATCTCCGGCTTCGCCTCGCGCTCGCGCAGGTAGCGCTCCACCTCGGTGCGCAGCGCGCGCGGCGGCGAGGCGAAGAGGCCCTGCTTGACCTCGATCACCTGCGGCTCTGCGTTCTGCGCCTCGTTGGCGCGCGCCTGCGCTCGCTGCGCGCGACCGCGACGACCGCGACGCTGCTGCGGCTGCGCCTGTCGCACGCGACGCTTGCTACGCGTGCCTCGGATGAAGCTGACGACACGCGCCACCTGGTGCGGCGGCAGCTTGCGCAGCAGCGCCAGGCCGACGTCGCGGTGACCGCGTGCCTTCGACATCACGAGGCAGATGACGAACATGTCCTTGTGGTCGCGCACCTCGCCGTGCTTGAAGTACCAGGCAGCGAGGTGCGGGTAGAAGCGCGGGTCCTGCTCGATCATCTCCTGGTGAACCAGGTAGATGTCCTCGAGCTGTCGGTGGGGCGTCGACAGGAGCGTGTTGAGGATGCCGACGCGGATGTCCTGCTCGTTGCGGCTCATGAAGCGCCTCCTGTCGTGAAGGGTTATGGGCCTACGCTAACCGAAGACCGCCTCCGGGCGCAGGGTCAGGTTGCCGTTGCGGTGCCGCTCGACCACGTAGGCGTCGAGTCGGTGCAGGCCGATGTCGAGGTAGCCGGCGACGGCCTGTCGGACGTCGGCGTCGCTCGCACCAGCAGGCAGTCGCAGCTGCTCGAGATCGAGATCGTAGCTGCGACCCTCGAAACGAACGTGAAGCGTCTTCGCCATGCGTCTCTCCTCGGGTTGCTTGCTTGCTGCGTTGTTGCCGTGCTCGTGCGAGCGCGGGGCTCCCGGGTCGCGAGGGACGCCTGACCAGCCTCCGTGAAAGGCCGCTCAGCCATCCCCCGTGCCGCGCGAGCGGCGCCCTGCACACACAAACGTGTGCCGCCGGCAGCGCGGTCTCGCCGCCGGCGACGTCTATCTTACGCCAATCGGTTGGAGGCCTTCTGATCGATTCGAGCGCGCTGTCAACGCTCCCAAGCGGCTACGGATCGTGACGCCGGATGTGCGCCGTCACCGCCGCGCGCAGCTGGTCGGCGTCGAAGGGCTTCTTGAGCACGTCGAGCCCTGACTGGTTGACCAGTCGCCGGCTCTGCTCGCCCGGCGCGTAGCCGGTCATCAGCACCACCGGCTGCTCGGGGTCGATCTCGCGCAGCCGCTCGTAGACTTCGTCTCCGGCCATCTCCGGCATGATCACGTCGAGCAGCACGAGATCGATCAGCTCGCGGTGCGCCTCGAAGATCGCGAGCCCTTGGGCGCCGTCGTCGGCGCACAACACCTCGAAGCCGAAGCGCTTGAGCAGCCGCTGGGTGCTGCGTCGCACCGGCTCCTCGTCGTCGATGACGAGCACCACGCCGCCGATGCGATCGGTCTCGTGCTGCGATGGCTGCGGCGGCTCGGGGCGGATCGACGGATCGAGCGCCGGCAGATAGATCGTCACGGTGGTGCCGACCAGCAACTCGCTCTCGAGCTCGACATGGCCGCCGTGGTCCGAGACGATGCCGTAGACCGTGGCCAGTCCGAGCCCGGTGCCTTCGCCGCGCGGCTTGGTGGTGAAGAACGGGTCGAAGGCGCGCTCCACGGTGGCGCTGTCCATGCCGCAGCCGCTGTCGCCCACGCGCAGCCGCACGTAGTTGCCGTCGCTCAAAAACGCCGCAGTATTACTGTCTTCGCGGATGGTGGTGAGCGCCGCTGAGAGGCTCAGCTCGCCGCCGCCGGGCATCGCATCGCGCGCGTTGATGCACACGTTCATCAGCACCTGCTGCAGCTGCGAGCGGTCGGCGAGCACGCACAGGCCGTCGTCGATGTGCGAGCGCACCGAGATGGCGCGATCGAAGGTGCGCTCGAGCAGGCGCATGGTCTGCTCGATCACCTCGCGCACGTCGATGGGCTTGATGTCCGAGCTGCCGCCGCGGGCGAAGCCCAACAGCTGCATCGTCAGCTCCATGCCGCGGCGGGTCGCAGCCTCCATGTCGGCGAGGCATTCGGCGAGCTCCTCGGTGGTGGGCGGCTGGGCCTGCAGATAGTTGACGTTGCCGAGCAGGGCGCCGAGCAGGTTGTTGAAATCGTGGGCTACGCCGCCAGCGAGGCGGCCGAGGGCCTCCATCTTTCGCGACTGCAGCAGCTGCTCTTCGACCGGGTCGTGGCGCGAGAAGAGCAACACCGTGGAGCCGACGCGCATGCGGTCGCCGACGGCCAGCGAGACCAGCTTGTTTTGCTCGAGGCGCCGGCCGTTGAGGAACGTGCCGTTCTTGCTGCCCAGATCCTCGAGCAGGTACTGCGCCGTCGGCTCGTCGCCCTCGTCGCTGACGGTGCAGACGAGCCGCGCGTGTCGTGACGATACGGCGCGATCGTTGAGCACGATCTCCGCCGGATCGCGCCGCCCGATGAGCGACTCGCTGAGACCGACGTCGAAGGTCGAGCCGGCGACCGGCCCGCCGAGGGCCGTCAAGCGCGCGCCGACCAGCGGCCGCAGCGGTCCGGTCGACGGATCGGCGCTCGTCGTGGCCGTCCCCGTGTCGACCGAATCAAGCGTCGTGTTGAAACTGTCGTGCTTGGTCATGCAGGCAAAGCCAGCATACACGGGGAGCGACAGGAGTTGCTGCCACGACTCCGAAAACCGGCGACGTGTCGCGCGAGGGTCCGAAAGCCGTGCGCACACAGGCGTCGGCAGTTTCGGATTGGTGTTTTATTTCAGAATCTTAGGGCATTTGCAGATCTGGTACGAACAGTGCTCTAGGCCGTCTCTGCGATATCAGCCCCCTGGGGAGGTTCACGAGATGAAGACCCGTCGCAATACCCTGATCCTGTTTTCCATCGCTTCACTGTTGATCGGCTCCTCGGCGCTCGCCGAGCGTGGAGGGCGCCAGCAGCGCCGCGTGTCGCGCCGCTTCGCCACCCAGCACACCGCCGCCGAGCGGCTCATCCCGCAGATCCGTAACGAGCACGGCAAGCGCAGCTACCAGACGGCGCTCAAGTTCGCCAAGGAGCACGACCTGCCCGTGGCGACCGTCACCAAGAGCGGCCAGCCGCGCATCCTGGTCAACGTGCCGCAGGACAAGGTCGCGGCCTGGACCGAGACCTTCTCGGCGGGCAAGTGCTTCATCGAGCCGTTCTTCGGCAACAACCTCAAGACCGGCAAGCCCGGCTGGTCGTACATGCGCATCGGCGACAAGCACCACGATCGATACGGCGCGGGGGACACCTACCGACCCGGCAGCCCGCGCACGGCGTTTCCCGTCGCGCTGTCTGCCGAAGAGCAGCAGCGCACGACCCACGAGATCACCACGCGCACCAACGCGCCGTGGAACTACGGCGGCGGCGATCCCGTACGCACGGGCCGCAACTGCACCAACTGGGTCACCTACGTGATCCACCCCTACACCGGCGTGCAGACCGGATCGGTGGTGCACCACGGCGCCACGCTGTTCGACCAGAATCGCTCGGGCCGCCTGACGGTGATGGCTGTCATGACGAACGCCCTACAGGAGAACTTCGGCGCCGACGCGGGTGAAGGCCGCAACTGGCACTAGCCGCTCGTCGCCGACGCCGACTCACACCACCGAGATTTTCTTTTTCCGGGCGTGGCCGCCGAAAGGGCGGCCGCGCCCTTTGTTGCAGCGCTGCAGTGGTTCGTTGGCAGCCCTAGACCCCACCACTTGGTATCTCGCCTAGGACCTTTTCTTCGCATCATCCTGATGCAAACAACTAACCGGCACGACCCCCCTTCGCCGGTGGCTGTCGACGAACCGCTGGAGCGCTGCAAGCTGTGCCCAGCAGCTTTGTAGCCAAGCGCTACCGATTGGCACAGACTGAGCCTGTGCCCGCCCCCCATCGCCGTGCACCGCTCGACGCGCTCGCGCTGATGGTGGCGTGCGCGCTGAGCACGTCGGCGTGGGCGAGCACCCCCGAGAAGTTCGAGCTGTCCTACTCGCTGCCGTCGGCGATGTCGCACTGTCCCAGCCCGCTCACGCTGCGCCGAGAGGTCAGCCGGCGGCTGGGTCGCTCGCCGTGGTCGGAGCGCGCGGCTCGGCGGCTCGAGGTGTCGATCCGATCGGTGCGCGGCAAGCTGGTCGCGTCGGTGCTGCTGCGCGAGGCCGATGGACGCGTCAGCGGGCGGCGTCGGCTCGACGCAGCGCCGAGCGAGTGTCGCGAGCTCGGCGAGGCCATCGCCCTCGCGCTCAGCGTGGCGATCGATCCCAGCCGCGCTGTGCTGGCGCCGTCGTCCCGCGCCGTGGCTGCGCAGCCACGCAAGACGGCGCGGCGTGCTCGGCCCGCGCGCGTGGACGGCCGCGCCTCGACTTCGAACGTGGCGCGCGTCGCCAAGAGCGCCACGGGGTCAGCCAGCCGGCTCGCTTGGACCGTGCGTTCGGCGCTTCATCTGGCGCTCGGCGCCGCGCCAGCGGCGAGCGGCGGTGTCACGCTGCAGCTCGCCGTGCGCCGCGGCTGGCTGCGCCTCGGGGTCGAGGGGCGATTCGACGCACGCAGCAGCGAGGACCTCGCCGGGCAGGCGGCGGTGGACGCGATGTTTGTCGGCGGCGCGCTGCTCGGCTGCGGCCACTGGCGCTGGCTCTACGGTTGCGCGGCCGTGACGCTGGGCGCGCTCAGCGGCGGCGGGCGCGGGCTGGTCGACGCGCAGCGGGTCAGCACCGTCTATTTCGCGCCGGGGCTGCGCGCAGGTCTCGATGTGCCGCTCTTCTGGCGCCTCTTCGGCTATGGCTTCGCCCAGCTCGACGTGCTCGCGGTGCGCGCGCGCTACCTCGAGTCGACAACGCAGGCGCAGCTCTGGCGCGCGCCGCCGGTGGCTGCGGCGTTCGGCATCGGCGTCGGCGTACGTGTGTGGTGAGGTGTGAGCGGGTCCACACAGCGATCAGGCGCCGGTGGTGACGGATCCTCGCGTTCGCGACCAACCTACGAGGTGGACGCCGCGGCGCTTGAACAACCCCCTGCTTCGCCAGCGCTCGACTTCACCGAGGTCTATCGCGACAACGCCGCCTACTTGTGGCGCGTCCTGAGGCGTTTGGGTGTCGCCGAGCGCCACCTGGCAGATGTCGCGCACGACGCGTTTGTCGTCGTGCATCGCCGCCTCGACAGCTACGACGCGCAGCGCCCGCTGCGGCCGTGGCTGACAGGCATCGCATATCGCGTGGCGTCAGAGCATCGGCGTCGCGCCGTGCAGCGGCACGAGGTGCTCGACGGAGATCGGGAGACGGAGCCGGCGCCGCAACGGGGCGTCGAAGCGCAGCTCATCGCGCGGCAGCGATGTCGCATCCTGCGCGAGGCGCTCGACAAGCTCGACGTCAAGAAGCGCGACGTGTTCGTGCTTCACGACATCGAAGGCTACAGCATGCCGGAGATCGCCGAGATCGTCGAAGCGCCGCTCAACACGCTCTACTCGAGGCTGCGGCTAGCGCGCCGCGAGCTGCGCGAGCTCGTCGACGAGGTCGGCGACGGAGAGACACCATGACGGATCTGCCTCCGCTCGACGAGAAACTGCAGGTGTTGGTCGACGCCGAGCGTGCGAGTGACGACCAGGCACCGCCGGCAGCTGCCATGCAGCAGGTCGGCGGGCGACTGTGGGCCTCGCTCGGGTTGGTCGGCGCGCCACCGGTGGTGAGCGGCGTGGTGTCGGCGGCGGCCGGCAGCGCGTCGGGGGCGGCGGCGGCGAGCGCGGGTGCGAGCGCTGGCGCGAGCGCGGGGGCTGGTGTGAAGGCAGCGGCCGTCGCGTCGGGCGCCGGGCTGAGCGTGGCGGCCAAGGCGACGAT
>JAGQIK010000472.1 GCA_020431405.1 Myxococcales bacterium
CCTGCTCACCACCGGCTGGCGCCGCGGCCGAGGCGGCCGCTTCAGCGTCAACGACATCCCAGGCAAACGCCGCTAGCCTTCACGCAGTCCCCCCACGCCCCACGCCTGCAACTCGGCTCGCCGCGCCAAGACGACAGTCCATCAGCGCCGCGCCGCCAACGCCCGCGCACGCACAACGCCCCGAGGCGTCTCGCCACGGCCCGCCAAAGGCACGCGCGCGCACCCTCCACGCCCCGCCAACCACGCCAAACGTCCGCAGGCCACCAGCCTCCCCATCCCCTCTCAGCCCAGCCGCGCCCGAACGCGCCCTAACCACCAACGCAGGAGGCGTCCCCCCACGCTCGCGCGCCCTTGGCGTCTAGACACTCACCCGCGCGCGCGCGTCGCCGCTGCGATGTCCTTCACCTCCCGCACCAGCGCCTCGAGCTGGTCGAGAGCCAGCATGCGTTGGCCATCACATAGCGCCGCCTCGGGATCGGGGTGCACCTCGATGAACAGCGCGTCGGCGCCCGCCGCGACACCGGCGCGCGCGAGCGTCGGGATCTCGGTGGCGTTCGCCGCGGCGTGGCCGGCGTCGAAGATCACGGGGCAGCCGAGGGCGCGTAGGCGTGGCACGTTGAGCGTGTCGGCGACGAGCTGGTCGTAGCCGAAGAAGGTGCCTCGCTCGGTGAAGAGCACGCCGGGCGCACCGGCGGCGCGCAGCTTGTCGCGAGCGCCGGCCATCAGCTTGGTGCTGGCGAACTGGCCCTTCTTGACGTTGACGGGCTTGCCGGCGGCACCGACGGCTTCGAGCAAGCTGGTCTGGCGGCACAAGAGCGCTGGCACCTGGATCAGGTCGAGCACGGCGGCCGCCGCTTTCACGTCTTCCACGCGATGAACGTCGGACGTCAGCGGCAGCCCGCTGGCCTCGCCGGCGCGCCGCAGCAGCTCGAGCCCGCGCTCGAGACCGGGGCCGCGATAGCTCTCGGCGCTCGAGCGGTTGTCCTTTTCGCTGCTCGCCTTGAGCACCACCGAGATGTCGAGGCGCACGGCGAGCTCGGCCAGCGCGTCGGCCGTGCGCTGCAGCGCATCGCCGGGCTCGATCACGCAGGGCCCCGCCACGAGCGCCAGCGGGGCGCCCGAGCCGATCTCGAAGTCGGCGACTTTGACGGCCATGGGACACAAGGTACACGCAGTCGATGACGCGACGACAGCAACTCCTGATGCGCTATGCTGCGCCCATGTCTCGCAAGACCCGCTTCATCGATGCCTGCTACCGCCGTCCCGTCGACTGCACGCCCGTGTGGCTGATGCGTCAGGCGGGCCGCTACCAGGCCAGCTACCAGGCGATCCGCCAGAACATGTCGTTCTTCGAGCTCTGCTCGACGCCAGACGTCGCCGCCGAGGTGACCGTCAACGCCGTCGAGGAGCTCGGCGTCGACGCGGGCATCATCTTCAGCGACATCTTGGTGCCGCTGCGCGCCATGGGCGCCCCCGTCGAGCTGACGCACTCGGGGCCCAAGCTCTCGGACCCGATCCGCGACGAGGCCGGCGTGGCGGCGCTCGAGGTGGTCGACCCGCTGGCGACGATGCCGTTCGTGATGCGCGCCATCGAGATCTTCAACGACCACTTCCAGGGCGAGGTGCCGCTGATCGGCTTCGCCGGCGGCCCCATCACCCTCGCCGCTTACCTCACCGAAGGCGGCCACTCCAAGAGCTACGCCGATCTCAAGCGCATGCTCTTCGCCGCGCCCAAGACGGCGCATCAGCTGCTCGACAAGCTCGCGCGCCAGGTGGTGGAGCACCTCAAGGCGCAGGTCGAGGCCGGCTGCCACGCCGTGCAGGTCTTCGACTCGTGGGTCGGCGTGCTCTCGCCGAGCGACTACGCCGAGCTCGCCCTGCCCTATCACCAGCGCATCTTCGACGAGCTTCGCGGCCTCGGCGTGCCGCGCATCCTCTTCGGCACCGACACGGCGACGCTGCTGCCGCAGATGGCCACCGTCGACGCCGAGGTGATCGGCCTCGACTGGCGCATCGACCTCGACGAAGGTTGGCGCATCGTCGGCGAGCGCCGCGCAGTACAAGGCAACCTCGATCCGTGCTGCTTGCTGATGGACCAGCCGGCGCTCGAAAAACGCGTGCAGCAGGTCGTCGATGCCGCCGCCGGACGCGACGGACACATCTTCAATCTCGGCCACGGCGTGCTGCCTCCCACCCCCGTCGAGAACGCACGCTTCGTCGTCGAGACGGTACACCGCCTGACGCAGCGCTGAGATCGCCATGAACGTGATCGTCATCGGCGGCGGCATCTCTGGGTTGCTCACAGCCCGCGCCTTGCGCGAGATCGCGCGCGCCGAACAGCGCCCCGCACCGCGCGTGTTTCTGCTCGAGGCGTCGTCCGTGCCCGGCGGCAAGGTGCAGAGCGTGCGCGACAGCGGGTTCCTCTGCGAGTGGGGACCGGCCGGATTTCTCGACAGCGTACCGCAGACGCTCGAGCTGTCGCGCGAGCTCGGCCTGACGCCCACGCCGGCCAACGACGCCGCCGAAAAGCGCTTCCTCGCGCGTGGCGCGAGCGGCCGCCGTCCCGCGCGCCTGCACGAGCTGTCGCCCTCGCCGCCTTCGCTGGTGGCCACGCCGCTGCTGAGCGCCCGCGCCAAGCTGCGCCTGCTCTGCGAGCCGCTCGTGCCGCCGCGCACCGACGAGCTCGCCGACGAGAGCATCGCCTCGTTCGCCAAGCGACGCATCGGCCACGAGGCCTTCGCCACTTTGATCGACGCCATGCAGAGCGGCATCTTCGCCGGCGATCCCGAACGCCTCAGCGTGCAGAGCTGCTTTCCCAAGGTGGTCGCTGTCGAGCGCGAGCACGGCAGCCTGATCCGCGGGATGATCAAGCTGCAGATCGAGCGCAAGCGCCGCGGACAAGCCGCCGGCACGCCGGGCGCCGGGCCCAGCGGGCGGCTGACCTCGTTCGCCGGCGGCATGCAGGAGCTCATCGATGCGCTGGCCTCCGACGTCGGCCGCACGCTCGAGCTCGAGCGCCCGGTCAACGGCCTCTCGCGCGCCGAGAGCGCCGGCTCGCCCTTCGTCGTACACGCCGGAGAGCAGATCGCCGCCGACGCCGTGGTGCTGGCCTGCCCCGCGCCACAGGCCGCCGCCTTGCTCGAAGGCGTGGACCCCGCGCTCGCCACGCTCGTGCGCGAGATCGAGTACGCCCCCATCGCCGTGGCTTGCCTCGGCTTCAAGCGCGACGACGTCGGCCACCCACTCGACGGCTTCGGCTTCCTCTCGCCGCGCCACGCAGGCCTGCGTCTGCTGGGCTCGCTCTTCAGCTCGACGATCTTCAACGGCCGCGCCCCCGCCGGACACGCCCTGCTGCGCGTGATGTACGGCGGCGCACGCGACCGCGGCGTGCTCGAGCTGTCGGACGAAGAGATCGTCGGCATCGCGCGCGCCGAGCTAACGCCGCTGCTCGGCCTGCGCGACGCGCCCTGCTTCGTTCGCGTCTTTCGCCATCGCCGCGCCATCCCGCAATACAACGTGGGCCACGGCGACCGGCTGGCGCGCATCGACGCGCGCCTCGCCGCGCTGCCAGGGCTCTACCTCAGCGGCAACGCCTACCGCGGCGTCGGCATCAACGACTGCGTCAAAGCCTCCGAGCCTATCGCACGCGCCGCGCTCGACCACCTCGACCGCGTGCGCGCGCGCGCAGCCGCCTAGGCGACACCCTAGCGCTGCGCATCAGGCCTCTTCATCGTCGAGGTGCGCCAGCAGCGCGTCGACCACGGCAGCGTGTCCGCGCGCCGCGGCGATCTCGAGCGGCGTCTTGCCGTGCGTCGGCTTCGGTCCGCGCGACACGCCGCTCGGCTCGGGCGCGTTGGGCGCCGCCATCGAGTAGCCCACGTCGAGCAACAGCTTCACCATCGCCGCCTGTCCGAAGTAGGCCGCGAAGTGCAGCGCCCGCCCGGCGTCGCCGTGGCCGTGCACGCAGCGCGTGTAGTCGTAACGCTCGCGCAGCAGCCACCGCACGCGCGCCTCGTCGCCGAGCGCGGCCTCCTCGTCGAGGTCGCCGCCGCCGCGTTGCGACGCCATTTCTCGCGCGCTCGCCTCGTCGCCCGCGGCGAGCGCCTCGAGCAGCGGCGACAAGCCGGTCGACGGCGAGTAGCAGCCGCGCTCGCGCCCTTCGACACGCTCGCGCGGCGCGGCCCCGGCGCGCTCGAGCCGCAGCCGCACCACCGCGGCGGCGTTGCCCCACGCCGTGCTGCCCCAGTCGCAGCACGCGTCGACGTCCGCGCCAGCGTCGATCAGCACGCCGACGATCTCGAGGTAATCGTGCCCCTGCACCCGCGAGTTGAACCGCGAGGCGGTCGCCGCCATCCAGAGCGCCGACGTCGGCTGCTCGAGCGTCGCGCCCGCCTCGATCAGCACGCGCGCCAGCGAGGCGTCGGCCCACAGCGACGCCGTCAGCAACGGCGTCCACATCCCGCCGCCGTCGACCGCGACGCCCGCGCCGATCAGTCTTCGCGCCAGCGCCGCGGCGCCATGCGGCGCATACGCCGCGAGCAAGTGCAGCGGACCCTGCCCCCACTTGTTGCGCGCGCCCGCTAGCGCCGGCTCGCTGGCGAGCAGCTCCTCGACCAGCTCCACCACGCCGTGTTGGCAAGCGAAGAGGAACCGCTCGGCCCGCGCGTCGTTGAACGGGCGCGTGCGCGCGGCGCGAAGCCGGCGCGGCACGGCGGCGAGGATGCGCTCGTTGATCGCGACGTGGCCCTTCGCGCGCGCAGCCTCGGCTGCCCGCTTGAGCAAGGCATCGTCGACGACGTTGCGTCCGTCGGCCTCGGCGAGGATCTCCTGCAGCCACGGCGCCAGCGCCTGCTCGCCCCAGATGTGCAGCACGTGGCGCCGCGCCAGCAAGAAGTCGCACAGCGCGCTGCTGCCGCCGGCGCGCGCCACCAGCGCTTCGAGCGCGCCTTCCTCGATCTCCAAGGCTGCCGCCAGCAGCGCCTCGGCGCTGCCGCGCTGCCCGCACGCCACGGCGTGACGAAAGGCGTCGGCGACGATCACCGCCGGCTGCGCGGTGGACGGCCACTCGCCCGCGCCGCGCCAGCGCTTGTCCGGCGCCGCGCCCCGCGCGAGCTTGCCGCGATCCGCGCCCACCAACAGCGCGCACACGTCGTCGAGCCGCCCCAAACCCGCGAGCGTGCGCAGGTTGCGCGGAAACACC
>JAGQIK010000057.1 GCA_020431405.1 Myxococcales bacterium
CAACGTCGACAGCGACGTCGACCTGCAGAGCGTTGACCTCGACCGGCTGGTGGCGCCGCTCGTCGCCGGCGACGCCGCCGCCACGTGGGCGCCCTTCGTCGAGCGCGCCGGCGACACGCTCGGCGACCGTGCCTCGCGCGCGCTGCTTTGCAGCTCGCTGCAATCGTTCGTCGTGCTGTGCGGCCTCGACCAGCGCAGCCTGGTCGGCAAATGTTTCGCCGTGCGAGTGGACGCCCTGCGCAGCGCGGGCGGCTTCGAGGCGCTCTCGCGGCACCTCGGCGAAGACGTCGAGCTGGCCCGCCGGCTGCGCGAGCAGGGCCACAGCGTGCGCGCTGTCGCCGTCAGGCCGATCTCGCGCGCGAGCGGGCGCGACTTCGCTGCCGTGGTGCGACGCTACGCGCGCTGGCTCGCCGTGGTGCGCGCGCAGCGGCCGTGGCTGATGGTGAGCTATCCGCTGCTGCTGTTCGCCACGCTGCCGCTGTGCGCCTGCGCGCTGCTGCTCGCCGCGCGCGGCGACGTGCGCTGGTGGCAGGCCGCGGCGGCCGCCGGCGTAGCGCTCGGTGCGCGCGCGCTCGTCGGCCTCGGCGCGCGGCGCGTCGCCGGCGCGCAGCGCGGGTCTTTGGCCTACGACGTGCTGCTCTCCGACGTGCTGCTGGCGCTCGCCTGGGCGCGCGCGTTGATCTCGCGCCGCATCAACTGGCGCGGTCGCTGGCAGCGCGTCGAGCCCGGCGGCATCCTCGCGCCCGACCGGCGCCCTGCCCTGCTGGCGCTGCGCCGGCTGCTGGCGCGCGGCATCGAGCGCGCGCTGGGCGGCTACCGCCAGCCCATCGTCGAGATCGACACGTCGCTGCCGCTCGCGCGCTCGGGCGACGGCAAGCCGCGACGCGTGGCCGTCATCGGCGGCGGCATCGCTGGCATCACCGCCGCCAGCACGCTGGCTCAGCGCGGCATGGCCGTCACCCTGCTCGAAAAGAACGAGCACCTCGGCGGCAAGATCGGCGCTTGGCGCGAGCGCCTCGTCGACGACGAAGGCGTCGCGCACGAGGTCGACATGGAGCACGGCTTTCACGCCTTCTTTCGCCACTACTACAACCTCGACGCGTTCCTCTCGCGCCTCGGCTTGCGCCAGTCGATGAAGAGCATCGGCGACTACGTGATCATCGAGCGCGGCGGCGAGCAGATCGGATTCGCCGAGCTCGACACCGCGCCGCTGCTCAACATGTTCTCCATGGCGCGCGCGGGCATCTTCAGCTGGCGCGACGTGCTCGAGAGCCGCCCCACGCTCGACAACATGGACGCCTTTCTGCGCTACGACCCGGTCGCCACGCCGGCGGCCTACGACGGCGTGAGCTTCGCCGAGTTCGCCGACAAGGCGCGTCTGCCGCGGCGGCTGCGCCTCGCCTTCAGCACCTTCGCGCGCGCCTTCTTCGCCGACGAGCAGCGCATGTCGATGGCGGAGCTGATCAAGAGCTTCCACTTCTACTACCTCAGCAACGACGCGGGTCTGATCTACGACTACCCCGACGACGACTACGAGCGCGCGCTGCTGCGGCCGCTGCGCGAGCACCTCGCGCAGGTGGGCGTAACGCTGCGCCTCGGCGCCGGCGTGGGCGTCATCGCGCCGGCGAGCGACGACGGCGGCGACGACGCGTTGCTCGTCGACGGCGAGCGCTTCGACGACGTGGTGCTCGCCTGTGACGTGGTCGGCGCGCGCGCCATCGCCGAGGGCTCGAGCGCGCTCGCCGGGCGCTATCCGCGAGCGCTCGCGGCGCTGCGCGCGCTGCGGCCATCACAGCGCTACGCCGTGCTGCGCGTGTTCAGCGATGCCGAGCTGCCGGCCGACATGCCGCTCTTCGTGATCACCGAGCGCGAGCAGGTGCTCGACGCCGTAGCCGTCGTCAGCCGCGTGAACGGCTCGGCGCAGCGCTGGAGCGAGCGCCACGGCGGCTGCGTCTACGAGCTTCACTGCTACGCCGTACCCGACGGGCTCGACGAGCGCGAGGTGCGCGATGGGCTGCTCGCCGAGGCCGAGCGCGCGCTGCCTGCGCTGCGAGGCCAGCGCGTACGCCTCGAGCACCTGCAGCTCAACGCCAACTTCGCCGCCTTTCACGTCGGCATGGCCAGCGCGCGCCCGGGCGTCGAGACCGACGTGCCAGGCCTCTTTCTCGCTGGCGACTGGGTCGCGCTGCCGCGTCCGGCGATGTTGATGGAGGCCGCCTGCATGTCGGGGCTGCTCGCCGCCAATGGCGTGCTGGCGCGCACCGGCCTGCGCCGCGAGCAGGTTTACGCCGTGCCCGCGCGCGGCCTGATGGCGAGCTGGCCGATGCCGCCCAAGCGCTATCCCGTCGTCGCGCTAGCCAAAGAGGCGCGACAGCGCCCACTCGCCAAAGCGCGCTAGGCGTCCAGGTCGGGTGCCGAGCAGCCGCTCGTAGCGCGCCATGTCGTTGACGGTGAGCGCCACGTCGATGCGCTCGAGGGCCCCTTGCACCGCGACCTGCTGCGCGGCGCAGCCCGCGAGCACATCACGCTGCGGCTCGAGCGCCGTGCCGATCTCGACGTAGACGTAGGGCTGCTCGCGTTCCTGGTGCTCGTAGCGCAACGCCAGCGGCACCACGCGCGCGTGCGGCGCGAGGCGCGCGATGGCCGCGGCGCCTGGCAGAAAGCCGAGCGGCCGCACGCCGGCGGGTCGCTCGGCGCCCTGAGGAAAGACCCACACCAGCCGCCCCTCGCCGC
>JAGQIK010000058.1 GCA_020431405.1 Myxococcales bacterium
ACCAGCGTGGCGAGCACGAAGGGCAGAACCACGCGCCGAAAGAGCGCCAGCACGATCAGCACGAAGGCGAGAAAGCCCCATAGCCGCACGGTGCGGCGCAGCCAGACGAAGAAGCTGCCGCCCTCGCCGCGGCGTAGGCGTCCCGTCAGGTCGCGCGCCTTCTGCCAGGTGCTCAGCCGCTGCGACGGCTGCGTGTGGTCGGACTCGACCAGCAGCGGCAGCTCGGACGGCCCCGCGGACTTGTCCGGCGCGCGCGCGCCGGCGGCGAGCTTGCCCTGCGCGTGCTCGGGCGCGTCGCGCGAGGTGTCGTCCTCGTCGCCGCGCTCGGCCTCGCTGTGCTGCTTTATGTCGTCCGAGTGATCGTCGGCGCTCATCGCGCCGCATTCTCGCCGGCGCGCCGACCCCAGGCAACCCGCACCGACCCCCAGCTGCTGCACGAGGTGCACTGCCAGAACAGATCGCGCTCGGCGTGGCCGCAATCCTCGCAGCGATAACCGCGGTCGATGGTGTCGAGCGCGGAGAGCAGCTCCTCGAAGGCGGCGCGGATCGCGTCGGCGTCGCCTTCTTGCAGCACGAGCTTGGCCGCCTCACGCCGCGCCGGCAGAAGACGCGGCTGCTCCTCGCAGAGCGCCGTCAGCGCGGCGAGCGCGCGCCGCGGGTTGCGCTTGGCGTCGAAGCGCGCCTGCGCCAGGCGCAGGTGCACGTTGCTCGGGTAGGTCTCGATCAGGCCGTCATAGATGCGGTCGATCTCGTCGGTCTTACCGAGCTCGTAGAGCGTCTCTTCGAGGCGATGGCCGAAGAAGGCGACCAGATCCGGCGCCTGCGCGAGCGCCTTCTGCCACGCCTTGACGGCCGCCGCGCCGTTGCCCTCGCGCCGCTGCAGCAGCGCCAGCACGTGCAGCGCGTGGATCGAGCTACTGTTGGCCGACAGCGCGCGGCGCATCGACTTGCGCGCCGCGCTGGTGTCGCCTTCGTCCATCTGCTTCTGCGCTAGCTGCGCGAAGAGGTGCGCCTGCAGCTCGGAGGTGTCGCGGTCGTCGAGCTTGCCGAGGCGCTTCTGCACGGCCGCGGCGCGCTCCCAGTCGCCCGTCAGCTCGTAGAGGCGCGACAGCTCTTCGAACGCCTTGACGTTTTTCTTGTCGCGCGCGACGACGTACTCGAGCGCCTTGACCGCGCGACGGCGAAAGCCCGCCGCCTCGAAGTCGAGCGCCAGCTGGCGATGCACGCGAAGCTGCGTCTTCTTGTCGAGCTTGCGCCGCAACAGCAGCGCCTGGTGCACGCGCACGGCGCGCTCGTACTCCTTGCGCGCGCGAAAGAGCGTGCCGAGCGCGAAGTAGGCTTCGAGCGTGTCGGTGTTGCCGCGCAGCGCCTTGCTGATCTCGTCGATGGCCGCCTTGGCGTCGCCGTCGAGCGCCTCGACGAGGCCGCGCACGTAGGCGCGCCCCTCTTCGGCCGCGCGCTTGAGCGGGCGGCGATCGGGCACGTAGTAGCGCCCCAGCAGCGCGCCGACGAGCAGCAGGAAGAAGCCGATGCCGATGATCAGCAGCAGGTTCACGCGTCACGCCTGGAGCGGCTGCCGCTGGCGCCGGCGCTCTTGTCCGGCTCGCCGAGCCCGAGCAGCAGCAGCGCCTCGTCGTCGTCGCGCGCGTCCTTGTCCTCGTCGTCGTCTTCGGCGATGGATTCGTCGTCGACGTCTTCGAACGGCGCCGGGCTGTCCATCGGCAGGTTGCGCAGATCGGTGAGCTCGCCCTCGAGCGCGTTGATGAAGCGCTGCTCGCGCCCGTGCTCGAGCAGGCGGCGCAGCCAGCCCGGCACCAGCAGCAGCGTCGTCAGCACCACGCCGGCGGCGAAGGCACCGAGCATCACCACCGCCAGCGGCGACTCGAACTCCACCGTCTCGAGCGGGTTGGCGAAGTCGAGCGAGGCGACGGGGAAACGCACGCTGACCCACTGGTCGTTCTTCACCAGAAACAACGTCAGCACGGCGCCGATGGCGATGAACAGCAGGACCGCGACGATGATGCCCAGCGAGCGCAGGCGCTTCAAGGCTGCCCTCCCGCCGAGCGCTGCTCGGCCTCGACGGCGGGCACCAGCTCGCCCACCGCCGGCAGCAGCTGCGCGTAGCACTCCTCGAGCGAGACGCTCATCACGCGCGTCTCGCCGACCACCGGCATGAAGTTGGTGTCGCCGCTCCAGCGCGGCACGACGTGGTAGTGGCAGTGGTCGGCGATGCCGGCGCCGCCGGCGCGGCCGATGTTCATGCCGACGTTGAGCCCGTCGGGCGAGAGCACCTGCTGCATCGCCCAGCTGACGCGTCGCAGACACTCGGCGAGCACGCGAAAGGACGGCTCGCCGAGCTCGCTCGGCGTGGCGACGTGCGCGCGCGGTACGACCATCAGGTGTCCCGGGTTGTAGGGGTAGCGGTTGAGGATCACCAGCGCGTGCTCGCCGACGGAGAGCAGATAGCGCTGGGCGTGCTTGTCGGCGGGCTCGCGCGGATAGTCGCAAAAAATGCAGGCGTCGGCGCGGCGCTGCTCGGCCTCGTCAGGTACCGACTGGATGTATTTGCTGCGCCAGGGCGCCCACAACCTCGCCATGGTGCGAATTATACGGAGCGTTGGCCAGCAACGCGAAATTGCATCGCGTTGTGCCGCGAGCAAATCAGATTGATTGGACCGCTGACGCGGCCCAATTGCCCACCGTTGCTCGCGCAGTTCGACGCGTGCCCGGAAAGCGATTAATATTGCGCCACATGGCTACACTTCGATCGCGCACGCTGCCGGCGCTGGCCTGCATCGTCGCCGTGCTCGTCGCCAGCAGCTGCGGCGAGGACGGCGAGCCGCGCCCCGGCGCCACCGACCCCTGCCATACCGCGGCTGCCGGCGTGCTCGGCTGCGCCGCCAACATCCAGGCGACGCCCGGCGGCAACGACACGCTCGACGTGCAGCAGGCCTGCCGCAAGCTCGTCAACTGCGGCGTGCTCGCCGGCGAGCTGCTCAACGCGAGCGGCACCGGCTGCGCCGGCGACGCCGACTGCGGCACCGGCGAGTGCCTGCCCAACAAGGACGGCACGCCGGTCTGCTTCTATCACGCGCTCGACTACCAGTGGTGCGTCTCGCGCCTCGTCGGCGACACCAACGGCGAGCGCTGCGGCAGCGGCGGCTTCCAGCAGGCCGAGGTCGACGCCGCGCTGCGCTGCATCAGCCGCACCGACTGCGCAGCGCTCGGCGCGCCCTTCGACCTCAAGGCGCGCTCGCGCAGCAGCCGCCCCGACATCGACAAGTACACGTGCAACGACGGCTCTTCCAAATACACCGCGACGGTGTGTGACGCGGGCCTGCTGAGCTACTGACAACGCCGACGACAGCGACACCAACGATCCAGCGCCACCGCACGATGCTCTCGCTCCGCCTCGCAGCGCTTCTCGCCGCACTCTCTCTCGTCACCGCTCTACCCTCGAGCGCGCAGGCGCAATCGCGCCGCGAAAAGCTGCTCAAGCTGCTGTCCGGGCGTCCCAAGGGGATGAGCGTCGACACCTGGCGCGAGCAGCGCCGCGAGGCCGCGCGCGAGCTCGGGCGCCTCAAAGAGCGCCGCGCCGTGCCGACGCTGTTGAGCATCATCGCCAAAGAGCGCTTCGACGTGATCCTCGAGATCGCCATCGATTCGCTGGGCGAGATCGGAGACAAGCGCGCCATCGGACCGCTGCGCAAGCTGCTCGGCGACCCATCGCTCGACTCGTACGTGCGCGACGCGGCAGCCGGCGCGCTCAAGAAGCTGCGCGGCGGCGGCAGCAGCGGCAACGGCGGCGGGCGCAAGCCCAAGGGCGGCGGACACGGCCGCAAGCCCAAGGGCGGCGGCGGCAGCGGCAAGCCCAAGGGCGGCAACGGCGGCGGTGGCAGCACGGGCGACGAGAAGAAGGATCCCTTCGGCAAGCTGGTCGAGCTGAAGCTGCCCGAGCTGGCGGCGACCGAGATCGCGCGCGTCACGCAGATCGACATCGTCGCGGGCAACGGCGCGCTGTCCTGGGACGCCGCCTCGCAGCTGACGACCGCCGGCTTCTCGCTGGCCGCGCGCTACCTGCGCCAGCACGAGCGGCGCGCGCTGGGCTACACCATCGACGCGGCGACGGACTTCGCCTTCACGCTCGTCGATCCGCCCGGCGAAGACGCCACCTGGACGCTGGGACACAACCTGCGCGTGTTCCCCGAGATCCGCGCCTACCCCTTCGGTCGCGACGTGCCCAAGCTGTTCGGCCAGATCAGCGCCGGTTTCGGCTATGGCCTGGCGCTCTCGCAGATCCCTGCGGCCACGGAGAAGCGGTTCAACTTCAACGCCAACGTCAGCATCGGCGGCGGTCCCGGCTATGGCCGTATCATCGACATCGGCCAGCGCATCCGCCTGCGCCGCCTGGCGTGGGTGCTGCGCAAGGCGGGCCTGCTCGCCGGCGAGATCGACCAATTGGTCGGCAACAAGATCATCGCCGCCTGGTACGCGCTGCGAAACAACATCGGCAACTTCCAGCAGCT
>JAGQIK010000473.1 GCA_020431405.1 Myxococcales bacterium
CACGCGCCGCGCTCGCGCTGCCGCGCGCGCTGCTCGAGCGCGCCGAGCAGGCGGATCTCGTCTCGGGCCTGGCGGGCCTGCTGTTGGCCCTCGGCGCGCTGGCCGATCACAGCGACGCTGACCTGCGCGAGCCGATGCGCGTTTGCGGCGAGCGGCTGCTGGCGCTCGCCGTCGCGCAGCCAGTGGGCATCGGCTGGCCGCCGTTGGCCGGCGGCGCGCCGCTCTGCAGCATGGCCCACGGCAACGCCGGGATCGCGCTGGCGCTGGTCGAGGCCTGGCAACGCAGCGGCGAGGCGTCGCTGCTCGAAGGCGCCCGCGCCGCCCTCGACTACGAGCACGCGGCCTTCGACGAGGTCCGCGGGGCCTGGCCGGATCTGCGCGCGCCCGACGCCCCGCCGATGAGCACCTGGTGTCACGGCGCCCCGGGGATCGCGCTCTCTCGCGCGCGTGTCCTGCAGCTCGACGATCGCCCGTCGTCGCGCCAAGACCTCGCGCGAGCGCTGGCCGTCACCCGCGCGGCTGCGCTGCGCGCACCGCACCTGTGCTGCGGGCGCGCGGGGCTTTCGGAGATCCTGCGCGAGCTGGGCGCAGGCGCGGAGGGATCCACAAAAACGACCGACGGCTGGCAGGATCTGCCAGCCGCCGGGCTGATGATCGGACTTTCTGGGGTCGGCTACGGGCTATTGGCCCGCAGCCTGCCCGCGCCCAGACTGCCAAGCGTGCTACGGCTCGGCAGCTAGACCGCGGTACGTTCCGCTACCAGGGCACGCACTCCTTGCCCTGCGTCGAGGTGGGCATGGAGAAGATCTTGCGGAACTTGGACGCGCTCGCCGAGAAGCTGCCGAAGGAGGCGCCGCCGGCCACGGCCGCGAGGTCGCCTTCGTCCAGCTCGTCCGCTGCGGGCGGCGGCGGCGAGAGGGTGATGTAGGTGGTGGTGTCGTTGTTCTCGACAACCTTGATGTTCATGCCGTCGGGGACGGGCATGCCGTGCTCGGCGAGGACGGCCTTCGGATCCGCCAGGAAGCGCTTCTTGAACGCCTCGTCCTTCCAACACTTACCAATGATTTCACCAAGTCTGCTCGTGTCGTCAGCCATCTCGCGCTTCTCCTTTTCGCTGCGCAGGCGTTGATTACCAAAGCTGTCAGAAAACCGATGCATCATATGCGTTTTGTCGCAGACGAAGCAACCAGCACCCAAAACCGGCCCTTGGCGGTGCGGCTGGCCAGCAGCTACGACGCCGAGACCCTCGCGCGGGAGGTGGCGGCGCTGGCCGGCACCGAGCACGGCCAGCCGGGGCCGTTCGCCACCCTCGGCTGGGACGGCATCGCGCTCGTGCAGGGCGACGGGCGCGCCGACGACGCTCGCTCGCCGCGCCCCAGCGTGGGCGGCGCCCAGCCCACGGCGGCGCTCGCCCGCTGCCCCTACCTGACCGAAGCGCTCGGCGCGCTGCCGGCGCCGCTGCTCTGCGCGCGACTCTTGTATCTCGAGCCGGGCGGCACGGTAGGCGCCCACCGCGATCCCATCGGCCCGCCGGTGGGCGTGGTGCGGTTGCACATCCCGATCGTGACGCACGACGAGGTGCGCTTCTTTCTCGGCGGCGAGCGCCTGCGCTGGTCGCCCGGCGAGCTGTGGTACGGCGACTTCGCCTTCGCCCACTGGCTGGAAAACCCGAGCCCCATCACGCGCGTGCACCTCGTGCTCGACAGCACGCTCAGCGACGGGCTCCTCGCGCTGTTCCCCGAGCCGCTGCGCGCGCCGCTCTGCGCGGGGGGCGCCTACCTGCACGCGCCACCCGTCGGCCTCGCCGCCGCGGGCCTCGATCGCATCGCGGCGCATCGCCTCTACATGCCGGCCGCGGCGCTGCCCGGCGTGCTCTCGGACATGACGCTCGACGTGCACCCCGAGGGCGACGCGCTCTTCGCGTTGGGACGGCGCGACGACGGCAGCGAGCAGCGCGTCGTCTTCGATCCCGTCGGCGAGCGCTGCCTGACCATCCGCGGCTACTTTCCCGGCGTGACCATCGAGTACGCCCTCGACGACGACGGCGCCGCACGCGCGGCGACGCTGGTACATCGCGGGCGCCAGGCGCTGCCGGCGGGCGCCTCCAACGACGACGAGCGCGCGCCGCTGACGCTCTCCGAGGCGCGCTTCGACCTGCCGATCGACGCGGCGCACGGGTAGACTCGCGCGATGCCTCGTACCGTCACGCTGCAACCCGACGCCGCGATGTGGCTGCTCTCGCGCGCCGACCACGACGCGCTCTTCGCCAACGACCCCGACGCCGTGCCGCACCCGCGCTATCGCTGGGTCTCGTCGGCGCAGCTGATCTACTACGAGCCCACCAGCGTGGCGCAGGAGATGCGCCTCGCCGCGGCCTTCGAGCAGGCGCAGGCGCCCAGCGCGCCGACGGTCGAGCAAGCGCGCGCCATCTACGATGAGATCGCCGACGAGATCCCGCTCTTCGCCTTCGAGCGCGATGGCGACCTGTGGCACATCCGCAATCAGAGCGCGCCGAGCTACGGCGATCCGCTCGTCGAGCGCGACTGGGTGCTCGTCGTCGGTCGCGAGGGCGAAGCCGGCTTCGAGCGCGCGCCGCTGGCCGGCGCGGAGGTCGCGCGCGCGCTCTCGTGGCTGCCGCTGCTCGACGGACACCACACCCTCGACGAGGTCGCCGCGGCGGTGCGCGGCAGCGCCGCCGCCGTGCGCGTCTTTCGCTGTCTCTCGCGCGCGGAGCTTTTTGCCGTCGACGAGACGGCAGGCTTCGATCGCGCCGCGCTGCCCGAGCTGCTCTTCGTCAGCCACTCGTGTCTGTTCGTGCGCGGCGAGCGCGCCTCGGTGATCTTCGACCCGGCGATCCTGTCGTCCACCGAGGCGCTCGCGTCGGCGGGCCGGCGCCCCTACGCGCTGATCGGTCAGGCCGACGCCGTCTTCGTCACGCACAACCACTGGGACCACCTCAGCTGCGAGACGATGCTGCGCATCCCGCGCCAGACGCCGATCTACGTGCCGCGCCTGAGCGAGCCTTCGCTGGCCAACCCGCCGATGCGCGTGGTGCTCGAGGCGTTCGGGTTTACCAACGTGCGCGAGGCGGCGCCGTGGGACGAGGTCACCGTCGGCGACATCGATGTGCTGATCGTGCCATTCTTTGGCGAGCCGTTCGGCGTCGGCTCGCGCTTCGACGGCTTCACCTACCACGTCGAGGTCAGCGGCCACGCGCTCTACGGCACGGTGGACGCGTGGCGCGACGAGGCCGGCGACATGGACCCCGTGATCGAGGCGCTACGCCAGCGCAAGCGCGTCGACACGCTGCTGTTCGGCGCGTCCAACATGCACCACGAGCCGCTCTACAGCGCCGCGCACCTGCGTCACTACTCCAACGAGCTGGTCGCGCGCCCCGATCTGGTGCGCTTTCATCCGTGCGTCGACGACGTCGCGCGCTGGTCGCGCGTGCTCGAGCCGCAGCGCCTGATCCCCTACGCCGAGTTCATCTTCAGCGGCGCGCGCGACTGCGACGACCTGCGCGCCGCCACGTTATCTGCGCGCGGCAACCTCGCCGCCTACTGGCAGCACTTCGCCGGCGAGGACGGCGGCGTGCCCGAGTATCTGCGCGCCTTCAAGGGCGACATCGATCGGCTGGCCAGCGAGGTGCCGGCGCAGCTGGTCGCGTTGCACCCGCTGCAGGGCCTTTGGTTGTAGCTAGGGCGCGACGGCGTAGGCGCCGGCGGTGGGCATCGTCGTGTCGAAGCAGTTGCCCTCCATGTCCGAGAGCGGACCGAGCCCGATGTCGCGGTTGCTGCCGTAGCCGATGACCTTGCTGCTGGGCTTGAGCTTGAAGTTGCCGCTTTGCACGTCGACGAACTCGGGGTCGATTCCCGCGGTGGTGCCGGTGGTCGAGACGGGGAAGTTGGGCGTCGAGTCTTGCGGTGGCGCGTCGTGCGCGTACCAGGTGTTGTGCTCGAAGCCGAAGCTATTCGCGTCGGTGTCGGGGCCGATGTTTATCGCCGTCGCCACGTCGGCGCGCGCGAAGTAGAAGATGTTGTTGTAGAGCAGCCCCTTGCGCGCGGGAACGAAGGTGTAGCCGCCGCCGGTGGTGGTCTCCTGCAGGATGCGCAGCAGCCACTTGGTGGGGCTGACGATGGTGTTGTGCGCGGCCAGACAGCTGTCGCAGCCGACGAAGGCGAACGGCACTGTGCTGCCGACGAACACGTTGGCCAGCACGCGGATGTTGATCGCCTCGGCGTTGTCGGCGCTCTGCGAGAGCGGCGGCCGGAAGAAGGTCAATCCCGTGGAGCCGCCCATGTTCACGCTGCGCTCGCCGGCGTCTTCGAACCAGTTGTTCTTGATGTCGATGTCTACCGAGCCGCCCTTGGCTTGCACGCCGTTGCCCGACGTCTGCTCGAAGCGGTTGCGCGCGATGACGCCCTTGTGGCAACCGACGTGATCGATGCCGCTGCCCGACATGCCGCCGCCGCAGCGCTTGAAGGTGCTGTCGAGCACCCAGAAGTCGTCGAGGCCGGATAGCTTGAGACAGTCTTGGTTGCCGCTCCCGCCGATGTCGTGAATGTCGAGCCCCTGAAACACGATCCAGCGCGTGGCCTCGGGGTCGGCGTAGTCGCCGCCGTCGTCGCAGTTGATGCCGTTGGCGGTGCTGCCGCTGACCTCGAGGTCGTGCACCACCAGGTAGCGCACCTTGGTCAGGTGCAGCGCTTCGCCGCCGCCTTGCAGCACGGGCTTGGTCTCGCCCGGCGCGCCGCCGATCCAGATCGGCGCCGCGGCCGTTCCCGCGAGGCCGGATATGGAGACGCCACCGCTGTACGTGCCGGAGTGCACGCGGATGGCGCTGCCCGGCGTGGCGTGCTTGACCGCCTCGCCGATGCTCGCGTAGGGCTTGGTGGCGCTGCCGTCGCCGTTTTGGTCGCTGCCGTTTTGCGCGACGTGGATTTCGTTCTGCGGCTGCTTGCCGCTGGCGAAGGTCTGGATGCCGCAGCCGCTGGGCGTAGCGTCGGGCTGCGTGTCGGGCTGCGGGCCGTCGGGGCGCAGCACGTCGTCGCGCGGACCGTCGACGCCGCCGTCGGCGCGTGACGCGTCGCCATCGGGGCCGGGGCTGCTGTCGGAGCAGCCGGGCGCGAGCAGGGTGGCAAAACAGAGCAAGGTAAGCGTCGGCAATAAGCGCTTCATGTCTATCCCCCGGCGGGTGCGGGTGCAGGTGCTGGTGCAGGCGCCGGCTCGGGCTCGGCGCCCTCGGTGGTGCGGCGCCGGCGCGCCGGACGTCTTCGCGGCTGTGTTCGTCGTTTGGGACGTGTCCTTGTCCCCGCGCGCAGACACGCCGCGCGGATCAGGTTGCGCGTGTGAGGCTGAACGCGCGCCATCGCGATCTTGGCGAGCGCGCGGCGCCCCAACGCGCAGGCCGCCGCGCCGAAGATTGCCCACGCCTGTGGGTTGTTCGGCGAGAGCTTGAGCGCTCGGCGAGCGTACTTGAGCGCCATCGCATGACGCGCGTTGATGTAGGCCTGGCGTGCGCTGCGCAGCAGCATGCCGAAGCGCGCAGGGTTTCGCGCCGCGGAGCCGCGGCTCGGTGTTGGCGTCGGCGGCTTGGTCGACGCCACCGCGTCGCGCAGCACGAACGGATACGACACGTGCACAGGGCCGCCCTTGGGCTTGGGGAACACGGCGCCGCGCATGGCGCGCCGCACGCACCGTTGCGCGAACGGCTTGCCCTGCTTGCTGCTGCGCACGCTGGCATTGGGCACGCGGCCATTGGCGGCGATGGTGAAGCGCAGCACGATGCGTCCGGACAGATCGGGTCCGGCGCGCGTGGCGCTGACGTAGCAGCTGCGCAGGCGACGTAGCAGCTTTCGCACCGAGCGCTTGACCACGCTCGCGGGCAGCGTGCCGAGCTTGGGGCTGTGCGCGCTGCGAGCTGCTGGGTCTCGCTGCGATAGCTTGCTCGCAGGGCTGCTCCCCGAGCCGACCGCTCCGAGCAGCGCGCGCGGATACACGAGCTGCATCTGGCCGGCCATGCTCTTGGGGAAGACGACGGAGCGCATCGCGTCGCGTGCGCAGTGCTCTCCGAACGGCATGCCCGCCAACGTGCTGTGTACGCTGCCGGGGACGACCCGTCCGTTGGCCGCGACGGTGAACGTGAGCAAGATCTTTCCGGGGATAGCGCCGCGTTTGCGCAGCGCTTGCTGGTAGCAGCGCTGCATCGGCGCCAGCAGCACGGTTGCGAACTTGTCAGATGGGGCGAATAACCTGCCGGGCGCTGCGGCAGACATATCAGCCGCCGCCGCGCTGGCGCCCGAGTCGGTGGATGCGGCGCCGCCGGCCGCGCTGTTGGTCGCGCCGCTCGCGTCGCTCGCTGTTGCCGAACCCGGCGCGACGGCGCTTTTGGTGTCGCTGCTCTTGTCGCCCCGTGGCGGTAGGAACACGACGAGCGCCGCGACGATGCCAACGACCACGGCGATGGTGGCCCACATCATCCACGCCGAGCGCTTGCGCTTGCTCGACGGCACGCGTTGGGTTGCTGATGCGGGCTGCTGCGTGGTGCCGCTGCTGGCGGGCGCGCTTGGCGCCGATAGCGCCGTCGCGGGAATGCCGGCGGGCGTGCGTGGGCCCGTGGCTGGCTGTGGCTGCGGTGTGCGCGGGCCGGTGGCGAGCTGCGGCTGCGGCTGTGACGGCGTGGTGGTCGGCACTGCGGCGCTCGCGCTCTGCAGCAGCGTCGGTGCCATGCCGACGTTTGGCGCCGTGGCGGCAACCGTGGCCGCAAGCGGCGCGCTCGCGGCGGCTTGCTTGAGCGCGTGCCACCAGGCCTTCACCGAGCCGGCGCGGTCTTCGGGCTTGCAGGCCAGCGCCTGCGCGAACAGGTCTTCGACCTCGTCGGAGACGGCGATGTCGTATCTGCGCGGCCCCGGGCGCTGCTGCGGATTGCACGCGGTGAACATGCGCTGCGAGTTGGACAGCCCCGCGAGCGGATGGCGGTCGAGCATCAGCTCGAGCATCATCATCGCCAGCGCGTAGAGATCGGTGTGCGGGCCGATCTCGCCCAGCTCGTGGTCCCACTGCTCGGGCGCGGCGTACTCGGGCGTGAGCGCGAACAGCGATCCCGAGGAGAGCGTCGTCGTGCCGGCGACGTCACCGCCGAGGTCCACCAGCTTGGCGATGCCGAAGTCGAGCAGCTTGATCGGCGGCTGCTGCCCCTGCGCCATCACGAACACGTTGGGCGGCTTGATGTCGCGGTGGATCACGCCCAGCCGGTGCGCGCGATCGAGCGCATCCACCAGCGGATCGATGATGAACACCAGCTCGCCGATGCTGCGGCCGGGACCGATCTCGCCGGCGGCGACGCGAGCGCGGCGCGCCGCCAGCTCCTCGTCGAGGCCGCGCCCTTCGAGCCACTCCATCACGCAGAACGGCGCGAAGCCGGCCGGCGTGTCGTCGATCGAGCCGAAGTAGATCGGCCGTACGACGTTGAGCGTCTGCTTGCTCAGCTTGTAGAGGATGCGCGCTTCGAGCTGGAACTTCTTGAGGAACGTCTCGCGCTGCTTCTTGTCGAGCGAGCCGGGAAGCTTGAGCACCTTGACGGCGGCGGGCTCGCCGAAGGTCTGGTGCTGGCCGCGATAGACCACGCCGAAGCCGCCCTCGCCGACGACGCGCTCGATCAAGACCGGTCCTTCGACGGTCTTACCGACCAGCTGGAATAGATCCCCCATCCTGAGCTGCTGAGGATAACGCGAATGGGCGCCGGGCGCGCGCGCTCGCTACGCGCTCGCTACGCGCTGCGCTTGGAGCGCACCACCACGGGGATCGGCTCGTGACCCTCCGCCAGGCGCACGCCGCGAAACATCACGTGCAGGTGAACGTCGCGTGGCTCGAAGATCTCGATCAACAGCTTGCAGGCGCGCTCGGCCGGCGCACGCTCGCCGCAGGTAAACAGGTCGGCCGCCGCGTAGCCCGACTCGGGCCAGGTGTGGATCGACAGATGCGACTCGGCCAAAAGCGCGATGGCGGTGACGCCTTGGGGCTCGAAGCGATGCTCGATCTCACCCAGCAACGTCAGCTCGGCGCGCTCGATGGCGCTGTGCATGGCGCGCCGAATGAAGTCGGGATCGTCGAGCCGTTGCGGGTCGACGTCGCCGAGGTCGAGCAGGAAGTGGTAGCCAGCCGGTTTCACGATCAGAGATCGTGTATACGGCCTGTGCGCTGAAAAGAAAAGGGGGCGAGTCGTGAGACCCGCCCCCTCGGATACTGCCTAGGTCAGTCTGCTAAGCGAGAGAATGTCTACTCGCCGGCCGGCACTTCCTGCGACGTGACGACCTTGTCGAGCAGCTTGGCGTTGACGACGGTACCGCCGTACTCGAGGCCGAGCAGACCCTGGCTGGTCCAGGTGCGGTCCTTCGACATCGCCTGCAGGTGGAACATGTGCGGCGGCACGAACTGCAGGCCGGGGAGGGCGCGCGCCCGGTCGAGCAGCGGCTTGATGGCGGCGCGGAAGTTGTCGTAGGTGCCGTGGTTGGCCGCGATGACCTGACCGACGCCATCGAGCAGCTGCTGGACCTGGCCGGCCTGCTCTGGCGTCATCTGCGAGCGGTTACCCGAGCCTTGAAGCTGCGACATGATGCCGGCCTTCATCCCGCTCCAGGCGTCGGCCTGCACGCGGGAGCCAACCTGCTCGCCCCACTTGCTGCGCGGGAACTGCACGGCGAGGGCGTTGGCGATGATGTCGGCGGCGGTCATCGGACCGAACGCCATCTTCTTCGACTCGGCGGCGCGCAGGTTCTCGGGGGCGTACTCGTGGGCCGCCTTGAGGTTGCGCGGCGAGACGCCGATTTGCATGTGCTTGATCATCTCGTTCTCGGCCGAGTTCTTCGACGTGAACGCCGACTCTTGACCGCTGTTGTGCTTGCCGATCTCGCGCTTGAAGCGGCTCCAGGTGTCGCTGCTGATGCCCAGCTCGCGGACGGTCTTGTCGTTGAGCGGCGCGTGCAGCGCGGCGCTCATGGCGGTGTAGGCCAGCTCGGCGCAGTAGATCTGGTTGTTGGAGTCCTGGAAGAAGCGGCGCGACTCGGCCTGCTCGGCCGACGTGCCCGCCACGCCCTTGATCATCATGGCGACGGCGTTGCGAACCTCGGCGGGGGTCTTGACGGTCAGCGGATCGCCGCCGTTGTAGTCGCCGGGGAAGTTGGCGACGGCGTTGAAGCCGGCCAGCATGGTGCGCATGTTCTTGGCGAAGGCGCGCTTCTGCGACTTGCCGATGTAGCTCGGGAACTTCGGCTTGACGAGCGTCAGGTTGCCGTAGGCCCACTGTCCGCCCTCGTAGAGGCCGAAGCGGCCGGCACCGAAGTCGCCGCCGGGATAGCCCTGCGGCATGTTGAGCGTGATGACGCCGGCCTTCTTGTTGCCGGTGCTCGTCTTACGACGCACGCCGACGGGGATCGAGATGTGGGTGTCCCACAGCTTGGTCAGCTCTTTGTTGAAGCCGCCGCCCGCCGTCATGTCGACTTTGCCGCCGGCGTACTCTTGGTTGGCCTGGCGCTGGTGGATCAGGAAGCCGAACTCGCCCGGCTTGAGGTGCTTGGCCAGCTCGGCGTCGCCGCGAACCAGCGTGTGCTTGCGGCCCGAGCGCGCGGTGTTGGCGAACTGGATCTGGCCCAGGTCGTCGTGCGCGGGGATGATGGTCGGCTCGCGCGCGCCGTCCTTCTGCGGGTTCTTGAACAGGTGCGTCGGCACCAGGTCCTTGCCGCCGGGCAACGCCGGGTGGTGAACCTCGACCTGCAGCATGCGCTTGGCGTCGCCGGGGTTCCAACCGAACTGGCCTTCGAAGGCCTGGCCGTTGAGCTTGTAGTTGGTCTGGATGCGCCGGCGGGTGGTGCGGCGCTGCGGCGTGGTGCGGCCCGGATTGGGGCGCGCGTAGTTGCCCTTGCCGCCATTGGCGCTGGCTGCGGCGGGGGTGAGCAAGCAGGCGGTGAGCACTGCGATGGCAAATGCGCGTCGACGTCTCATGTCTATCTCCTCGCTGGCGGGGCTGTTCGTGATGTCCGCGTTAGCGTTAGAAATGTTGTCGCCGCGGGAGAGTGCAACCGGTGTGCCGCGAGGTAGGTAATGTAGGTGGCCACTGCCGTTGCGGCAGTTGTAGCCTGTAGGTTCCAGGGGTTACGAGAGAGCAGGCGGCGCGGCGGCGCGCGCAGAAGCCGCACTATCGGAGAGTTTGGAGGGTGGGCCGAGGCGTTCGGATTTCCGAAGGATGCCGGCCAAAGGATCCGCCAGGAAGCAGATCAGGGAGCGGGGGGCGAGAGCGCGGCTAGAGGATGTTGCAGATGTTCTCGGGGTAGCTGGTGCCCGCGAGACACATGATGCGCTGCACCGCGCTGCGCAGCGAGCCGACCTCTGCGGCGCTGAGCTGGCCGCCGCCGTCGACCTTGGCTTTGGCGGCCTTGACGGCGTCGAGGTCCTTCTTGAGGTTGCCGCGGCTGACGCTGCCCACCATCTTGGCGAGCCCTTCGGGATCGAGCGCCGCCTCGATGACCTTGACCAGCGCGGAGGCGTCGTTCTCGTTGTCCATCGCCGTGGCGTTGAACGTCGGCGCGGCGTCGCCGCTGCGGTTGCCGAGCTGCTCGGTGATCGAGAGCAGCCAGTCGGCCTCGAGCGTCATCTTGGGCAGGTTGAGGCCGGCGATCTCGTCGCCGCCGGTGTGATAGGCCTTGTTTTGTCCGTTCGAGAAGAACAGCACCGGGATGTTCTTGAGCCGGAAGTCGTGATAGTCGCTCCACGGCTGGTCACCGAGCGGCGTCTTCTCGACCAGGTGCAGCGACGCGCGCTGCGCGTCGAGCGCGGGCGGTTTGGCGGCGGCGATGACGGCGGCCTTGACCTCGGGGCTCAGCTCGGCGCCGAGCACGAAGTGGTTCTGGTAGCCGGGCCACAGGTTGCCTCCCACCAGGTCGAGCACCAGCGCCGCGTCGACGCTCGCCAGCGGCAGCGTCGGGTGAGCGACCCAGAAGGCCGAGCCCATGGCGGCGGTGAGGAAGGTCGGCGGCTCTTCAGCGTCCCACAGCGCCACGATCACCGAGCGCTTGGGCGGGCTCTTGGCCAGCGCGCAGGCCACGCGGATAACGATCGCCACGCCGGCGGCGTTGTCGTCGGCGCCGTTGCAGATCTGGCCCTGGCAGTTGCCGAGGTGATCGAAGTGGGCGCTGATCACGACGTGGCGCGCCTTCTCGGCGGCCGAGCCGCTGCCCTCGATCTTGCCGATGACGTTGGTGCCTTTGCCGGCGGTGATCTTCTGCTCGAAGGTGCCGCCATCGCCGGCCGGCGTGACGTTGCACTTCTTGAGCTCGTCGATGACGTAGGCGCGCGCCTTGTCGCCGCCCGGCGTGCCTTCATCGCGGCCGTCCATGTTGTCGTCGGCTAGCGCGCTGACGATGCGCTTGAGCTCGGCCTCGGCAATGAGCGGCGTGTAGGGCGTGGTGGAGGTGTCGCCGCTGCCGGTGTCGCCAACCGTGCCTTCGCCTGCTTTGGCGTCGCCGGCGTCGGGCTTGGTGTCGCTGTCGCTGCAGCCGGCCGCTACGAGCGCTACCAACACGATATGCATAAGAAATGAACGAATAAACATCAGGTACCCCTCCATCGTCCGCGCCTCGTGCGCAGCCGGTCGCGAGGGATTACTTAGAGATCCGGGCACCTGTCAAGGCGTGCCATAGTGCGCGCGTGCTCAGGCTGCCCGTTTTTTCCGTCTTGCTCGCGGCTGTCGCGCTCGGTGCGTGCCCGCCCAGACCGACACCGAAGACGCCACTGCTCGGCGCCAAGGCCGAGCGCCCGCTGCGCTACCCGGAGCTGCTCGAGCGCTTCGCGCTGACCTATCGCTTCCGGCTCGGCCACCCGCGCGCCGTGCGCGTCACACCCGACGGCAAGCACGCGCTCTTTCTGCGCTCGGCGGCGCGCTCCTTCGAGCACCGCCTCTACGAGCTCGACCTCGCCAGCGGCCGCGAGCGGCTGGTCAGCACGGCGGCCAAGCTGCTCGGCGGCGCGCGGGAGAAACTGTCAGCCGAGGAGAAGGCGCGGCGCGAGCGCATGCGGCGCACGGCGCGCGGCATCTCGGCCTTCAGGATGTCGCGCGACGGCAGCAAGCTGCTGGTGGCGCTGTCCGGGCGGCTGTTTGTCATCGAGCGCCAAAGCGGCAAGGCGCGCGAGCTGCCGAGCGCGCTCGGCTACGCGATCGACGCGCAGTTTTCGCCCGACGGCACGATGGTCGCGTGCGTGCGGCGCGGCGCGCTGTACGTCATCGATCTCGAGCGCAACACGCAGCGTCGTCTCACGCCGGTGGCGACCAAAGCCAAGCGCTACGGCGTGGCCGAGTTCGTCGCGCAAGAGGAGATGGGGCGCTACCACGGCTACTGGTGGGCGCCCGACTCGCGGCGCATCGCGTTCGCCGAGGTCGACAACAGCAAGGTCGAGCGCCTCTACGTCGCCTCGCCGGCGCATCCAACCAAGCGGCCGCGCGCGTTTCGCTACCCGCGCGCCGGCCGCACCAACGCCACGGTGCGCCTCGGCGTGGTGTGGCTGAGCAGCGGCGCCACGCGCTGGCTGCGTCGCGACGCCAAGGCCTGGCCGTACGTGGCGACGGTGCGCTGGCAGGGCGGGCCACTGCTGGTGGTGATGCAGGACCGGCGGCAGCGCGCACAGCGCGTGGTGCGCTACGACGCTAAGGGGGCGGGCAAGGTGCTGGTCGAGGAGAAGGTCGGCAGCGGCTGGATCGCCATCGATCAGAGCGTGCCGCGCTGGGTAGGCCCCAGCCAGGCGCCGCAGCTTCTGTGGAGCGCGGTGCGCGGCGACCGGCGCGTGCTCGAGCTCTACGACGCCGAGGGCAAGAAGCTGCGCGCTGTGCTCGCCGCGAGCGCGGGTTACCGGCGTGTGATCGGCGTCGACCGCCGCGCAGCGCGCGTCTACTTCGAGGGCGGCGCCGAACCGACGCGCAGTCAGGTCTCGTGGGCATCGCTCGCGGCGAAGGACGCGGCGAAGGCGCCGCACGCGCTGAGCAGCGGGCGCGGCCTGCACGACGGCGAGCTGGTGGCGCGCCGCGACGGCGGCCCGGCGCTGTGGGTGCATCGCTTTGCGGGTCCCGACGGCACGCGCCGCGTGGCCATCGCGCGCGTCGACGCGGCGGCGAGCCAGCCGGCGCCGTTGCCGACGAGCCAGCCCGCGCGTGCTCCCGGCGCCTCGACGGGCGCGGCGGCGCCGAGCGAGCGCGTGATCAAGAGCGTCGCCGAGCCGCTGCCGCCGCTGCCCGGCATCGAGCGCGTCAGCGTCGGGGCGCGCGGCTTTCACGCGCTGATCATCAGACCGCGCGACTTCGACGCGAAGAAGCGCTACCCGGTGATCGTCTACGTCTACGGTGGCCCGCATCACCTCGTGGTGCGCGACGTGGCGCACCGCTACGTGATCCAGCAGTGGCTCGCCGATCAGGGCTTCATCGTCGTGATGCTCGACGGGCGCGGCACGCCCTACCGCGGCGTCGCCTGGGAACAGGCCATCGCGGGCAACTTCGTGCGCGTGCCGCTGGCAGATCAAGTCTCGGGGCTCCTGGAGCTGGGCAAGCGCTACGCTGAGCTCGACGTGGCGCGCAGCGGCGTGTTCGGCTGGTCCTTCGGCGGCTACCTCTCGGCGATGGCCGTGCTGCTGCGCCCCGACATCTACAAGGCCGCCGTCGCGGGCGCGCCGGTGACGACGTGGGCCGACTACGACTCGCACTACACCGAGCGCTACCTCGGGCTGCCCAGCGAAAACCGCACGGGCTATCGCGACAGCTCCGCGCTGCATCACGCGACGAAGCTCGTACGCCCGCTGCTGCTGGTGCACGGCACCACCGACGACAACGTCTACTTCAGCCACACGCTCAAGCTCTCGCGGGCGCTCTTCCTGGCCGGCAAGCACCACGAGGTGCAGCCGCTTTCGGGGCTGACGCACATGGTGCCGGTGGCCAACGTGACAAAGCGCCTATATGGACGCATCGCCCACTTCTTCCAGCGCCACCTCGGCGCGCCGCTACCGAGACTGAGGAAATAACGACGATGATGACCGCCAAGAAACCCAAGGGCCCGCCGCTGTGGGCCGTCGATGTGGCGCGCAAGGCCAGCCGCGGCATGACGCAGATCCAGCGCCGCATGGCGCCGCCGAGCGCCGTGCTGGTGGAGATGGTCTCCGGCATGTGGCGTCCCTACGCGCTGGGGCTCATCGCCGAGCTCGGCATCGCCGATCTGCTCGCCGGCGGCGCGCGCTCGGTGGACGAGCTGGCGCGCGAGACCGGCAGCAACGCCGAGGCGCTGCTGCGCGTGCTGCGCCCGCTGGCCCACGACGGCATCCTCGCTTCGCCGGCGCCGCGCACGTTCGCGCTCACGTCGCTGTCGCAGCCGCTGCGCAGCGACCATCCCAAGTCGGTGCGCCAGTCGGTGCGCCAATCGATGAGCGACTGGGCGCGCGGCTGCTGGAACGACCTCGCCGAGTGCGTGCGCACCGGCGAGCCGGCCTTTCCGCGCCAGCACGGCGGGCGCGACCTGTGGACCTGGTTTCACGAGGACGCGCAGGAGGACGGCGAGGTCTTTCACGACTCGATGAACGAGTTCACGCGACTGACGCTGCCGCTGATCCTCGCCGTGCACGACTTCAGCGCCTATCGGCGGGTGCTCGATCTGGGCGGCGGGCAGGGCACGCTCGTCGGCGGATTGCTCGCGGCCCACGCGCAGCTCACCGGCGGGGTGCTCGATCTGCCGGGCGCGCTGGCCGGCGCACCCGACTATCTCGCGGGCCTCGGCGTGGCGCAGCGCTGCGAGCTTATCGAAGGCAGTGTCTTCGGCGACATCCCCGGCGGCTGGGACGCGTACCTGATGAAGCACATCCTGCACGGCTGCAGCGACGCGCAGATCAGCGAGCTGCTCGGCCACGTGCGCGAGGCGCTGCCGCCGGGGGCGCGCTTCATCGCGCTCGAGATGTTGGTGCCCGAGGATCCGAGCGGCACCTATCCGGCGTTTATCGACATCCAGATGCTGGTCGGCTCGGGCGGGCGCGAGCGCTCGGCGAGCGAGTACCGCGACCTCTTCGCCGCGCACGGGCTGAAGCTGGAGAGCGTCGCGCGCACGGCGTCGCCGGTGTCTCTGCTCGTGTGCTCGCGGGCGTAGCGGGCCTCGGGCCTCGGGCTTGGCCTTGGCCTTGGCCCTAACCCCAAACTTCCGTTTCGACTCCGAGTGGAACCCTAAGGTTAAGGCCAAGGCCAAGTCGGGAGTAGAAGTGGAAGGTTGAAGTCGAAGTTGAGGCTCCTCGGTTGGCGCTCGATGCGCCAGCCCAGAGGCCGAGGAGCCTACAGCGCGACCCGAGGCCTGAAGCCCGAGGCCTGAGGCCGGTTCTACTTCGTGGTGAATCGCGCCAGCGGGAAGAGATCGTGCAGCACGATGACCGTGCTGCCGGCGGGGATCGCGCTCTGGCCGGTGCTCAACGTGACGCGCGTGACGCGGCCCGCGGCGTCGCGTTCGTTCTTGGTGCCGGTGCTGTAGGGCAGCTTCATCGGGGCGCCCTGCGCGTCGAGCACCAGCAGGCTCACCACGTGGTTGCGATCTGGCAGCGGCCCTTGCAGCGTCACGCTGACGCTGCCGTCCTGCTGCGCTTGCGGCGCGCTGATCACCGGCTCGGCAGCGCCGAGGTCCTTCGGGCGATCGCCTCCGCGCGGCGCCGCGGCGAGCAGGGCCGTGCCGTTGACGATCATCTGGTCGGAGATCGGGTTGCAGAGGCCTGCCACCTGCAGCAGCACGCCGTAGAACTCGACCTTGCTGCAGGTCGTCGAGGCGAAGACCGACATCGCCGTCGAGTTGCCCTTGCCGTCGAGGCTGGCGCCGATGCGCAGCCGCTCGAGCGGCACGCTGACACCGCCGAATTCGACGCCGAAGCTGCTCGACTCGAGCACCAGCTCGCTGCCCGAGATAGTGCCGACCATCGGGAAGAGGATGCGCTGGTCGCTGCTCGAGTCGACGATGACGTTGTTGTTCTCGTCGCGCGCGCCGGCGACGACCCACGCCAGGGCGCGGCCGCTGGCGCTGTCGTGCTCGATGATGCCGATCAGCAGGTTCATGAAGTCGAACCCGATCTGATTGTAGGACGGCAGCAGCGTCGGGTTGGGGGCGGCGAGGCGCGAGAGGTTGAGCACCGGTACGCGGTCGTCGCTGCTCGCGAGCGGGAACGTCGAAAGCGCCTTGGGGCGCGCCTTGACGGTCAGCCTGTGGCGGAAGTTGCCCGTGCGCTTGCCGCCGATCACGCGGTTGCCGTTGCGCTTGCCGTCGGTGAGGTAGTCGCCGCGTACGTCGATGCTGTAGCTGGTGTCGGGCTCGAACGCGGTCACGGGCACGATCACGAAAAACGAGCCGTCGGAGGCGACGTCGATGGTGTGCGGCACAGCGGGCGTGAGGTCCACGCGCAGCGACGTCGGATCGATGGCGGCGTCGACGGTGTTGCCGCCGGCGCGCACCACCAGGCGCAGCGCCAGCGACTCGCCGGCCGCGATCTCGGTCGACTCGGTGGCGATGGAGGCGCCGCCCGGGGTGAGCACGTAGAGCCCGGCACCCTCGTCGGCCAGGTCTTCCTTCTTCTCGGTGTTGCAGCGCGTGTCGTCGCGCTTACGGATGCAGTAGTCGTAGGGGATGCTCCAGACCTTGCCCTCCTCGCCGGCGATGATGATCGCGTCCTTGCCGAGGGCCGGGCTGGCGTTGAGGTCGTTGCGATCGTCGGACGACGTGTCGAACGACCAGCGCCGCGTGCCGTCGGGGTTGACGGCGTAGAGGCGCCCGTCGCCGGCGCCGAAGTAGATCGTGCCGCTGCCGTCCACCGCGGGCGACGAGCGGATCGGATCGAGGATGTCGAAGGTCCACTTGACGCTGCCGGTCTTGGGATCGAGCGCGTAGAGCGTGCCGTCGGCGCTGGGCAGATAGACGGTGCCGTCCGGGCCTTCGGCGGCCGAGGCGTAGATGTGCTCGCGCGTGGGCAGGCTCCACAGCTGCTTGCCCGTCTTGGCGTCGACGCCGTAGGCGTAGCCGTCGAACGAGCCGGCGACGACGATGCCGTCTTTGGTCACCAGCGGGCTCGAGACCACCGAGCCCTTGGCGGCGAAGCGCCAGCGTACGGCGTTTTTCTGAGCGGCGGCGGGGTCGGCGGCGGCGGCGGCGGGATCGACGGAGTGCAGCGTCAGGTCGTTGGAGCCAAAGTAGAGCTTGCCGTCGGGGCCGACGGCGGCGGCGCTCCAGATCTGGTCGCCAACCTTGTAGGCCCACTTCTCACGGCCGGTGTCGGGGTCGACGGCGTAGAGGTGAAAGTCGTCGTTTCCGGCGTAGAGCGTGCCGTCGCGACCCATCACGACGTTACCTTCGAACCAGGTGATAAAGGCGCCGCCGCGCGGCTGGAACTTCCACTTGATCGAGCCGTCGGCGGCGAACGCGTAGAGGTTGCCGTCGCCGCTGCCGACGTAGATCGTGCCGTCCTGGCCGATGACGGCGGCCGAGTCGACCAGCTCGCCGAGCTGTCGCTGCCACTTGACGGTGCCGTCGGCGTGCAGCGCGTAGAAGACGGCGTTGGCGCTGCCGATGTAGATCGTGCCGTCCTTGTCGATGACCGGCGAGCTGAAGATGCCTTTGCCGGTGTCGAAGCTCCACACCTCGGACTGTGCCCAGCCGGGCAAGCGCGGCGTGAAGCCCGAGCCGCGCGCCGTGCGGCGAAAGCGCGGCCAGTAGGCGCCGGTCTGCATCGGCACCTCGTACTTGGCGGGCGGGTCACCGGCGTGGTCGTCGTCGCAGGCGACGACGGCGAGCACGGCGATGGCGAGGACAAATGGGACGAAGCGCTGATCGGGGCGGCGAGGGAGCATCGAGGGGTACCTCCGGGCTGGAAACTGCCGGCGCTGCACGCTATCACGGCGCTATGAAGCGCGCATCGACGCTGCTGGTGGTCCTGATCGTCGCTGTCTTGCCGTGTGGTTGCGGCGGCGACGACGGCCCCGCGCCGAGCGCCGACCGAACCAGCCGCGTCAGCGTCGGCGAGGGCGACGGCGTGACGATCCCGGAGCGCTTCCTCTCGGTGGCGGTGGACACGGCGCAGGTGGTGGGCGGGCTGTTCTGGAACCCAGACGGCTCGTCGGGCACGGTGGGCGACTTTCCGGTGCCGCCCTACGACTTCGCACGGCCGCGGCTGCGCGCGCTGGCCAAGGCGCTCGCGCCGGCGCTGCTGCGCGTGGGCGGGACCGACGCCGACCACACCTACTACGACCTCGACGGCACGACGGGTGGCAAGGCGCCAGCGGGCTTCGAGTGGGTGCTGACCAAGGCGCAGTGGGACGGCGTGGCCGACTTCGCGCGCGCGCTCGACTACCGCATCCTCTTCACGCTCAACGCCGGCAAGGGCCCGCGCGATCAGAGCGACGTCTGGCAGGGCGACAACGCGCGCTCGCTGGTCGAGTACAGCGTGGCCAACAACGTGCCGGTGGACGTCTGGGAGCTCGGAAACGAGGTCAACGGCTACAGCGTGCTGCTCGGCTTCTTTCTGCAGCCGCAGCAGTACGGCGCCGACCTCGCCGCCGCGCGCGCGCTGATCGATGCGGCGGCGCCCGGCGCCAAGCTCGCCGCGCCGGCCATCGCCTACTGGCCCAAGGCGGGCGAGTTCAACAACTACTTCGGCCAGCTGATGGCCGTCGGGCCGCATCCCGTCGACATCGTGACGTGGCACTACTATCCGCAGCAGTCGCGCCGCTGCCCGCTCGCCACGCGCCGCGCGCGCGCCGAGGTGATGCTCGATCCGCAGAACCTCGACGAGGCGTCGCGCTGGGCCGCCGAGGTCGAAGCGCACACGAAGAAGGGCGCGCCCGGCGCCGCGGTGTGGCTCGGCGAGTCGGGCAACGCGCAGTGCGGCGGCGAGCCGGGCGTCTCCGACGCGTTCGCGGGCAGCTTCTGGTGGATCGACCAGCTCGGCGTGCTGGCAGCGCGCGGGCAGGGCGCGGTGGTGCGCCAGACGCTCTCGGGCTCGGACTACGGGCTGATCGACGACCAGACCCTCGAGCCGCGCCCCGACTACTGGGCTTCGCTGCTGTGGCGGCGCCTGGTGGGAACGCGCGTGCTCTCGGCGAAAAGCGACGACACCAAGCTGCGCGCCTACGCGCACTGCCGGCGCCAGGGCGACGGCGTGACGGTGGTGCTGCTCAACGTCGATACGGCAAAGAGCGTGCGCGTCGACCTCGACGGCGCGCTCGGCGACACGCTCGTGCGCTACACCCTGACGGCGGCGAGCCTCGACGCCAAGGTCGTCGCGCTCGAAGGCGTGGAGCTGAAGCTGGCAAGCGACGACACGCTGCCGGCGCTCGACGGCGTCGAGCAGCGGGGGACGAACCTGGTGATGCCGGCGGCGAGTATCGCGTTCGTGGAGTTGCCGCAGGCGGGCGTCGCCGCCTGCAAGTAGGCCTCTGGCCTCGGGCCTCTGGCCTCGGGTTGCAGGCTCGCGCTTCGCGCTTCGCGGTCAACGGCAGCCGTGGGACGGGCGCAGTCTCCAGCAGCAGCGGCGGCGGATCCCGAGGCCTGAGGCCCGAGGCCCGAGGCCCCGTTACAGCGCGTGCGCCCTGTGCCGTTTCCCCGCGAGCACCCGCTCGTACATTGCCTCGTACTCGGCCACGCGCAGCGGCAGGCAGAAGCGGCGCTCGGCGTCGCGATGGGCGGCGGCGGCGAAGTTCGCGCGCTTGGCGTCGTCGCCGAGCAGGCGCTCGACGGCCCGGGTCATCGCTTCGATGTCGCCGAGGGGCACCAGCAAGCCCGTCTTGTCGTGGGCCACGACCTCGCTGACGCCGCCCACGTCGGTGGCGACCACCGGCACGCCGCTGGCCAGCGCCTCCAGCGCGGCGAGGCCGAAGCTCTCTTCTTCGCTGGTCAGCAGAAAGAGGTCCGAGGCGTAGAGGTAGCGCTGCACGTCGCCGACGCTGCCGGTCCACGTGACGTGCTCGTCGACGCCGAGCTCGCGCGCCAGCGTTCGCGCGGCGTCGTGCTCGGGGCCGTCGCCGACCATCAGCAAGCGCGCGTCGCGGCCGCGCTGGCGTACGGCGGCGAAGACGCGCACCACGTCCGGTGCGCGTTTGACGCGCCGGAAGTTGGAGACGTGACACAGCACGCGTTGGCCGCGCGCGGCGCCGGCCAGCTCGCGCGCGGAGCGGGCGCGCTCGGCGTCGTCCTTGGGCTGCAGCGCCTCGCAGTCGACGAAGTTGGCGATGACGTCGATGTCGACCTCGCGCGGCAGATCGAAGCGGCGGCGCGCGGCGCCGGCGAGGTAGTGCGAGGGCACGCTGCGGGCGTCGGCTGCCAACACCGCGAAGCGCAGCGCGTCGCGGTAGGCGGGCTCGGCGCCGATGCGCGTCACGTCGGTGCCGTGCATGGTGACCACGACGCTCGGCCCCGCCGGACCCAACATCTGCTTGGCCAGGTAGGCGCTCACCGCGTGCGGCAGCGCGTAGTGCACGTGGATGATGTCGATGCCGTCGGCACGCGCCACGTCGGCGAGCTTGTCGGCCAGCGCCACGGTGTAAAAGCCGTCGCCGAAGAGCGAGTAGCCCGGCACGTCGACGCGGTCGAAGGGCACGCTCGAGGGCAGCCGGTGCGTGGGCGGCACCTCGGTGGCGACGAAGCGCACGCGGTGCCCGCGCGCGTCGAGCGCCTCGGCGAGGCTCGCCGCCACGCTGGCGCTGCCGCCGAAAGAGGGATAGCTAGTCATGGCAATGCGCATGACGCTCAATCCTTGCCTGGAAAGAACAGCGGCGCGCCGCCGCCGCGCAGCAGCGCCACCGGGTCGGCGACGGGCAGCGCCTGCGCCGCGAGGTAGGGCTCGCCGTGGGTCGCGCCGATCATCGCGCCGAAGTAGCGGTCGCGCGCGTCGAGCTGCTCGAGCAGCGACGGCGAGCTGACGGTGGTGCCGCTGGGCCCATCGGGCGAGGGCACCGCGCGCGCAGGATCGCGCGCGATCTGCGATGCGTGAGCACGGATGGCGGTGCGCTTGGCCTCGACGTGCGCCGAGATGTCGACGACGAAGCTCGGCCGCAAGGCAACACGCATCTGATAGCTCAGCAGCGCGCGCGGGCGAAAGGGCGCGTGAGCGCCCGGCGCGTCGAAGCGGCGCAGGCCGCAGAAGAACACGGCGCGCTCGGCCAGCGCGCTGGCGGCGACGTGGTCGGGGTGACGCGCCTCGCGGTAGGGCGCGAGCACCAGCTCGGGTCGCAGCCGGCGCAGCGCCCCCACCAGCTGGGCGAGCTGCTCGCGATCGCCCGCGTCGAGCCCGCCGTCGGGCAGACCGAGGTTTTCGCGCACGCCTAGCCCGAGTGCCTCGGCGGCGAGACGGGACTCCTCGGCGCGCTGCTCGGGCGTGCCCTGGGTCGCCAGCTCGCCGGCGGTGAGGTCGAGGATGCCGACGTCGTAGCCGCGCGCGGCGAGGCTCGCCAGCAAGCCGCCGCAGCAGATCTCGGCGTCGTCGGGGTGCGGCGCCAGCGCCAAGCAAGCGAGCGCCGCCGTCACAGCACCAGGTCCACGGTCTGGCCCGCGCGCGGGTCGTCGATGGCGGCGAGCACGCGATCGCGCAGCTCGTCGATGCCGTAGCGCGCCATGAAGTAGGGCAGCGAGAGCAGCCGCTCCTGCGGGACGCCGGTGGGCATCAGCTCGTCGCGCGCGCGGGCCAGCCGCGAGCGCGCCACGGCGTCCTCGGCCGCGAGCACGCGCCGGTAGCGCGAGACGAGCTTGCTCACCGAGCGCGTCACGCTGGCGCGCGTCTTGTCGATACCGCTGCGCAGCGCAGGCTCGAGCGGCTCGCCCGTGCGCGTGAGGTCGCGCTCGAGCCGATCGAGCCGCGCCTCGAAGCCCGCCAGCAGCTCGAGCTCGAGCGTCTGCGGCGTGACGAGCGCTTGATCGCCGTGGTCGCTCTCGCGCGCGGCGCGGCGGCTCGCGAGCTGCGCGAGGTGCGCCTCGAGCGCCTCGTCGCTGGCCTCGCACAGCGTGGCGGCGTCGAGCTCGAGCAGCCCCAGCGCGGTGGCGACCTCGGTGGAGATCAAGCGGAAGCCGTGGCGCCGCACCACCTCGGAGGCCGTGACGTCGAGCGCGGCGTAGAGCGGCGGCAGCTGCGCCAGGTAGTCGACCTCGCTGGGGCCGCCCACCACGTGGCTCACCGGCAGCAGCGCGTCCTGCAGCACCGGCCGCAGCAGCGCCGAGCTGGAAAAACAGAGCGGGTCGCGAGCCAGGGCCTCGAGCAGCTCGGCGCGCGCCAGCGGCGCGGCGCCTTCGGCGCCGACGAGCGTGTAGTAGCCCTCTCCGGCGGGCTCGAGTCGGTAGCGCGGCCCGTTTGGCCCTCGCGGGTGGTAGAAGCAGAGCGGCGCGCCGGGGCGCACGTGCACGGGCGCGCGCGCGCCATCGCGCACGAGCTCGTCGGCGCGCTGGCTCAAGGCCTCGGCGATCTCGGCGGCGCGCTCGATGCACACCGCGACGTGCGGCGCGGCCGCGGCGGCGACACGGAGGTCGCGCGGGTCGAAGACGAGCAGCCCCTGCTCGGCAAACAGCGCGCCGAGCACCTGAGCGAAGGCTTCGGCGAACGTGCGCTCGGGCCGATAGGCGCCGCCAAAGAGCGCCATCGTCTGCTCGGCGTGAGGCAGCCCCTGCAGGCTCTCGGCGAGCTCGTCGAGGCAGCGCTGCACCGACGGACCGAGCACGCGCTGGCCGACGCAGACGCGGTCGCTGTCGTCGTCGGGCACGTCGGCCTGCCGCTGATACAAAGCCAGCCGCCGCGGCAGCGGCTCGTCGGGGTCGGCGGCGAAGCAGTGATCGACCTCGGCGATGTCGTGGTCCTCGCTGGCCATCCAGAAGAGCGGCGCGCAGCGCTGACCGCCGGCGCCGCTTACGCGCTGGGCGAGCCGCACGGCCGTGGCCGCCTTGTAGAACGAGTAGAGCGGCCCCAGAAAGAGCCCCACCTGCTGGCCGGTGGCGACCAGGCTGCAGGCGCCGCGCGCCAGCGCCTCGAGGCTCGCCTCGCGCGCCGGGCTGGGCGGCAGCGCGCGCTGCTGCTCGGCGAGCGCGTCGAGCACACCGGGGGGAAAGGCGGTCATGGCTGGATCCTTAGCAACCGGTGGCACTGTACGCCATCCAGTGCCATGCTCGCGCGCGCCGTGTCGACAGATGATTGGAATGTCCTCGCTGGCGCGGCTGTTCAGGGAGCATTTCGCTGACCGCGGAGCAGTCGTCCGCGGTGAGTAACACTTCGGAGGAACCCTCGATGCTCGGTCGCAATTCCCTGGCGAAGTCCCTCGCCGTCATGCTCGCGTCACTCGTGCTGCTCCCCTCGGTCGCCTCGGCCGAGCTCAAGCTGCCCCACAAGAGCCCCAAGGCCAAGGTCGTCCAGTACATCGGCATGACCAAGGTCAAGGTGCGCTACTTCAGCCCCGCCGTGCGCAAGCGTCGCATCTGGGGCGCGCTGGTGCCCTACGGCAAGGTCTGGCGCACGGGCGCCAACGGCTGCACGCGCCTGTCGCTCGACAAGAACGCGACCATCGGCGGCAAGCAGGTGCCCGCCGGCAAGTACTGCTTGCTGACGATCCCCAAGCGCAACAGCTGGACCATCATCCTCAGCAAGAACACCAAGCTGCGCGGCACGCGCAACTACAAGCAGAGCGAAGACTTCGTGCGCTTCACCGCCAAGCCGAAGCGCGCGCCGTACCGCGAGCGGCTGACGTTCCTCTTCTCGGATGTCACCGAGGATTCTGCGCGCCTCGACATCTGGTGGCACCGCCTCTACGTGCCGATCCCGATCAAGGTCGACACGCGCAAGCAGGCGCTGGCTTCGATCAAGAGCACCGAGACGGGCGGCCACCGCGTCTACGCGCGTGCGGCGCAGTACCTGATGGACAACAACATCCAGCTCGACCGCGCGCTGCGCCTCGTCGACCGCTCGCTCAAGGAGAAGAGCGACTGGTACGCGCTGTTCATCAAGGCGCAGATCCTTCACAAGAAGCGCCAGCACAAGGACGCCTACGCCGTGCTGCAGCAGGCCAAGAGCCTCGGCGAGAAGGCCAAGTTCTTCTTCTACAAGGACCAGGTCGAGAAGGCCCTCAAGAAGTGGAAGAAGCGGTAGCGTGGGCCCGAGGGCCTGCGCGCTACTCGTCGTCGTCGTTTCGCTCGTGAGCAGCTCGCCTCCCGCCGGCGCGGCACCGGCACCCCCGGCGCCCGACGCCGGCCGCCTGCGCCTCGCGCTCGAGCGTCTGCGCGTGCTCGGTCGCGTGCTCTATGTCGCGGCGCACCCCGACGACGAGAACACCCACGTGCTGTCGTGGCTCGTCAACGGGCGCGGCGTGCGCGCGGCGTACCTGTCGATGACGCGCGGCGGCGGCGGGCAGAACCTCATCGGCGCCGAGCGGGGGCCGATGGCGGCGCTGCTGCGCACGCAGGAGCTCTTGCAGGCGCGCAGCATCGACGGCGCCGAGCAGTTCTTCACGCGCGCGCGCGACTTCGGCTACAGCAAGCGCGCCAGCGAGGCGCTCTCGATCTGGGGCGAAAAGGACGTGCTCGGCGACGTGGTGTGGGTCATCCGCCGCTTCCGCCCCGACGTGATCGTCACGCGCTTCGCCGGCGACGGCAGCGGGCGTCACGGTCACCACACCGCCTCGGCCCAGCTCGCCGTGCGCGCGTTCAAGCTCGCCGCCGACAAGAACGCCTACCCCGAGCAGCTGCGTCGCGGCGCCCAGGTCTGGCAGGCCCGGCGCGTGGTGTGGAACGCCTACTCGTGGCGCCGCGTGCCCTCGGCAAAGCTGCGCGGCGCGCTCGAGGTCGACATCGGCGGCTACAGCGCGCTGCTCGGCGAGTCCTACGGCGAGATCGCCGCGCGCAGCCGCACGATGCACAAGAGCCAGGGCTTCGGGCGTTCGGGTAAGCGCGGGCCCACCATCGAGCGCTTCAAGCACCTGGCGGGCGCGCGCGCGCGCAGCGACCTGCTCGAAGGCATCCCCAAGCGCTGGACCAGCATCAGCGGCGGCGGCGCGCGCGTCGAACGCCACCTCGGGTACGCGATCAAGGCGCTCGACCCGATGGCGCCCGAGCGCGCCATCCCGCACCTGGCCGCGGCGGCGCGCGAGATGAAGCGCACGGCGCATCATCGCGACAAGCAGTCCAAGCTGCGCGAGGTGGCCGAGACGATCGCCGCCTGTGCGGGACTCTACGTCGAGGCGCGCGCGCCGTCGGCGAGCGTGGTGGCGGGCGGCAAGCTCAAGATCGATCTCGCGCTGCTGGCGCGGCGCGGCCATGACCTCTACCTCGAGCAGGTGCGCTTTCCCGACGGGCACACCGTGCGCCCGCGCAAGACGCTGCAGGCACACCAGTGGCTGCGACGCTCGCACAGCATCACCGTGCCGCGCTCGGCCAAGGCAACGCAGCCCTACTGGCTCTCGGGCGCGCCGAGCAAGGGCCTCTATCACGTGGCGGACAGCTCGCAGCTCGGCCTCGCGGAGAGCGCGGCGCCGTTTCAGGTCGAGCTGACCTTCGCTGTCGGTGACTATCGCTTCACGCTGCGGCGACCGGTGATCTATCGCTTCACCGATCGCGTGCGCGGCGAGCGGCGGCTCTCGGTTCAGGTGGCGCCGGCGGTGATGGTGACGCCGAGCTCGCCAGTGCTGCTGATGCCGGGGCGCACGGCGAGCATCACCGTGCGCGTGCGCGCCGGGCGCGCGCGGGTCTCGGGTCACGTCGAGCTCGAGCTGCCCGCGGGCGTGCGCGCCACGCCGAGCAAGCACGCCTTCAAGCTCGCCAAGAAGGGCGCCGAGGCGGCGCTGACATTCAAGCTGCGTCGCGGCGCCAAGGCGCGCGGAGCGTTTCGCGCGCTGCCGGTGGCCGTCGTCGGTGCACGCCGCTACTCGCAGGGCGTGGCGACCATCGACTACCCGCACATCCGGCGCCAGACGGTCTTCCCGTCGTCGGCGGTGCGCGTGGTGCCGCTTTCACTGCGCCTCGGCCGGCGCCGCATCGGCTACGTGATGGGCGCCGGCGACGACGTGGCCAAGAGCCTGCGCCGCGTGGGCTATCAGGTCACCGTGCTGACGCCCAAAGACCTCGACGCCGCGCGCCTGCGCCGCTTCGACGCGCTGGTGATGGGCGTACGCGCCTACAACACGCACCCCGAGCTCGAGCACCGCCACAAGGAGCTGATGCGCTACGTGCGCGGCGGCGGCACGTTGCTCGTGCAGTACAACACGAGCAATCGCTGGCGCAAGCTGACCATGCCCATCGGTCCGTGGCCGCTTTCGATCTCGCGTGGCCGCATCACCGACGAGCAGGCGACGCTCGCCGAGATCAAGCCGCGACACCGCGTGCTGCGCGCGCCCAACCGCATCGGCAGCGCCGACTTCGACGGCTGGGTCCAAGAGCGCGGCCTGTACTTCGCCAGCAGCTGGGACAAGCGCTACCGCGCTGTGCTGCGCGGCAACGACAAGGGCGAGTCTCCCCTCGACGGCGCGCTGATCGTCGGTCGCCACGGCCGCGGCCACTTCGTCTACACCGGGCTGTCGTTCTTTCGTCAGCTGCCCGCGGGCGTCGCTGGCGCCTACCGCTTGTTCGCCAATCTGCTCGCCCTATGACAAGCCACCCCGGACCGCAGCGAGATGACGGCGACGAGCGCCCGCCGATCCTCGGCCGCTGGTCGGTGCTCTACGCCGTGGTGATCGGCGCGCTGGCGCTGCAGGTGCTGCTCTACTACCTGCTGACCAGCGCCTACGCGCGATGAGCTCGCCGTGAGCAGCCCCGCCCTCAGCTCGTTCGACTGGGCCGTGATGGCCGGCACCATCGCGCTGATCGTCGTCTACGGCGTCTACAAGACGCGCAGCGCGTCGAAGGATCTGGCCGGCTATCTGCGTGGCGGCGACATGCGCTGGTACACCATCGGCCTGTCGGTGATGGCGACGCAGGCGAGCGCGATCACGTTCCTCTCCACGCCGGGGCAGGCTTACGAGGACGGCATGCGCTTCGTGCAGTTCTACTTCGGGCTGCCCATCGCGATGGTGATCCTCTGCGCGCGCATCGTGCCGGTCTTTCACAAGCTCAACGTCTACACGGCCTACGAGTATCTGGAGTCGCGCTTCGACCTGCGCACGCGCCTGCTCACGGCGCTTCTGTTTCTGCTGCAGCGCGGCTTTTCGGCGGGCGTGACGATCTACGCGCCGTCGATCATCCTCTCGTCGGCGCTCGGCTGGCCGCTCAACCTGACCAACGTCGTCGTGGGCGTGATCGTGATCGTCTACACGGTCTCGGGCGGCACGCGCGCGGTGAGCCAGACGCAGAAGCACCAGATGATCGTGATCATGGGCGGCATGATCGCGGCCTTCGTCTACATGCTGTCGCGGCTGCCCGAGGGTGTGGCCTTCGGCGACGCGCTCGACATCGCCGGCGCCGCGGGGCGCGTCAACCCGGTGGGCTTCGAGCTCGACCCCAAGACGCGCTACACGTTCTGGTCGGGCATCACCGGCGGCCTGTTCGTGGCGCTGGCCTACTTCGGCACCGACCAGTCGCAGGTGCAGCGCTACATCACCGGAGGGTCGCTCTCGCAGTCACGGCTGGGGCTGCTCTTCAACGGCCTGCTCAAGGTGCCGATGCAGGCCTTCATCCTGCTCATCGGCGTGGTGCTGTTTTCGTTCTACCACTTCCATCCGACGCCGGTGTTCTGGAACCAGCCGGCGCTCGCTCGACTCAAGGCCAAGGGCAGCGTCGCGCTGCTCGACGCCGAGACGAGCTACCAAAACGCCGAGCGCGAGCGGCGCGCCGCCGCGCGCGCGCTGGTGGCCGCGCGCGATCGCGGTGACACGAGCGCCGCCGCCGCCGCGCGCCGCCGCCTCGTCGAGCACGGCGCCGCGATGAAGGCGGCGCGCGTAGCGGCCAAGGCGGCGATCAAGCGCGCCGACCCGCGCACCGAGACCGAAGACGCCGACTACATCTTCATCGCCTTCGTGATGGGCTTTCTGCCGCGGGGGCTGATCGGCCTGCTCTTGGCCGTGATCCTCTCGGCGGCCATGTCGTCGACGGCCAGCGAGCTCAACGCCCTCGGCACCACCACCGTCGTCGACTTCTACAAGCGCGTCTTTCGCAAGGACCGCGACGACAAGCACTACGTGCTCGCGTCGAAGTTCTTCATCGTGATGTGGGGTGTGCTCGCGATCCTCTTCGCCACCCTCGCGGCGCTCGTCGACAACCTGATCCAGGCGGTCAACATCCTCGGCTCGATCTTCTACGGCACCGTGCTCGGGGTGTTTCTCGTCGGCATGTTCCTAAAGCACGTGCGCGCCACGCCGGTCTTCGTCGCCGCCATCATCTCGCAGCTCGTCGTGGTGGCCGTCTTCCTGCTCAGCGACGTCGGCTTCCTCTGGTACAACGTCATCGGCTGCGGCCTGGTGGTGGCAGTCGCGCTGGCGCTGCAGGGGGCGATGCGCAGCGGGGCGCGCGCGAGCTAGCGACGCTTGCGGCGGCGCTTGCGGACCACGACGGTGGTCTTGGGCCGGCCGCGGCGCTCGAGGCGGCGCAGCGGCGTCAGCGCGTCGGAGAGCAGCGCGTTGGCACGCTGGGCGCGCGCCTGCATGTCGGCCATCGCGACCGCGGGGCCGGAGGCGTGAAGGGCGCTAGCCGCCGCCGAGAGCTTGAGATTGGCGAAGTCGAAGGCAGGGCGCACCAGACGCGCCGGATTGCGAAGCACCCAGCGGCTGCGCTTGAGCCGTGCGATACGCGCCACGCGCGCCTCGTAGGTTCCCAGCGGGCCGTAGGCCGTGTTGAGCATGCTGATCGCGGCCTTCATCTGCTCGAGCTTGTCGTCGCCTTTGGCCTTCTGCGAGGCCTGGTAGGCCGCGGTGGCGGAGGCGATGCGCTTGGTGATCACCGCCTTGAAGTCTGGGTAGCGCGTGGCGAAGCCGTTGGCAGCCGACTCGTTGCGCGTCCACTGCTCCTGCAGGTCCTTGGCGCTCTTGGAGCAACCGAAGAGCGTGGTAGCGAGCAGCGCAGCGCTGGCGACGAGCAGCACGGGGCGTCGATTGGTCACGGGACAGTCCTCCATCGAAGGATGAGTTTTCTTCGGGTTGGCGCGGCAGAATACATCCCCGATGCAACGTCGGGGAGAGGTCGCAGCGGTTTTCGTGCGCGGCCGCTATTCGTCTGTGATAACGCTGGATTCCGTGGGTTCGAGCCCTCGCTCGCGCCACTCGTCGTCGAGCACGATCTGGGCATCGCCGCGCGGCGTTTGGGCGGGCTCTTCGTCGCCGTCGAACACGCCGTCGCGCCGTCCCTCCACGCGCCGCGGCGCGCGCGAGCCGGCGAAGCGCACCGCCTCGAAGCCGAAGCGCTCGCGGATGTCGTCGAGCGATCCGAGCAGCTCGGGGTCGCCGCGATGAAACAGCTCGAGCTGCGACGCGTCGGCGAGCTCGAGCTTGGAGACCGCCACGCCGAGCAGGCGGATGCCCAGCGAGCGCGTGCGTGCTGCGGTGTAGAGCTCGCGCAGCACGGGCAGCACCTCGCGCTCGGAGCAGGTGGCTGGGATCGTGCGCGAGCGCGAGAGCGTCTGAAAGTCGGTGTAGCGCAGCTTGAGCGTGACGGTGCGCGCGACGACGCCGCGCTTGCGCGCGCGCCAGCAGACACGCTCGGCTAGCGACGAGAGCATCTGCAGCACCGAGTCCTCGTCCTCGAGCGCGGCGAAGAACGTGCGCTCGTTGGAGATGCTGCCCACGGTGCTGCCGCGCGGGTCGTGCTCGCGAAAGGCCGGTCGATCGCGGCCGAGGTGATCGCCATCAGCGCGGCTCGGCTGCTCGTCGCCGTCCTCCGGCTCGTCGTCGTCGCTTTCGGTGTTGCCGCGCGCGCCGCGCAGAAACATCGAGGCCCGCGAGCCGAGCACCTGCTTGACGTCGTCGGGCTCGAGCGCTGCGAGGTGCCCGAGGGTGCGGATGCCCAGCGCCTCGAGCTTCTTTTGCGCCACCGGGCCGATGCCGGGGTATTTGCCCACGGGCAGCGGCGCCAGCATCTCGCGCTCCTTGCCGGCCGGCACGAGCAGCACGCCCGCCGGCTTGGCCATGCCGCTGGCGATCTTGGCGATGGGTTTGCTGCTGGCGATGCCGGCGCTCGACGGCAGGCCGATCTCGTCGCGGATCGCCGCTGTTATCGCGCGCACGGTGCGCTCGATGGTGGCGTCGCCGTCCGCGTCGCCGGGGCGAGCGAACAGCCGCTCGCAGCCGCGGAAGTCGAGATAGAACTCGTCGATGCTGGCCACCTGCGTGCGCGGGCAGCGCGCCTCGATCACGGCGCGCACGCGCTTGGCGTAGCCGCCGTAGGTGCCGTGGCGTCCCGAGAGGAAGATCGCGTGCGGCGCCAGGCGCGTCGCCGTCGCCAGCGGCATGCCCGAGCGCACGCCGAATTCGCGCACCTCGTAGGAGCAGGCCGTCACCACGCCGCGCGGGCGTTCGCGCTGGCCGCGCTTCCAGCTGCCGCCCACCACCACGGGTTTGCCCACCAGCGACGGGTCGAGCAGGCGCTCGACGGAGACAAAGAAGGTGTCGAGATCGAGGCAGACTATGCGCGCGGCGCGCAGCGGTGCTTCAACCGTCATCGCAAACGGGTCCCTCGCCCCGATCCCGACACCTATATTAGCAGACCGCGGCGATGCAGAGCTGCGCCACCAGCTCGCTCGCCGTCACCGCGCTCTGCAGCGCGCCGTAGCTGACCTCGCCGCCGGCGCAGCCGAGCGCCTTGGCCACGCCGTCCGGCGAGAGGCCGAGCGCCTCGTGCAGGAAGCGCTCGCCCGGCTCGCCGTGGCGCTCGTGCTGGTTGCGCGTGCGCTTGAGCCAGAAGTGGCTGATGGCGTGAAACACGCGGCCCTCGCCCCACAAAAACGACGCCGCGACCACCGGCGCGTCGTAGCGCGCGAGCATGTCGTGGCTCGCCGCCTCGATCCGGACGCGCGCGTCGTGGACGGCGATGGCATGGCTTCCGCCTTCGAGCCACCACTGCGGCAGCACACCCGGCACCACGATCTCGCGCCACAGGCTGTCGCGCGCCGGCTCCACCGAGACCACCTCGTCGCGGGTCGAGCGCTGGCGGTCCCAGCCGATGGTCTGCGGGAAGGCCTTGGCGACCACGTGGCCGAGCGCCCAGTCCGAGCTGACCAGCCAGCCGCCGTCTTCGACGAAGCGGCGCACGGCCGCGACGCGCGCGTCGGTGGCACTCGAGGCGCAGTTGACGAAGGCGATCTTGAACCGCTTGCGGCGCAGGCCGCCGCGCAGGCTGCGCGGGTTCATGCGGTAGGGCACGTCGAGCACGCCCAGCACGCGCTGAGCCTCGTCGTAGGTGCCTTGAAAAACGGCTACGTCGTTCTTGCCGAGCGAGGCCAGCGCCTCGAAGCGCCGCGGGTCCTGCTCGAGCAGTCGCTGGCGCACCGCCGCGCCGGCGACCGCGTACGCTCGCTGCATCTCGGTCATCTGCGCACCTCCGGTAAAGGCGCGCCTATGACCGCGCGGGCGCTTGGTGTCAACGGCGCGTGCGGGCCATCTCGGCGGCCAGCGAGGCAAACGCCTTGGCGTCGGGCTTGTCGAAGCCCGAAAAGCGCAGCGTGTCGCTCAGCACCTTGCGCCCGAGCTCGCGCTGCACGTCAAATCCGAGCAGCGCCGCGCGGATGCGCCGCGCGACAGCGCGCGGCACGTGCGAGCCGGCGCAGAACACGCCGTGGGGGATCGGCTGCGAGATCTTGAGGATCCGCACGTTGGCGATGGGGATGTGCTGGCGTCGCGCGCTGACGTAGGCGCCCGAGGTCACCGCCGCGACGTCACAGCGCGCCGCCAGCAGGTCGCGCAGCGCGCGGTAGTGGTTGCCAGAAAACTGCACCGAGCCGAAGAAGCGGTCGGGATCGAAGCCGGCCGCGCGCACCATCACGCGCGGCATCAGATAGCCGCTGGTCGATGTGCTGTCGACGTAGCAGATGCGCTTTCCACGCACGTCGCCGATGCGCTCGGCCTTCGACTCGCGCGGCACCACCAGGTAGCTCTCGTAGGTCTTGCTGCTCTCGGTGACGGCCGTGGCGAGCGGCTGGATCTTGGGATCGCGCTGCTGCGTGAGCAGAAACGGATAGGCGGTCAAATCGGCGACATCCACCTGCCCTTTGACCAGCGCGTCCATCATCTGCGTGTAGCTGTCGCTGACCACCAGCTCGAAGCGACGATGCACGCGGCGCTCGAGGTAGGCCAAAAGCGGCGCGATCGAGCGCTGCAGCACGGCGCGCGGAAGGTAGGGCGTGACGCCGATCTTGATCGCC
>JAGQIK010000474.1 GCA_020431405.1 Myxococcales bacterium
GGCCCGACTGCATCGGCATTCCCGACTGCGACGACAACAACCCCGACATCAATCCGGGCGCCAAAGAGATCTGCGGCGACGGCATCGACCAGGACTGCGACCTCACGCCCGACGACGGCTGCCCCGGCGTGGACTGCGTCGACAAGGACGGTGACGGCTTCGGCGTCGGCAGCGCCTGCGTGCTGTCCGACTGCGACGACAACAACAAGGACGTCTACCCGTGGGCGCCCGAGAAGTGCGGCGACAACAAGGACGACAACTGCAACGGCATCGCCGACGACGGCTGCAAGGGGCGCCAGTGTGTCGACGAGGACGCTGACGGCTACGGCGTGGGGCCGGGCTGCCCCGGGCCGCAGGACTGCGCGCCGCGCAACTTCGCGATCAACCCGGGCGCCAAGGAGGTCTGTGGCGACGGCCTCGACAACGACTGCGACAACGTCGCCGACGACGGCTGCAACCAGCCGGTAGACAACGACGGCGACGGCGCGTTTGTCGGCGGCGGTGTGGCCTCCGGGCAGCCCGACTGCAACGACAGCGATCCCAACATCGCGCCCGGCAAGCCCGAGATCTGCGGCGATGGCATCGACAACAACTGCAACGGCACCATCGACGATGGCTGCCCGGGCGTCGACTGCAAGGACAACGACGGGGACGGCTGGGGCGTCGGCAAGGACTGCGCGATCCAGGATTGCGACGACAACGACCCCAAGGTCCACCCCTACGCCAAAGAAGAATGCGGCGACGGCAAGGACAACGACTGCGACGGCACGGTCGATGACGGTTGCCCCGGCGTGGACTGCGTCGACAAGGACGGCGACGGCTGGGGCGTGGGCAAGGGCTGCGCGGTGTCGGACTGCGACGACAACGACGGCGGCATCAGCCCGTGGGCCAAAGAGATCTGCGGCGACGGCAAGGACAACGACTGCGATCGCTCGATCGACGAAGGCTGCACCGTCTGCGAGGACAAAGACGGCGACGGCCACGGCATCGGACCCAAGTGTCCGAGCTGGGACTGCGACGACAACGACAAGAACACCTTCGCCGGCGCCGACGAGATCTGCGACGGCAAGGACAACAACTGCGACGGCGTGGTGCCGGCTAACGAGAGCACCTGTACGCCGGGCGGCGGCGCCGACGAGCAGGGCTGCAGCTGCGACGTAGGCGAGGGCAACCACACCCTGCCGCTGGCCCTGGTGCTGCTGCTGGGGCTTCTGTTCGGCCTGCGCGCGCGGCGACGGCGCACGCGCGCCTGACCGATCCCCTCCGTCTAGAGTAAGGTCTGCGCGTGGTGCGAGACGGCCAGGAGCTCCTCGGGCGCTACCGGCTGCTGCGGCGCCTCGCTAGCGGCGGCATGGGCGACGTGTATCTCGCGGCGGCGGCGGGGCCAGGCGGCGTCGAGCGGCAGGTGGCGATCAAGGTCGTGCGCCCGTCGGGCGAGCGCACCGAGGCGCTGCGGCAGATGTTTCTCGAAGAGGCAAAACTGTCGTTTCTGCTCTCGCACCCCAACATCGTGCAGACGCTCGACGTGGGCGAGATCGATGGCCAGCAGTTCATCGTGCTCGAGTACGTCGATGGCGTCACGCTGGCGCGACTGCTCTCGCGCTGTCGCATCTCGCGCGACCTGGCGCTGCACATCGGGGCGCAGGCGGCGCGTGGTCTCGCCTACGCGCACGCGCTGAGCGACGACGACGGGCACGCCCTCGGCGTGGTGCATCGCGACGTGTCGCCGTCGAACCTGCTCGTGGCGCGACAGGGACATATCAAGGTCGTCGACTTCGGGCTCGCCACGTCGTCGCTGCGCGAGCTGCAGTCGGAGTCGGGGGTGGTCAAGGGCAAGGTCGCGTACATGCCGCCCGAGCAGCTGCGCGGCGACGCGCTCGAGGCGCGCTCGGATGTCTACTCGCTCGGCGTGGTGCTGTTCGAGATGATCGCGCGGCGCCACCCGTTCGGCGATCCGCTCGAGCTGACCTACGCGCGGCGCTGCGAGGCGCCGCCCGCGCCGGGGCTCGAGTCGGTGTGCGAGGTGGAGCCGGCGCTGGCGGCGCTCGTCAACCGCTGCCTGTCGGACGAGATCGAGTGGCGGCCGAGCGCCGACGAGGTGCGGCGCGAGCTCGACGCGCTGCTGGCCGAGCGCGGGCCGCTCGACGCGGAGGCGCAGCTCGGCGAGCTGGTGGCCGGCGCGGTGCAGGCGCCGCGGGAAAACCCGTTCGATCGGGCGCTGGGGCTCGAGCTGGGGCGCGTGGAGGCGCGCGCGACGGAGCGGGGCGACGGGCAGGGCGAGACGCGCGTGGAGACGCCGGCGGGGCGGGCGGCGGCGTCCGGTGGGGGCGAGTCGTCGGCAGTGGTTGTGCCGCGGCGCGGTGGGGCGGGTGTGGCGATCGCTGCGGTGGTGGTGGTGGCGCTGTTGGCGGTGGCGGTGTGGGCGATGTGGGGGGCGCCTCGGGGTGGGGCGTCGAACGTGGTGCCCGCTGATAGCGGTGGGAGGTCTAAGCCTGAGGTTGGGGCCAAGGCGAAGGTCGAGTTGAAGTCGAAGGGGGCGTCGAAGTCGAAGGGGGAGTTGAAGGTGGCGCCGATGGTGGGAGTGGGCGCGTCTTTGGCGGTGCGGCCGGTGCCGGGGGGAGGGGAGGTATATGTGGATGGGAAGCTGCGGGGGACGGCGCCGCTTTCGCTTTCGGGGTTGGGTGCGGGGGTGGTGGAGGTGCGCATCGAGACGGCGGGGCGCAAGGTCTATCGGCAGCGGGTGACGCTGGAGGCTGGGGCTTCGTTGACGCTGGAGCCGCGGCTTCAGCGCGTGGGGCGACGGGTGGTGGCGAAGGCGACGGGGACGCTGTCGGTGAACAGCGAGCCGTGGTCCATCGTGTGGGTCGATGGCAAGCGGCTGCGCGGCACGCCGCTGGTCAAACATCGGCTGACGGTGGGCAGCCACCGCGTGCGGCTGGTGCATCCGCCGAAGAAGCTCAGCACCACGCGGCGTGTGTTTATCCGCGCTGGCCGCGATACGGCGCTTGTCGTCACGCGCTGGTGAGCTGCGGTACTCTCGCGGCCAGGAACACATGACCGCAACGCGCATCATCACCGACGCCTCGGGTCGCACGCGCCGCAGCGTGGCGCGCTACCGACTGCGCCACGGCGACGACGAGCGCGTGGTGGGCGCGGCGCGTTTTCGCATCGGCAGCGAGCAGGGCAACGACCTGGTGCTCGATGCGCGCGGCGTGTCCCGCTACCACGCCGAGATCGTCGCCGACGAGCGCGGCTTCGTCGTGCGTGATCTCGGCAGCACCAACGGCACCTTCGTCGGCGGGCTGCGCGTGGAGGGTGCCTATCTGCCGAGCGGCAGCACGCGCCTGCGCCTCGGCGGCTGCGAGCTCAGCGTCGAGCTGCTCGAGCAGCAGCAGCACGAGCTCGAAACGAGCGACGCCGAAGAGCTCGCCGGCATGGTCGGCACGTCGCCGCTGATGCGCGAGATCTTCGCCACCATCGAGCGTGTGGCGCCCAGCGGCGCGACCGTGCTGGTGCAGGGCGAGAGCGGCACGGGCAAGGAGCTCGTCGCCAGCGCGCTGCACGGGCTCAGCCAGCGCAGCGGATCGCTGTGCGTCTTCGACTGCGCGGCGGTGCCGTCGTCGCTGGTGGAGGCGCAGCTCTTTGGCCACGAGCGCGGCGCCTTCACCGGCGCCAGCGACGCGCGGGCGGGGGTCTTCGAGGAAGCCGACGGCGGCACCCTCTTTCTCGACGAGCTCGGCGAGCTGCCGCTCGAGCTGCAGCCCAAGCTGCTGCGCGCGCTCGAGACGCGCAGCGTCACGCGCATCGGCGCCACGCGCGCGCGGCAGGTGGACGTGCGCCTCGTCGCCGCGACCAACCGTGACCTGGCGCGCGAGGTCAACCGCGGCAGCTTCCGCGCCGACCTCTACTACCGCCTCGCCGTCGTCGAGCTGGCGGTGCCGCCGCTGCGCGACCGCCGCGAGGACGTGCGGCCGCTGGCGATCCGCTTCATCAAGGATGCGCTGCGCCACGAGCCGGGGCGCGCCGCCGAGGTCATCGCCGGGGTCTCCGAAGACAACTGGCAACGCCTCGAGAAGCTGCCCTGGCCGGGCAACGTGCGCGAGCTGCGCAACTTCATCGAGCGCACGCTGGTGCTCTCCGACGGGCCGCGCACGCAGGACATCGCCGTGGCCGCCCGCCGCCCGACGCCAGGCGCGCCGGCGTCGTCGAGCGGCGCCAACGCCGCCCTCGATCTGGACAAGCCGTTTTCGGACCACAAGGCCGATGTGATCACCGACTTCGAGCGCGCCTATCTGTTCGGGCAGCTCGAGCGCCACGACAACAACATCTCCGCCGCGGCCCGCGCCTCGGGCCTCGACCGTATGAACTTCAAGCGCATCCTCAAGAAGTACAGATGATGATGTGGCTTAGCGAGTGAGGTGAGCTGTGCGGGTCGCCGACTCCTTGGGACCGTCGTGGCTGCGCCGCGCGCTGCTCGCAGCCGCCTGCGCCTATCTAGCGATCGTGTTCCTCTCGGCGATGCATTCTCGCTTGGTGCTTCGACATACGCCGGCGCCGGTGCTGTTCTTCGCCGAGTCGGCGCGCCTCTTTCCGTTCGCCGCCGAGCGCATCATCGAATACCGCGTGGAGGGCTTCTTCTGCGCCAAGCACCGCTTCGCCGAGGTCGACCCGCGCCCGTACTTCCCCGTGCGCGCCGACGACAAGGAGAGCCGCTTTCATCGCGTGGGCTTTTTCTACCGGCGCACCCGCAAGGTGATGCGCGCGCTCGAGGACTACCTCATTCGGCGCGTCAACGCCGACGCGCCGCCCGCCGGACGCATCGGCGCGATCCGCTTCTTTAGCCTGCGCCGGCCGCTGCCGCGCCCCGGAGAGAAGGCGCCGCGCTTCGAGCGCCGCCCGCTCGACAAGATTCCCAACCGCTACCGCAAGATGTGGTACGTGACGCCCGCGTCGAGGCGGGTCGCCAACTGCAAGAGGCTCGAGGGCGATGGCAAAGACGCGAAAAAGTAAGCGCGGCAAGAAGGCCTCGTCGTCCGCGTCGTCCGCGTCGCCGCGGCCTGCGTCGCAGGTTCTCGACGAGCGCATCTCGTCGCTGTCGGCGCCGCAGCCCATCGAGCGCCTCGCGTCGCTGCGCGTGCTCGCGCCGCTGGCGATCCTCGGCTTTCTCAGCAGCCGCCTGGCGCACGCCGATCACTGGCTCGGTCGCAGCGGCTTCGGCGTCCCGTCGCTCGGCTACACCCGCCGCGGGCGGCAACCGCTCTACGTGCCGCGCCTTCCCAACGGCCTCGCCTGGGCGATCGCCGCGGCCATCGCCGTCTCGGGCCTCGCGCTGTCGGTGGGCGCCTTCACGCGCGTGGTCGCGCCGCTGTTCTTTGTCGGCCTCGCCTTTGTCTCGCTCGCCGATCGGCTCGCCTCGTTCACCGTCAACAAGCTCGGCACGATGATCGCGCTCGGTCTCGCGCTGACGCCCTGCGGCGCGCGCTACTCGATCGACGCCTGGCGTGCCCAGCGCCGCGCGCCCGACAAAGAGCGCCCGACGCACGTCACCTGGGGCAACGTGCGCTTCTTTCAGGCGCTGCTGATCTCGCTCTACTTCACCTCGGGCATCGTCAAGGCGCGCGGCGACTGGCTCGACAACGGCTACGTGCTGTGGACGCACCTGCACGACTCCTATCAGACGTCGGTGAGCCACTTTCTGGCCAACCTGTTGCCCGCGCGCTTCTGGACCGCGGCGCAGGTCGCGACGCTGGTGTTCGAGATCGGCGCGCCGCTCCTGTTCGGATTGCGCCGCACGCGCAGCGCCGCGCTGCTCTACGGCCTGGCGCTGCACGTGATGATCGGCCTGTGCTTCGGGCCGGTGGTCTACTTCGCGCTGTTGATGATGGCGCTGCTGCTCAGCGGCTTCGCGCCGCTGTCGTGGCTCTCGCTGCTGCTGCGCCCGTTCGAGCGCCCGGCCGCGAAGGAGAAGGCGAAGGCGGCCGCCGACGACAAGCCGGCCGAGGCGAGCTAGCCCTGCGACCGAGCTAGTCGGTGGATGCCGTCACGTAGTAGCCCGAGACGCCGTACATCATCACGGCCTCGCTCTCGAGCGGGTTGAGCGAGAGGTCCCACGCGCCCGACGCGTAGCCGGCCAGCGCGCGGTCGGCCCAGCGGAAGCTGTCTTTGACCTTCCAGTGGAAGCGCGCCCAGTGCGCGTCGGGGTTGCCCTGTTGGATCAGCAGCGGGCGGCTGTAGATGAACGTCATGTACATCGCGCCACCGACGGTCTGGAACTTGACGATGCCTGGGACGTCGGGCAGCGGCGGGAAGGTCACCGGGATCTCGATCGTGGTGGCGGCCTTGACGATGAACACGCCGGTGCCGGCCTTGTACGACTTGCCCTGGTAGGTCGTGTCCGAGTAGGCGCGAAAGACGGTGAGCTTGCCCGGCATCGGGCCGACGCCGGCGACGTGATACACGCTGTCGACGGTGTAGCGCGACCAGGCGACCTTGGTTCGCCCGTGCGTGTACGTGCCGGTGGGCACCTTCGACGTGTCGCACGCGCCGACGAACGTGTCGCGCGCCATGTTGGTGATCACGGGCGAGCTGCCGTGGTCGAAGCACTCGACGGGCGCCGGGTCGGTGCCCGAGCGCAGCGCGGCGTAGCCGCTGATCGCGATCTCGTAGTCGCTGGGCGTCTGACCGACGAGGCCGTCGGTGAACGTCTGCGCCGTGAGATCGCCGGCGACGTAGATCGAGATCGTGCCCGGCTTGCCTGCGCCATCGAGCGCCGTCGCGCCGCCATCGCTGTTGGCGTCGGCGTCGGCGCCCGCGCCATCGCCGCTGGCACCATCGCCGCTGCTGATCGTGTCGTTGCCCGAGCTCGCGACGTCGCGCAGCGGCAGCCCGCTGCTGTCGCAGGCGCCGAGCTGCAGGGTAGCGAGCAGCACGGCGCTGGTCGTGATCAGGGTGCGCTTCAAACAGCTCGCATGCGCGCGGGTGCTCATACGGCCTCCTATCTAAGGTGGGGAGATGCTGCGCCGTCGAGCAGGTTTCGTGCCTTGGTCACGCGCGCCTGCTTTCGGGACGATACGCCCGCGCCTGTAAACGCCTGGTCACGGGCCCCGTCCCGTGAGCGTTAACGCTCGTCAGAAAACTGAGGTGCGTTGTGCCCACCCTGGGGTGGGCGCTGGCACGACCGCGACGCAAGTGCCCGGATCTGCGCACGCAGGGCGCTGGTATGATAACTGCTGGTTTTGCACCGACCGGTTTCAAGGAGTCTCGTGTGAGCCTGCGTCGCCGCTTCGCCAAGCCGCTTCTTCTCGCTGCCGTGCTCGCCGTCGCCCTCGCCGCGGCGGGCTGCAGCGTCGCCGGCTTTGGCAGCCTCACCGGAATGCTCGCCGCCCTCGGGCTCTCGCTGTTCGTGCTCTTCGGCGTCGCCTGCACCGAGCGCGTACCCGGCGGCGGCGGCGGCTGGAGCGCCTGCTGCAACAACGGCAAGATCGACACCTGCTACTGCCCGCCCAACGCGGCCTGCAACTATGGCTGGTTCGCCGACTGCGGCGACGGCACCTGCTCCGAGCCCGGCGGCCGCTGCTCGCCCGACACGGGGCTGCCGACGGACGGCCCGCTCGAGGCAGGCGCCTGGGAGAGCTGCTGCGACAACGGCAAGATCTCGACCTGCTGGTGTCCAGCCAACACCGCCTGCAACTACGGCCAGTACGACAAGTGCGCCGACGGCACCTGCAGCTACGGCGGCTGCAAGAACCCCGTCGACGCCGGCCTCGACGTGACCGACCTCGGCGGCACCTGGGATCCGTGCTGTCAGAACGGCAAGATCTCGACCTGCTATTGCCCGCCCGGCGCGATCTGCAACTACTACTACCAGCCCTGCTCGGCGACGACCTGCGCCGACCCCGGCCAGAGCTGCCCCGACGGCGGCGTCTCGGACGCCGGTCCGCCAGACGCGCCCACGCTCGACGCTAACCCGGTCGATGGGGGCGCGCCCGATCAGGCGGCGGTGCAAGACGGCAGCGTCGCGGCCGACACGCAGACCGACGCGGGCACCTGGGAGCCTTGCTGCGTCAACAGTGCGATCACGACGTGCTTCTGTCCCGCCGGCGTCGCGTGCAACTACGGCCAGTATCAGGACTGCGGCAACGGCACCTGCGTGTTCTTCACCCAGACCTGCCCATGAGCCACACGATCAAAGAAGCCGGCGGCGTCTTCACGCTCTTTCATCGCGAGCTGATGGGCGAGCCGATCGACTTTTCGTCGTTCGACCACACGCGCCACGACGAGGCGCTGCTCGCGCAGGCGCGCGCCGTCTGGCAGAACCGCGTCGAGACCGAGTTTCGCTCGACGCAGATCATGAATCGCTTCGTCGCCGAGGTGCTCGGCGCCGGCGATCCCATCGACGTCTACGCGGGCGCGCTCGATCTCGTCGCTGACGAGGTCAAGCACACGGCGCTCTGCGCCGGCGTGGTGCGCGCGCTCGGTGGCGTGCCGCGCTTCCCCGACCCGCCGCGCCTCACCGACCCGCCGCGCTTTCTCGAGGCGCCGATGGTCGAGCGCGCGCTGACCACCGCCATCTCGATGGTGGCGATCAACGAGACCCTCTCGGTGGGCTACGTCACCGACCTCGCCGAGCGCTGCAGCGACCCGGTGATCAAGGCCGTGCTCGACGCCACCTGCGGCGACGAAGAGGGACACCAAGACTTCGGCTGGAGCTACGTCGAGCAGTCGCTATCGCGCTTCGAGCCGAGCACGCTCAAAGACTGGCGCCACCTGGTGGCGACCACCCTGCAGCCGCACCTGTCCACCGCGCGCCCGTTGCTCGAGGCGCTGCCCCCCGAAAAGCGCGTGCTCGACGCCTGGCCCGAGCAGGCCCACGCCGACCTGGGCCTCTTTTCCGCCGAGCGCCAGGCGATCGTCTTCCAGCGCACCTTCGACGAGCAGCTCGCGCCGCGGCTGCGCCGGCTCGAGCTTTTCACCTGAGCTCCTTCGCTCGCTGAAAGCGCAGGGTACATCTCGCAGATCATTGCCGGTTGTCGTGGGCGCCCCTATGCTCTGGCCGTGGGATCCCGCTTCGTCGTCGTGCTCTGTTTCGCGCCACTCGCGCTCGGTCTGGCAGGCTGCTCCAAGCGCGACGCCGCGGGCAGCGGCGGCGGCTCGAAGCGCAAGCGCGGACCGAGCGGACCGGCGCTGGTCGAGGTCGCCGTCGTCAAGAGCGGCGAGCTCAATGACCGCTGGTCGTTCCTAGGCGACGTGCGCTCGATGGCGAGCTCGCAGCTGGCCGCGGGCGCCGAGGGCGCCGTGCAGCAGGTGCTCGTGCGCGCCGGCGATCACGTCAAGCGCGGTCAGCTGCTGCTGTCGGTCGACAGTGCGCTGGCCATCGCGCGCGTTCGCGTCGCCGAGGCGGCCGTCAAACAGACCGCCGAAGACCTGGCGCAGGCCAAACGCGAGGTCGCGCGCTTCAAGCGCCTCGGGCGCCGGTCGGTCGCCGAGATCGAGCTCGAGCGCGCGCGCTCCAAGGTCACCAATCTGGCGGCCAAGCTCGCCGGGCAGCGCGCCAGCGTCGCCGAGGCGCGCGCGCTGCTGGCGCGCCACCGCGTGCGCGCGCCCTACGACGCCGTCGTGAGCAAGCGTCTGGTCGACCCCGGCACCTGGGTCTCGGCGGGCACCAAGGTGCTCGACGTGGTGGCGACCAGCGACGTCGAGGTGCTGGTCAACGGATCGTCGCAGCTTTTGGGCTACATCAAGGCAGGCGATCGCGCGGTGCTCGCGCGTGCGGGCACGAAGGGCGCGGCCGAGGTGGTTGGCGTCGTGCCGGCGCTCGATCCGGTGGCGCGCACGGCGCTGATCCGGCTCAAGCCCGCCGCTAACCTCAAGCTGCTCGCTGGCGCCTCGGTCTCGGTGAGCTTCGAGGTCAAGCGCAAGGGCGATGGCGTGGTGGTGCCGCGCGACGCGCTGGTGGTCGGCGCCGTGGGCACGCGCGTGATCAAGATCGTCGGCGGTGACGGCGCGGCCAAGGCGGTCAGCGTGAGCGTCGACGTCGTCGCGGCGGCCGGCGAGCAGGTGCTGGTGGTCAGCCGCGCGCCGCAGCGCAGCGCAGTCGGCGTCGGGACCAAGAGCCGCACGCCCGCGGCGCTGGCGGGCAAGCTGGTGGTGGGCGACCGCGTCGTGACACGTGGCAACGAGCGCCTGCGGCCGGGACAGTCGGTGCGCTTTTCGCGCAGCGCGCGCGCGAGCTCGACTCGATGAACGCGCCTGCGGGCAGCGCGCAGCCCTCAGGTCCTGCACCGTCCGGCGCGCCCCAGCGCGGCGGGCTGCTGGCGCTGGCCATCGATCGCCCCGTGAGCGTGCTCGTGGGCGTGATGATGGTGATCATGTTCGGCGCGCTGTCGTTGGTCGGCCTGCCGATCCAGCTCACGCCTGACGTCGAGGTCCCGACGGTCACGATCACCACCAACTGGCGCGGCGCCTCGCCCACCGAGGTCGAGGCCGAGATCCTCGAGGAGCAGGAGGAGACGCTCAAGAGCCTGCCGGGGCTCGTGCGCATGGAGTCCACCGCTTCGAGCGACTCGGGCAACATCGTGCTCGAGTTCGAGGTCGGCACGTCGATACAAGAGTGCCTCGTGCGCGTGACCAACCGGCTCTCGCAGGTGAAGAACTACCCGCGCGACGTCGACCCGCCGTTTGTCAGCACCGCGCGCGCTTCGGGGCCGCCGCTGGCCGTGGTGATCGTCAACTCGAACACCTCGACGCCGGTGGGGCACTACCGCACCTGGTTCATGCGCGAGGTGCTGCCCAGGCTCGAGCGCATCAAGGGCGTCGGCGAGGTGCGCCTCATCGGCGGCCAGGAGCGCGAGGTGCGCATCGAGTTCGATCCAAACAAGCTCGCTGCGCGCAAGCTCACAGTCAGCGCGGTGAGCAAGGTCATCGCCGGCGAGCTGCGCGACATCTCGGCCGGCGACATCAGCATCGGCAAGCGCCGGCTCGTGGTGCGCACGCCGGTGGCGCCGGTCAAGGCGCGCGACCTCGAGCAGGTGGTGCTCAAGGACGCGGGCGACGGCTCGGTGGTGCGCCTGCGCGATGTCGGCACCGTGAGGCTTTCGTTTCGCAAGCGCACGGCGCAGGTCTACGCCGACGGGCGCCACTCGCTGGCGCTCCTCTTCGCGCGCGAGGCGGGCAGCAACGTGCTCGAGGTGACGCAGTCGATCCGCAAGACCGTGGCGGAGCTCTCGCGCACGCGTCTCGCGGCCGAAGGCCTCGAGATGAACATCGTCAGCGACCAGACCTACTACATCAACAGCGCGCTCGACCTCGTGCGGCAGAACCTGCTGCTCGGCGGCGTGCTGGCGACGGTGGTGCTGCTGCTGTTTCTGCGCAGCTTCGTCGCTTCGATGGTGGTCAGCGTCGCGATCCCCGTCTGCGTGATCGGCACGGCGCTCGGCATGTCGCTGCTCGGGCGCACGGTCAACGTCGTCTCGCTGGCTGGCGTGGCTTTCGCGGTAGGCATGGTCGTCGACAACGCGATCGTGGTGCTCGAGAACATCTACACCAAGCGCCTGGTCGAGGCCGACATGCGTGTCGCCTCGCTCGAGGGCACGCGCGAGGTGTGGGGCGCGATCCTCGCCTCGACGGCGACAACGGCCGCGGTCTTTATCCCCGTCATCACCTGGAAGGACGAGGTCGGCGAGCTGCTGCGCGACGTCGCCATCGCGCTGAGCGTCGCCGTCGGCGTCTCGCTGGTGGTCTCGGTGCTGGTGATCCCGAGCTTCGCGGCGCGCCTTCTGCGCAAGCCGGCGGCGAGCCAGCAGTCGGCGCTGGCGCGCTTCGGCGAGCGCTTCCGCAACACCATCGGCCGCCAGGTGAGCTGGATCGTCGCCAGCGCGCCGCGCGCGTTTTTGGTCTCAGCCATCGCCGTGGGCGGCGCGGTCTACGTCGCTATCGCGCTGCTGCCAGACATGGAGTATCTGCCCACCGGCAACCGCAACATCGTCTTCGGCATCATGATCCCGCCGCCGGGATACTCCATCGACGAGATGTCGCGCATCGGGCGCCAGATCCAGCGCGCCACGGTGGCCCACACGCGCAAGGAGGTCGGCGGGGTGCCGGCGATCCGGCGCTCGTTCTTTGTCGCGATGCTCGATCAGGCCTTCATGGGCATGGTCGCTGTCGATCCGACGCGCGCCGCCAAGCTGACGCCGTTCATGCGCGGCGAGCAGGCCAAGGTGCCTGGGGTGTTCGGCATCGCGGCGCAGGCGTCACTGTTCGCGCGGCGCATCGGCGGCGGCCGCGGCGTGGAGGTCGACCTATCGGGCGCCAACCTGACAGACCTGGTGCGCGTGGGCGGTCCGATGTTGGGCGCCATCCGCGCGGCGCTGCCGGGCTCGCAGGTGCGACCGATCCCGACGCTCTCGCTCGGCGCGCCCGAGCTGGCGGTGGTGCCGCGGCGCAAGCGCCTGGCGGAGGTCGGTCTGACGGGCGCCGAGCTAGGGCTTGTCGCCGACGCGTTGGTCGACGGCACCGTCGTGGGGCAGCTGGCGCGCAAGGGCAAGGCCAAGCTCGACGTGATCCTCGTCGCCAAGGGCGGCGGCGTGTCGAGCCCCGAGGCGCTGCGCGTGGCGCCGGTGGCGACGCCGCGCGGCGAGGTCGTCAACCTCGGCTCCGTGGCCTACGTGCGCGAGAAGATCGGCCCGACGGTGATCCGACGCCTGGAGCGGCGGCGCGCGATCACGCTGCAAGTCGCGCCGCCCGACGACGTGCCGCTCGAGACGGCGATGAAGCGCATCCGTCAGGAAGTAGTGGCCAAGATGCGCGCGGCGGGGCGCGTGCCCGAGGGCGTGCGCATCGATCTGTCCGGCACCGCCGGGCAGCTGGTGGGCGCGCAGGATCGGCTCGCCAAGGTGCTGCTGCTGGCCGTGGTGATCTGCTTTCTGCTGCTGGCGGCGCTCTTCGAGAACCTCATCGCGCCGCTGGCGGTGATGATCACGATCCCGCTCGCGGCGGCCGGCGGCGTGGCTGCGCTGGTGCTGGTCGATCGCTTCCTCGGCGGTCAGACGCTCGACATGATGACCGCCGTCGGCTTCGTGATCCTCATCGGCGTGGTGGTCAACAACGCGATCCTCGTCGTCGACGGCGCGCTGGTGCGGCTGCACGAAGGCGCGACGCCGCAGGAGGCCGTGGCCTACGCCGTGATGAGCCGCGTGCGCCCGATCTTCATGAGCACGCTGACGTCGCTGGCCGGGCTGCTGCCGCTGGTGCTGTTTCCAGGGTCGGGCTCGGAGCTCTACCGCGGCGTCGGCGCCATCGTGCTGGGCGGTCTGGCGCTGTCGACGGCGCTGACGCTCTACGTGGTGCCGGCGGCGTTCGCGCTGCTGTGGCGCGTGCGCCATCGCCGGCCGAGCCCCGTCGAGGGACCGGAGATCGACAGCGACGATAGCCACGACGCGCCTGCCGCAGACCCGCCCCACGACGGTGGGAACGAAGACTCCCACCCTCGGGAGTAGACTCCTCTGATTCGGCCGGCCGGCCGGTTTTGTGAAACGCTTTTTCGCACGCTTGTGAAAGCGGACCGCCGCTTGCAACTCGGTTGGGTCGCCGGATTGGAGACCCACGATATGCGACGCCTGCTCCTCGTTCTCGCGCTCTTTGTGTTCGCCTGCGGCGGTCAGCTGCCGCCCGACCCCTCTGCGCCTCCGACCTCGACTCCGCCCGTCGCCAATCCGGATCAGCCGAACAAGCCGAGCGGCACCGGACAGGATCCGGACCGACCGCAAACGCCGGGTGTCATCGGGGGCGATCCCGATGACACGCCGGCGGCAGCTGGCGGCAACGGCAACAACGGCAACGGCAACCCGACCCAGCCGACAGCCGGGGGCGCGCCGTACCCGATCGTGTTCGCGCATGGCCTGTTCGGCTTCGACAAGATCGGGCCCATCTCCTACTGGTGGAACGTGCTGCCGGAGCTCGAGAAGGACGGCAACAAGGTCTTCGCCGCCAAGATGGACCCCGCCAATGACAGCGTGGTGCGCGGCAAGCAGCTGCTGGCGTTCGTCAAGAAGGTGCTGCAAGACACCGGCGCGGCCAAGGTCAACATCATCGGCCACAGCCAGGGCGGCTTCGAGGCGCGCTACGTCGCCGCCGTCGAGCCGAACCTCGTCGGCGCCGTCGTCACGGTGGGCACGCCGCATCAGGGCACCAAGCTCGCCGACACGATCCTCTCCAAGGTCAAGCCGGCTCAGGTCGAGCTGCTCAAGGCGTTCTTCAACCTGCTCGGCCAGGCCTTCTTCGGTGAGATCGCCAAGCACAGCGACGTCGAGGCGGCGGCCAAGCAGCTCTCCACCGCGGGCGCGCGCGACTTCAACGCCAAGTACCCTGACAGCGCGGGCGTGTCGTACTACTCGGTGGGCGGCTGGACCGGCATCCTGGCGCAGAAGCCGGCGGCCATGTGTCAGTCGAGCATCGCGCCACAGTTCGTCATGCAGTTCGACAAGTTCAAGGACACGCCCGACCTCAACATGCTGCTCACCGGGCTCGTCATCGGCCAGCAGCCGCACGACGGCGTGGTCGAGCTGTCGAGCACCAAGTGGGGCCAGTGGCTCGGCTGCGTGCCGGCCGACCACATGGATCAGGTTGGCCAGATGCTCGGCGACCAGCCGGGCCTCGGCAACGGCTTCAACCACATCGAGTTCTACCGCGGGATGGTCAAGTTCCTGCGCTCGAAGGGCTTCTAGAAGCAACAGCAGCTCGGCTGCGCTGCTCGCCTCGCGCTAGAGGTTGATCAGCAGCCACAGGCCGAGGTCGACCGCCTGCGTGCCGATGGTGAACGTGCGCGGCACGAGGTTGCCGTTGGCGTCAGGCACGATGTCGGGCAGCAGCTTGTCACCGATGCGCAGCTCGCCGACCTTACCGAAGTGCACCGCTGCGAACGCCTGCACGGTGATGTAGGTCAAGAACGTGTACGAGACGTCGAGGCGCCCGAGGAAGCTGCGGTCGCTGAAGTTGCCGACGCCGGACATGGTGAACGTCCAGTTGTCGAGCTTGCCTGGCCGCGGAAGGCTGACAAACGCCGCGCCGTAATGCTTGCCGACGTAGAAGAACTGCTGCTGTCCGGTGGCGATGGCCGCGAAGTCGATGCGCGAGCTGCCGAGCTGGTTGTAGAAATACTCGACGCCCAGCAGCAGCATGTCGTCGTCGAAGACCTTGATCGTGTACTGCAGCGCGCCGCTGGCTCGCACCGACACGAGGTCCTCGCTGGGGCTGTCAGGATGGAAGCGCAGCGCCAGCTCGCCGAGCACCTCGAAGTCCCAGATGCCAGCGGAGATGTCGATGCCGACGCGCGGGTCGTTGCCGCGGCGGTAGGCGCCGATGATGCCGAGCTCGACGGTCGAAAAGACGAACTCGGCGCGGCCGACCGCCGCCGCGTCTTTGAGAGATGTCACGTCCTGCAGCAGGCCGATGGCGTAGAAATTCCAGCCGAGCTTCTCCAGCGGGAAGTGCAGCTTGACCATCGGCACGCCGTTGCGGTTGTCGAACGGCGAGAGCACCGGGCGCAGCGAGAGGTTGATGAAGTCGACCGGGTTCCACAGTCGCGTGGTGCCCCACAGCACGCGCTGCGCGCCGACGGTGACGTAGAGGTGGCGCGCGATGTCGAACTTGAGCCACATCTCGTTGAGCTGGAAGGTCAGGTCGGTCGTGTTGTCGACGCCCGGGATGAAGGTCTGGCCGCGCGTTGGCGTGTACAGCAGGCGCGTGCGTACGAAGGCGCGCACGCGGTCGTTGGGGCGCGCGTCGAGAAACACGTCGAGCAGGTTCGGCATCGAGATCGGGTGATCCTCGAGCTTGTCGCCGTCTGTGAACGACATGTTCAAGCGCAGATATAAGAGCCCGCCGATCTGCAGCTTGTTGCCTTGATCCAGAACACGCTGCAGCAGTCGCTTCTCGGTCCCTGTCCCAGTGCCCGCGCCTGTGCCCGCGCCCGAGTCGGACCCACCGAAGATCGCGTCGTCACGCGACTTGGACTTCGACTTCGCCTTCGGCTTCGTGTCGGGCGTGTCCTGCGAGCCGCCGAAGATCGAGTCCACCCGCGGGTCGGGCCTTTCGACGTCGCCTTTGCTGGCGGGCTTCTTCTTGCTGACGGGCTGCGAGGCCGGCTGCGACGCCGGCTGCGACGTCGGCTGCGACGCCGGCTGCGACGCTGGCGCGGCGAGCGCGGGCGTGCTCCAGCCGACGATCACCGCGACGATGACGCTAGCGCGTAGCATTGGGTGCTCGGATGCTCGGCTCTAGCGGCTCTTGGACTCGAGCCAGGCCTTGGTGAAGATGTTCGCCGGCAGCGAGCGCAGGTCGACCTTGCGGATCAGAAACGTCGTGCGGTTGGCCTTTTCGACCTCGTCGAAGATGCGTATCTCCTTCGGGTACCACACGTCGGCCTTCTTCGAGGGGCTGTGCACCTTGTACCAGCGCGGGTAATAGCTTGTGCGCAGCAGCTTGCCCGAGGCGGCGAAGTCTTGCCGCTTGAGGATGTTCTTGCTGGCCTGGTCGATCCACAGGCGGACCTTGGGGTAGGCCACGTCGACGCCCTTCTTGGCCTTCAGCTCGAGTCGCCACGTCTTGTAGCGGCCGAGCTTGCCGTCGCCCAGATAGCGGCCGATGTACTCCTCGGCGAGGCGCGACTCGTCGAAGTCCTGGCGGTTGGAGTTGGTGCCGCCGATGCGCTCGCGCTCCGTGCGGCGCTCCCACTTGCCGACGCGCGCGTCGTAGAACCAGAGGTTCTTGTTGATGCGCAGGTAGCCCTTGCCGCGCTCGGCCTTGGGCTTGAGAAAGAGGATCATCAGGCGGTCGTTTTCGTCGCGACGGAAGTAGATGCCGTCGTAGACGATGTCGTCCTTGTCCTTCTGCTTCTGCTCGAGAAAGAAGCGCGCCTTCCAGTCGCCCGAGTTGCGCTGGCGCTGGTCGATCAGCTTGAGAAGCGAGAGCACCTCTTTGCCGCTGAGCGCGTGGGCCGGCGGAGCGAAGGCGGCGGCCGCGATCAGCAACGCGACGGATACGGAAGTGCGTTTGGCTTTGTTCACGTTCACCCCTCTCGGGTCATCCCACATGGTGGATCGCGGTCACGGGCTTCATGCGGGCGGCGCGGTAGGCCGGATAGAGCGCGAACAGCGTCGTGACAAAGGTGATCGTGACGATCCCGTTGATCACCGACTTGGGCGCGACGACCAGGCGCAGCGTGTCGTTCATCAGAAACAGCGTGAAGCCTTCGTTGAGCTCGATCGAGGCGGCGTTGATCGCCCCCGAAGCGGCGACGCCGACGATGGCGCCGACCACTGTAAATATGGCCGATAAGAGCATCGCCTCGAAGAGGAACATCAGCATCACGCGGCCGCGGCTCATGCCGATGGCGCGCAGCGTCCCGATCTCGCGCGTGCGTTCGCGGATCGCCATCCACAGCGCGTTCATCACGCCGACGACGATGATGATCATCAGGATGCCCACCACCGAGGCGCTGATGCCGTCGAAGGTGGCGATGATCCACTTGAGGAACGCCATCTCGTCTTCCCACGTCGTGACGTCGAGCTTCTGGCCGGTCCAGTCTTCGCGCGTGACGAGCGGGAACTTCATCCAGAACGGCTGCGCCAGCGGCTCCATCATCTTGTAGCCAGCGTCGCGCAAGAGGCCGCGCAGCTTGTCGGCGACGGCGGCCGATTTGCGGTGGTCGGCGAGCATGATGTGGATCGCGCCGGTGGTGTTGGCGCCGAGCAGGTAGATGTCGCGGACGGTCTGTTTGGGCGTGAAGACGTTGAAGCCGCTGAGCAGGCCGATGTCCTTGGCGATGGCGACGACGGTGACGTCGATGGCGTTGTACGAGCCGCGCACGGTGGGCGCCGAGATCGTCACGCCGTCGCCCACCTTGACCTCGAGACGCTTGGCTTGCTTTTCGAAGAGCAAGATCGAGCTCGGCTTGCTCAGGTCCTCGAGCTTGCCGTGGATCACGCGGATCACCTTGGACAGCCCTGGCTCGGCCTTGACGTCGAGGCCCGATATCCCGACCTGTATCGATGTCGCCGGGCTGACGACCTTGCCCCAGCCGCGCAGCCGGTCAGCCACCTCGCGCGCCTCGGGCAGCTTCTTGCGCAGGAACTCTTTGACCTTGTTGTAGTCGGTGACCACCGGCGCGGCCTGACCGGACGTGATCTTGAAGAAGCCGCCTACGTTGACGTGCCCCGTCGAGAGCGTCGTCGCAGCGCGCAGCATCGTGTCCTGGATGCCGTTGGAAACGCTGGTGAGCAGCACGAGCAGCGCCGTCACCGAGGCGATGGCGATGCCGAGCAGCGCCGTGCGCTTGCGGTTCTGGCGCAGGTTGCGCGCCGCGATGAGCAGTAGGCGGCGCATTATTCCTCGGCTCCCATCGCCTCGCGCGGCGTGATGCGCATCGCCACACGCGCCGGATACCACGTCGACAGCAGCGCCACGACGGCGACGATGCTGAAGGCGGCGCCGACGTGCCCGACGAGCAGCGCGGGATGCAGGCGCGGGCCGGCGAACAGGAAGTAGAAGAAGTCCGAGCTGGCGGGGATGCCGGTGGAGTGCATCCACATCACCAGTGCGCTGCCCACCACCGCGCCGAGCCCGGCGAAGATCAGCGCCAGCACGCCCGTCTCTGCCAGGAACATGCGCATCACGAAGCCGCGCTGGGCGCCGATGGCGCGCATGGTGCCGATCTCGCGCGTGCGCTCCATCGTCGACATCAGCATCGAGTTGTTGATGATGATCAGCGCCACGATGAAGATGATGAACACCGCGGTGTAGAGCACGACGCGGATGACCGCGACGAGCTGACCGACCTGGCCCGACGCCTTCTGCCAGTCCATCACCTTGACCGGCAGCTTGGCCTTCTTCAGCGCGGCCTGGATGTCGGCCATGGTCTGTTTGATCTTCTTGTCGTCCGACAGCATCACCGCGGCGTTGAGCACCACGCCGCCCCACAGCTCCTGCTTGCTGTACTTGCGCTTGTGGATCGCGGCGGTGTAGCGCTTGCCGCCGAGCTTGAAGTTGGTCGTCTTGTCGAGGTCGAAC
>JAGQIK010000475.1 GCA_020431405.1 Myxococcales bacterium
GGCTCGTCGGGGTGCGGCCGATAGAGGATCACGGTGTGGCCGACCAGCCCGCAGAGATGGGCGTCGGCACGCTCGGCGAGCTCGCGAGCCATGCCCTTCTTATCGGGGGGTCGCGTGAGCGCGACCTTGATCAGCTCGTGATCGAGCAGCGCGGCCTCCACCGCGGCGATCACAGCGTCGGTGATGCCCGCCTGCCCGACCTGCACCACGGGCTTTTGTCCATGCACAAGTCCACGTAAATACTTCCGATGTACGCCTCTGAGCTCCACGAGCGATCTCCGCTTTCCGCCGCTGGCGCGGCGCGAGGACGGCGCTATATCCAAGCCGCCGCGACAATGCAACGGATCGAAGAGTGAGCTTGCATTTCGTCTTGATGAATGCATCATCGCGAAAAGTGAATCTGCATTCATGACCACGCGCGCACGCCAGCAACGACGCGATCGCAACGTCGAGCGTGCCCGCCGCGACATCGTCGCCGCCGCCGCGCGTGCGCTGTCGAGCAAGGGCCTCGGCGCCGCGACGATGGAAGACATCGCCGCCGAGGCGGGCTACGCCGTCGGTACGCTCTACAAGTACTTCGACAGCAAGAACGCGCTCGTCGAGGCGATGTTCATCAGCATCGGCGAAGAGCTCGAGGCGGTCTACGACGAGCCGCTGCTCAACGCGCTGCCCTTCCGCGAGCGCTTCCGCGCCACGCTGCGCCGCCAGCTCGAAGCCATCGAGCAACAGCGCGCGCTGTTCGTCACGATGGTGCTCGAGCGCCCCGGGATCTTCTCGCCGGTGGGAGACAGCGCCGACGGTCCAATGCACGCCAAACACCAGCGCTGGACCGAGCGCGTCGCCGAGCTGCTTCGCGCGGGCATCGCCGAAGGCGCGCTGCGCGAGGGCGACGTCTACGAGATGGGCGCGTTCTTGATGGGCGCCGTCAACGCCATGGTGGTGCGCTGGTTCAGCACGCCGAACGACCCGCCACCGCTCGAGCAGAGGCTCGACCAGCTGATCGACATGTGCTTCTTTGGACTCGCTCTCGGAGAGGACCCTCGTACCCGATGAAACGTAGAACTCTGCTCGCGGCGCGGTGGGCGCTCGCCGCGACGCTGCTGCTGCTGCTGGCGCCCAGCACGGCGCGGGCTCAGGCGCTGTCGCTTCCCGACGTGGTACGGCGCGCGCTGGCCCACGACGAGCGCGTCAAGAGCGCCAAGCACGCGCTCGCGGTGGCGCAGGCGGAGCGACGCTCGGCGCGCGGCCACTTCGGCCCGACGCTGTCGGTGGAAGCCAACGTGCAGATCTGGAACAGCGCGTTCGAGACGCAGTTCATCGACCCCGCCACGCTGCCGCCTGGCACCACCATCCCGCCTCCCTTCGACCAGCTGCTCGGCTCGCCCTTCAAGGTTCGCGACCAGGTCACGTCGCAGATCAATCTGATCGCCACGCAGCCGCTGGCGATGCAGATCTACAAGGGCTACAAGGCGACCAAGCTCGGCCAAGAGGTCGCGCGCCTCGACAAGAAGCAAGCCAGCCGCGACGTGGCGCTCGCCGCGACCAAGGCCTACATCCAGCTCAAGCAGGCCAAGGCGGCGGTGGAGATCGCCGAGACGGCGGTCAAGCAGGTCAGCGCGCAGCTCGACCAAGGGCGCTCGTTCTTCAAGGCCGGCGTCATCGGCAAGAACGACCTGCTCAAGATGGAGCTCGGGCTCGCCGAGGCCAAGTCGCACCAGATCCGCGCGCGCGCCGGCGCGCAGATGGCGCAAACGGCCCTGGCGTTGGCGGTCGGGCTGCCGGGCAGCGCGCAGGTCAGCGCCGCGGACCGCTTCGCCGATCCGCCGCCGGCTTTCACGCAGAGCTACGAGGCCTGTCTCTCGCAGGCGCTGGCGCGCCGCGCCGAAAAGCGCATCGCCAAGACGCGCATCGCCCAGGCGCGTGCGGCGAGCGACATCGCCTTCTGGAACCTCGGTCCCGAGCTGGCGCTGATAGCCAACTACCAGAACGTGCAGGGGCAGTCGTTCGCGCCCAAGAACCAGTTCTTCTTCGGCGGCGTGTTGAAGTGGAACTTCTGGTCGTGGGGCAGCGGCTACTACAAGTACAAGGCGTCGAAGGCGAAGGTCGCGCAGGCGCAGCAGGGCATCTCGCTGCTCGAGCGCGGCATCACGCTCGAGGTCAAGCAGGCCTACCTGCAGCTCGGTGTCGCGCGTCAGATGCTCGATGTGGCGAAAAAGCGCATCGCCCAGGCCGACGAGGCCTACCGCATCGAGCAGGTCAAGTTCAGCAAGCAAGCGGCGACCACCCGCGACGTGCTCGACGCGCAGCTGGCCGTCACGCGCGCGAAGCTGCAGAAGAGCAACGCGCTGTACGGCTTCTATCTGGCGCGCGCCACGCTGCGCTCGGCGCTCGGCGAGATGCCGGGGCTCGGGAGAAACCAATGAAACGTTTCGTCGTCGTCGTCGTGGCGGTCGGCTCGCTGGCCGTCGCGCTGGCGAGCTGTGAGAAGAAGAAGCAGGCGATCAAGCTGAGCGATCCGCCCAAGGCGAGCACCGCCGAGCCGCCAGCCCAAGGCACGCCGGCTGGCACGGCGTCATCGTCATCGTCATCGTCATCGTCGTCATCGTCGCCGTCGTCGGGGTCGGCAGCGGCGGCCGCGGCGCCGAAGCTGCCGCCACCGTCGCGCGCGGCGGATGGCGCGCTGCTGCTCTCCGGCACGACCTACCCGTATCGCCGCGCCACGCTGGCGCCCAAGGTCGGCGGCACGGTCTCCAAGCTCAACGTGCGCGTCGGTCAGAAGGTCAAAAAGGGCGACGCGGTCGTCGTGCTCGAGCAGACCGACTTCGCGCTGCAGCTGAGGCAAGCGCGTGCTGCGCAGTCCACCGCACGCGCGCGCCTCGACGCCGTGCGCGTCGAGTGGACGCGCCTGCGCTCGCTGCTCAAGGCCAACGCCGTGCCGCGCAGCACCTTCGACAAGGTCGACTCGCAGTTCAAGGTCGCCAAGGCGGCCGGCGCGCAGGCCGACATCGCGGTGGCGATGGCGCGCCGCGCGCTGTCCAACACCATGGTGCGCTCGCCCTTCGACGGCATCGTCACGCACGTCTACATCGAGCGCGGCGAGGCGACGGTGACCATGCCGCCGACGCGCCTTTGCACCATCGAAAAGACCGACAAGCTCGAGCTCCACGTCTCGGTGCCCGAGTCGGCGATCAACCGCGTCAGCGAAGGCACCAAGCTGCGCGCGCGCTTTTCGGCGGTCCACAAGACGCTGCAGCTCGAGGTCACGCGCGTCGTGCGCTCGCTCGACGCGCGCACGCGCAGCTTCCTCGCCATCGCCGAGATCGACAACCGCGCCGGCAAGCTGCGGCCGGGCATGTTCGCCCGAGTACGCCTCGCGCAGGCGGCAGAGGCCAAGCGATGAAGCTCGCTGACGTCTCCATACGGCGTCCGGTCCTCGCCACGGTGATGGTCGGCGCGCTGATGGTCTTCGGCCTCGTGGCCTATCCCAAGATCGGCGTCGATCTGTTTCCCGAGGTCGAGTTTCCCATCGCCACCATCACGGCGATCTACCCCGGCGCCGATCCGGCCACCGTCGAGGCCAAGGTCGTCGACAAGCTCGAAGAGGCGGTCAGCGCGGTCAACGGCATCAAGGTGCTGCGCTCGACGAGCCTCGAAAACGTCGGGCAGGTCATCATCCAGTTCGTGCTCGAGCGCGACGCCGCGCGCGCCGTGCAGGACGTGCGCGACAAGGTCTCGGGCGCGCTGCGCAACCTGCCGCCCGACCTCGAGCCGCCGGTGGTCGAGAAGTTCGACATCGGCGCCGCGCCGATCCTCGCCGTGGTCGTCTCGGGGCCGCGGTCGATCCGCGAGCTGACGCGCCTCGCCGATGACGTGGTCAAACAGAAGCTGCAGTCACTGCGCGGCGTGGGCGGCATCGACCTGGTCGGCGCGCAGGACCGCGAGTTTCACGTCTGGATCGATCCGCGGCGCCTCGAGGCGCAGGGGCTGTCGGTGCAAGACGTCACCAGCGCGCTCAAGGCGCAGAACATCGAGATCCCCGGCGGCCGGCTCAACGTCGGCAAGCAGGAGCTGGTGGTCAAGACGCGCGGGCAGCTGACCAGCCGCCGGCAGCTCGAGCGCGTGATCATCAACGCGCGCGGCGGCGCGCCGATCCGCATCCAGGACGTGGCGCGCGTCGTCGACGGCGTCGAGGAGGCGCGCTCGTACTCGTCGCGCAACGGAACGCAGGCCGTGTCGCTGGTGCTGCGCAAGCAGTCCGGCGCCAACACGGTGGCCGTCGCCAAGGCCGCGCACGCCGCTATCGCCAAGCTGCAGGCGCGCATGCCCAAGGGCGTCAAGATCACGGTGCCGCTCGACAACTCGGTCTACATCGGCAAGGCGATCCACGACGTGCAGTTCGACCTCGCCTTCGGGGCGCTGCTCGCCGTCGTGATCATCATGTTCTTCCTGCAGGACTGGCGCGCCACGGCGATCAGCGCGCTGGCGATCCCGACGTCGGTGGTGGCGACCTTCGCGTTCGTCAACGCGATGGGCTTCACCTTCAACAACATGACGATGCTCGCGCTGACGTTATCTATCGGCATCCTCGTCGACGACGCCATCGTCGTCATCGAGGCGATCCATCGTCACGTCGCCATGGGCAAGCCCGCCATGCGCGCCGCCTCGGACGCCTGCAAAGAGATCGGCCTCGCCGTGATGGCGACCACGGCCTCGATCGTCGCCGTCTTCGTGCCGGTGGCCGTCATGAAGGGGCTCATCGGGCGCTTCTTCCTGCAGTTCGGCCTCACCGTGGCGTTCGCCGTCACGGTCTCGCTGTTTGTCGCCTTCACGCTCACGCCGATGATGGCCTCGCGCATGCTGCGCCCCCACGGCGCCAAGCGCTCGCGCCTCTCGAACCTCATCACACGCTTTCTCGACGCGCTCGACCGCGTCTATCGCCGCATCCTGCGCTGGGCGCTGCGCCATCGTGCGATCACGATGGTCATCGCGCTGGCGTCGTTTGTCGGCAGCTGCAGCCTGATGAAGGTCGTGCCGTTCGAGTTTCTGCCGCCCGAAGATCGCGGCCAGTTTTCGGTAAAGGTCGAGATGCCCACCGGCACGGACCTTCAAACCACGCGCGCCGAGGTCGCCCGCATCGCCAAGCAGCTGCGCGCCGTGCCCGGCATCGACGGCACCTTCGCCACGCTCGGCGGCGGCGCGGCCGGCGAGATCAACAAGGCCGACATCCAGGTCGACCTCGTGCCGCGCGCGAAGCGTGCCTTCGACCAGAAGGCCGCGATGGCGCACGTGCGCAAGGTGCTCGCCAAGCTCGGCACCAAAGCCAAGACCACCGTCGATCAGATCAACGCCGTCGGCGGCGGCGGATTTCGAGCGCAGCTGATCCAGCTCAACATCCGCGGCATCGATTTCGGCGCGCTCAACAAGGTCGCCGACAAGATCAAGGCCTACATGCGCAAGGCCGGCGGCTACGTCGACATCGACACGACGTTTCGCGGCGGCAAGCCCGAGGTGCGCGTCGACATCGATCGCGACCGCGCCGCCGATCTCAACGTGCCGGTGGCGATCATCGCGGCGAGCCTGCGCACGCTGGTGGCCGGCGAGAAGGCCGGCGAGATCGCCACCGACGGCGAGCGCTTCGACATCCGCGTGCGCCTCGCCGAGCGCTTCCGCAAGCAGCC
>JAGQIK010000476.1 GCA_020431405.1 Myxococcales bacterium
CGCCGCCGTCGTCGATGGCGATCCAGTCTTCGGGCCAGCTCGACGACGCACCGAAGGTCCACGGCTCGCCGCGCGGCGCGACCAGGCCCGAGCGCGCGCCGATGATCACGCCGCCGAGGCCGAGCAGCCCGCCCACCAGCGAGGGAAACTCGGGACCGGCCAGCAAGGCCAGCGCCACGTAGGGTACGCCAAAGCACAGCGACCCCAGCAGCGCGATGCGCCAGGCGCCGAGCCCCTCGCCGAAACGCCGCCGCTCGCCGAAGCCGCGTGTCAGCAGCGCCAGCATCAGCAGCGGCAAGAGCACGATCATCGGCGCGTGCAGCAGCGCCGCCCAGCGCCCGACGCCGTGGTTGAACGCCGTCGCGCCGATGCCCGCCGCCTCGGCGACCGGACGCGCGTACTCGAGCCCGAGCAGCACGGGCGTGCCCACCGAGCCGAAGGTCACGGGAAACGAGTTGAAGACCAGACACAGCGTGGCCGCCGCCAGCGGCGGGAAGCGCAGCGAGACCAGCAGCGGCGCCGCCAGCGCAGCCGGCGTGCCGAAGCCCGCCGCCGCCTCGATGAAGGCGGCGAACATGCAGCCGATGATGATCGCCTGCACGCGGCTGTCGGCGCTGACGCGCTTCATGCCCCATTGGATCGTCTCCAGCGCCCCACCCTGCTCCAGTGTGTAGAGGATCACCAGCGCGCCGAAGACGATCACCAGCACGCTGGCGGCCGTGATGAAGCCGTGCAGCGTCAGCGCGGCGACGTAGAGCGGCGGCAGCTTCCACAGCAGCAGCGCGCCAGCCACCGTCGCGAGCCACGACAGCGGCATCGCCCGTGTCGCCGGCCAGCGCAAGCCCACCATCAGCACCAGGGCGAGCGCGATCGGCGCGAGGGCGACGAGAGCAGCCATCGTCAGCCAGTCTCGCACGCCCTCCGGCCGGCGAGCCGGACTACTCGACGAAACAGACCTCGCGGTGTATACGATAGGCCGCTTGTAAACAGCGGAGGAATCACGTGTTTCGAGCCATATTGTGCGTCACTGCCGGCCTCGTGCTGTGCGTGGGCGCGAGCGGATGCGAGAAAAAGAAAAAGCCCGGCGCCGGCAGCGCGACGGGCAGCGCGACGGGCAGCGCGGCAGGCAGCGCCGCCAAGACGCCGGGCAGCGCGACGGGCAGCAGCGCGGCGGGCACCGCCGCCGGCACGGCCGCCGACAGCGCCTCGCTCAAAGCGGCGATGAAGGAGCACTTCCGCAGCGCCATGGCCGCGCGCGACGCCGTCGTCGCCGGCAAGCTCGACGACGCCAAGAAAGCCGCCAAGTCGCTCACCATCTGGCTCGACGGCGACATGGTGCCCAAGTCGTGGCGCGGCCAGCTCGCGGCGATGAAGGTCGCCGCCAAGAGCATCAACAGCGCCGACACGCTGCAGGCCGCCGCCATCGGCGTGGCCAACATCGCCGATACGTGCGGCCACTGCCACAAGGCGCTCAAGGCGCAGAGCAAGATCAAGGTCGCCGAGGAGCCGCTGGTCGCCGGCGGCACGGACGTCGCCTCGCACATGGCTCGCCACGCCTGGGCAGGCCGCAGGCTGTGGGAGGCGCTCGTGATCCCGTCCGACGATCACTGGACGCGCGGCACGGCGATCCTGCTCGAGAAACACCTCGAGAAGGGCGCGCTCGCCGCCGCCGCCAAGAAGCACAAGAAGAAGGTCGGCAAAGAGGTCAGCGCCCTCGCCGAGCAGGTCCACAAGCTCGGCGAGCAGGCGGCCAAGGCCAAAGGCGACACGCGCAGCGCGCTGTACGGCCAGCTGCTCGCCACCTGCGCCAGCTGTCACGCCGTGACGCGCGACAAGTAGTCCTCAGCTCGAGCGTCGCAGGCTTGCGGCGCGAGCGCGAGCGAAGCGAGCGACATTGGGGTGAGCGGGCGACGGCCCGTCCCTAGCCCGCGAGGGGGCTCGGAGAGCCCCCTTTTAATTTAACGTGCGCGGGTCGACGTCGTCGCGCACCTTGACCAGCAGGTCCGCCAGCGCGTCCGTCACCAGCTCGAGCCGCTCTGGCACCGACCCCTCCTCCAGCACACGCTGACGCTCGTCGGGATCGAGCACCACCGCGCCGGCCACCACGTCGGCGAGCCGGCCGCTGTGCATTCGCCTGCAGAGATCGGCGAGCTCGGGGGCGCCGCTGTCCGGCAGCGCGGTCGCGAGCTGGCTGACCAGGTGGCGCAACGTCTCGACGCGCGTCTCGACCTCTTGGCGCCGCTCGCGCGGCACGCAGTCGCAGATGGCGCGCGCCTGCACCGTGCGATAAGGCAGGTCGCCGTCGTGCTCGCTGACGATCTCGGCGCGCAGCACGCCGCCGAGCAGGATGATGCTGCGCCCGTCAGGCAGCTGCTGGTGCACGTCGATGATGCCGACGCCGACGGTGGGGTGTACGGGCGGTCGCTCGTGCACGACCTCGGGCCCGGCGCCTCGCCCGTCGAGCTTGCCGATGGCGAGCACCCTGCCGTTGGCGAGACAGTCGGCGATCATCTTGCGATAGCGCGGCTCGAAGATGTGCAGCGGCATGGGACAGCCGGGTAGCAGCACCGCCCCTGGCAGCGGAAACAACGCCACGCGCGGCAGCGACTTCTCCACGTGGGCTCGTCGCTCGCGCTCGCGCTCGCGCAGTTTGTGTGGGCAGTCGTCGCTCATCGATTCGCTCGCGCCGCAGCACGCTTGGCGCACAGATCGCGCAGCAGCTGCTCCACAGGTTTACCACGTGGCCAGAAGCCGACCGCCCCTTCCTGCATATCGTCGGGATCGGAGAACCACTTCCACCAGTAGATCGCGGCTACGTCGGGCGACCGACCGAAGGTGTCGAGCAGCGCCTGATAGCCGCGTCGCTGCTCCTCGTCGCCCGCGGCCGTTTTGGCCACCCGCGTCTGCTCGGGCCACACGTAGGGCGCCGAGGTTGCTCCCTCGTTGTTGATGAAGCCCGCTTCGGTGAGGATCAGCGGCTTGTCGCCGGCGGCGCGCGCCACCGCGCGGTACTTGGCGAGCCACCCGGCGGCCACCTCTGTGAGCGCCGTCTGGTCGGGCGGCGAGGCCGTGCCCGCCGCGCTGAGCGGGGCGAACATCTGGATGCCGACCGCGTCGAGCGCGTCCCAGAACGGCACCCGCTCGACGGCGTCCCAGTTGGCGGCGTAGGTCACTTTGCCCCGGTAGACGGCGCGCACCGCGCTGATGATCTCGCGCCAGCGCGTCGCGTTTTGCGCCACCGCGCTCTTCAGCTCGAGCCCCACCACGAACCAGCTGGCGCCGATCTCCTCGGCGAGCTGCGCCTGGGCGACGATGAAGCGCTGGTAGCTGTCGAACCACGCGTCCCAGTCGGAGGGCGCGATGTCGCCGCGCCAGCTGTCGTCGCGCACCCAGAGGTGCGGCTTGAGCATCACGTCGATGGAGCGCTCGGCGCTGTCACGCGCTGCCGCGCGCATCGCGTCGGGCGTCTCCGACCCGCCGTTAGTTACCTCGTTGGCTGTCGCCGAGGCCATCCAGCCGAAGTTGGTGATGCTCACCGCGACGTAGCCCTGTTGCGCCAGCTCCGCGAGGTGCCCTTTGGATGCCGCCGAGTCGTAGCCCTTGCCGCGGAAGCTGTGCGTGTAGCACAGCGCACACGACTCGGCGCTCGCCGTGATCACGCTCCCGTCGGGGGGCTCTCCCGTGGGCAGATTCGGCCCCTCGGTGCCGCAGCTCGCCAGCATCAGCGTGGCGGCAGCGAGGCACGAGGTGCCCAGAGCGGATCGCGAGCGTCGAGGCTCAGAGCGCATATCTCCTTTTCGCCATTCCAGGGTCAAAGCCGCCGAGCGGCGCTGGCTCGTGTTGATTGTGCCGCGTTGGAAGGCACCTGCAAGCGGCGGCGCTACTTGAAGCGAACGCGGCCGAAGCGCGAGGCGCGATGGAAGTTGCCCTTGCCGAGCAGCGCCGACCAGCCGAGCGCGTGTCGTTGGCCGTCGCGGAAGGTGTAGAAGTTCATGCGCCACACGTCGCCGGCCTTGGGCGGCGTCGCCGCACGCTTGCTCGCCAGCGCGCGCCACGGCAGCGCCAATTCGAGCGTGTAGCGCCCCGCCGCACGGTCGACGTGGACGGCGCGTTCGATGCCGCTCTTCCACGACTGGTGCCCGAATCGGCGCTTGCCGCGCGGACCGGTGATCGGGCGGTTGTAGTCGTCGAAGCGCGTGTCCCAGACCTCGCGATTGACCCCGACCTGCACCTCGAAGTAGGTGCGGTTGTCGCCGTGATCGCCGGGCTGGATCATCAGCTCCACACCCGAAGCGCGCGCCCAGACGTGCGGGTCGACGTCATCGGCGCCGAAGGGCGAGCTCGCGTTGGCGTCGTGCACCACGAACGCAGCGTAGAGCTTGTTTTGGTCCCACAGCAGGCGCGCGCGCCCGCGCACCGGCGAGCGCGGCCGCGCGTTGCCGCGCTGCGGATCGACAAACGGCGCCGTGCGCCCGGCCTTCTGCCAGGCCGCCTCGTCGAGCTTGCCGTCGATGGTGATCGCGCCGCCGCCGCTCGCGGCGAGCGTGGGCACGTCGAGCTCGGGGATCGCCGTGCGCGGCGTCGACTGCTCGCATGTGCAGCCGCTGGCGGCCGCGATCAGCGTCGCGATGAGCGTCAGTGAAAGCAGCGTGGCGCGCATCAGTACTGCATCCGGATCGTGAGCGGCGCCGGGCGAACGAGCTGCGTGCGCAGCGTGAACGCCGTGCTGCCGTCGCTGGTGACACGCACCGTGCCGGCATCGGCCGCGACGCGCACCTCCACTACGCGCTTGTCGTGGTCGGCGTGCACGCAGGGCAGCGTCGGCTGCGCGCCGAGACAGGCGTTGCTCACGCGCTGCTCGTCGACGTAGGCCACCACCTCGCCGCTCGGCACGCCGACGCTGCTCAGATCGAAGCGCCCGCCGTCGGCCAGCTCGAACGCGCCGTCACGCCCCGAAAAGAGCCGCACGACGAGCCCGCCGCCCGCGCCCTGGTGATCGAGCACGCCCGACGCCGTCACGTTGGGCGCCAAGGTGTCGACCTCGGGCGGCAGCAGCGGGATCACGGCGCCGGCGCGCGCCAGCACGGGGATCGTCTCGAGCGGCGCGTCGATCTCGACGTCGGCGCCGCCGATGTAGCGCTTGCCGCTCCAGTAGTCGTACCAGACGCCGTCGGGCAGCTTGACGCTGCGCGCGCGCACGCCGCTGGTCAGCACCGGCGCCACCAGCAGCGCGTCGCCGAGCATGTATTGGTCACCGATGCTCGCCGACATGCCCGGGTAGTGCACGAACATCGGCCGCATCATCGGCCAGCCGCGCGACGCCGAGCGGCTCGCCAACCCATAGAGATACGGCACGAGCTGCATGTGCGCGCGCGCGTAGCGCCCGAAGTGCACGAGCGCCTGCGGGTCCGTGGGATCGGCGAACCAGCTGCCGCCGTTGGCCGTGGTGCCGTGATGCGTGCGCATCACCGGCGAGAACGCGCCGAGCTGCGTCCAGCGATAGTAGAGCTCCTTGTCGGGCGGATCGGTGTAGAGCGACGTGTAGCCAGCGATGTCGTGGGCGAAGTAGCTCACGCCCGAGATGGCGAGGTTGAGGCCCAGCCGCGGCACCGTGGGCAGGCCGTCGTCCTGGCCGAAGTTGGTGTTCTGGTCGCCAGCCCAGACCACGGGCGCCAGCGACTGCGTGCCCGTGAAGCCGCTGCGCACGAAGTAGACGAAGTCGCCATCGGGGCGCGCCTCGCGCCAGATGTCGCGGTTGAACGTCTGCCACATGCGCGGGTAGTCGTTGTGCGCTTCGGCGCCGCTGCGGCCGTCGGCGAGGCGCGACTCCCAGGGCAGCCACTCGGCGAAGTCGGCCATCCAGCCGTCGATGCCGAGCCCGATGGCGGCGTGCATGCGCTCGCGCATCCAGGTGCGCGCCGCCGGCTTGGTCAGGTCGAGCAGGCCCGTGTCGCCGAGGCCGGGCGGCGCGGCGAAGAGGATCGGCTCGCCCTTGTCGTCCTCCACCAGCAGCTTGTTCTTGATCGCGTTGTCGAACTCGGGCGTGCCCTTGGACATGAACGTGTTGAAGTAGCCGAGGAAGCGATAGCCGAGCCCGTGCAGCTCGTCGGTCATCGCCTTGAAGCCCGGATAGAGCGTCTCGTCGACGCTCCACTGATACGTCAGGTGATAGCCGCCGCCACCGTCCTCGCCGCCAGCCCAGTCCTCGGTCCAGATCGCCGACACCGGCACGTGGTTGTCGCGCAGCAGGCGCGCGATCTTGAGCACGTTGTCGGTGCCGCGGATCGCGTCGACCCACGGCGAGAAGACCCACTCGGCGGGCAGCGTCGGCCGCCCGGTGATCGCGGTCATGCGCTGCATCATCTGCAGCGGCGAGTCGCCGGTGACGACGACGATCTCGAGGCGCCGATCCCAAGCCTCGACGCGCCAGCGCTCGGCGTCGGTGGCGCACAGGTCGAAGTCGACGCGGCGCGTTCCGCGCACCAGCATCATGTAGCCGCGCGGGTTGTAGAGCACCGGGATCGGAAGATAGCTGTCGTAGGTCTGACCCTGCGGCGAGTAGGCGGCGTAGTGGTCGACCTTGTCGGCCTTGCCGATGCCCTGCTCCGAAGCCCAGATCGGCACCACCTGGCCGCGGTGCGTGGCGGGCGTCTGCGCGCCGAGACCGACGAACTGGTCGTCGGGGTGGCAGATGAACGTCAGCGCCGTGCGATCGACGTCCTTCGGGGCGGCAACGCGCACCTCGAACACACCTTCGGAGAGCACGCGCACGTCCATGGCGCCGTCGCCGCGGTTTCCGAAGGACAGGCCGACGGCGGCGGCGCGCGCGTTGGAAAAGCGCGTCGTCGCCGAGGCGCTGCCAACCCACGCGTCGTCGCTGCGATCGCGAAAGCCAAAGTGCCCCAGGCGCAGGCGCACATCGACATCGGCGCTGCGCACGCCCACCGGCGCGGCGGCGGCGCGCTCGGCGAGCTTGGTCGTCTCGAGCAGCGGCGTGCCGGCCGCGCGCGCCACGGTGAGCAGGCGGCCGGAGAGCTGCACTTCGAGCCGCGCCCCGCCCGACTCGAGCATCATCGGCTCGTCGGCGCAGCCGGCGGCGAGCGCGATCAAAGACAGCGAGAGCAGGCGCGTGCGAAGAGGCGACATGGGCGTTCTCGTCAGCGGTACGAGTCGAGGTCGAGGCCGAGCCGCTTGGCCCAGCGGTGAACTTGCATGCGGGTGGTGTCGAGCTCGCGCGCGACGGCGCTCACGTTGCCCTGCAAGCGGCGCAGCGAGTCTTCGAGCGCCGAGCGCAGCGTCTCGTCGGAGACACGCTCGCGCTTGACGCGCGACGCCGCCGGCACGGCCTGCGATGGAGGGCGCGAGGCGCGCGGCAGCGGCTCGCCGGCCGCGGCGCGCAGCGGCTCGGGCAGGTGCGCGAGCTTGATCTTGTCGGCGCCAGCGCCAGCCAGCGCGAGCGCCACGGCGACGGCCTTCTGCAGCTCGCGCACGTTATACGGCCAGTCGTAGCGCATCAGCGCGCGGCAGGCCTCGTGGGTTATGCCCTGCGCGGCGCCCTCTTCGGCGTCGGCGAGAAACTGCGCCAGCAGCAGCCCGACGTCCTCGCGGCGCTCGCGCAGCGGCGGCACCTCGAGCGTCAGCCCCGCGATGCGCGCGTAGAGGTCGCCGCGAAAGCGCTCGTCGTCGACCATCGCGGCGAGGTCGCGGTGCGTCGCCGCGACGAAGCGCACGTTGGCCGGGCTCTCCGCCGTGTCGCCAACGCGCGTGTAGCGCCCCTCCTGCAGCACGCGCAGGAGCTTCGCTTGCGCCGCCAGCGGCATGTCACCGATCTCGTCGAGCAGCAGCGTGCCGCCCGCGGCCGCCTCGATGTAACCGCGCTTGTCCGCCGTGGCTCCGGTGAACGCGCCGCGCCGATGGCCGAACAGCTCGCTCTCCACCAGCCCCTCGGGGATCGAGGCGCAGTTGAGCGCCAGGTGTGGCCCGGCGCGGCCGCTGGCGCGGTGAAGCTCGCGCGCCATGACCTCCTTGCCGCTGCCGCTCTCGCCGTGCAGCACCAGCGGAAGATCGCTGGGGGCGATGCGGTCGATGCGCAACAGCAGCTCGAGCATCGGCACACTCACCGTCGAGCGCGGTCCGAGCGCGCCGCCGCCGTAGAGCCGGTCGAGCAGCGCCTCGAGCTCTTCGACGTGCCGCTCGCGGAAGAGCCAGAAGGTCTGACCGCATTCGATCACGTCGCCGTCGCGCAGCTCGCGCGGCTCGACGAGACGCTCGCCCTCGACGAAGGTGCCGTTGGTGCTGCCTTCGTCGGCGACGATGAAGGTGTGTCCATGGGTGCCGCCCGCCACGCGCCGGATGACCGCGTGACGCGACGAGAGCGAGCGGTCGTCGAGCACGAGGCGTGCGCTGCGCCCGTCGTGATGCTCGAGCTGGTCTTGTTGCTGCGGCTTGGCGCGCCCCCAGCTGAGCGCGTCGAGACCGCTGAGCTGGATCACCAGCGGCGCGGGCGCGCGCGGCGCGTGGCTGCGCAGCGCGCGCACGAGGAACGCGCGCGGCGTCGACGCCGCTTGCTCCTCGCTGCAAAGACGTGCGGTTATCTGGCTGTCTACCATCCCGATCGGACTTCTCCGCCATCGCTGGGGCGATCAAACTGATTCGACCGCCGGCGCGGTCGAATTGTATAACGACGAGAGGCAATGAAGAGCGCCGCTGACGATTCGCTTGTCGGCCGCAAGGTCGGAAACCACGTGATCGTGCGCAAGCTCGGCGAAGGTGGGATGGGTAAGGTGTATCTCGCCGAGCACCCCGACCTGGGCACGCGGCAGGCGATCAAGGTGCTGGATGCCAGCTTTGGCACCGACAGCGCCATCGCGCGCCGTTTTCTGGCCGAGGCCAAGGCCGCGACGAGCGTGGACCACCCTAACGTGATCCGCATTACCGACCTGGGCTGTCTAAACGAAATCAGCTCACTGTACTACGTGATGGAGGCGCTCGAGGGGCAGGACCTCGCCGCGCTGCTCGAGACGCGCCGGACGTTCTCTCCCGCCGAGGTGCTGCGCTACCTGGAGCAGATCTGCCCGGCGCTCGAGGCGGCGCACGCGCGTGGCGTGGTGCACCGCGACCTCAAACCCGAGAACATCTTCGTCATCGACGAGCGCGAGCCCGAGCTGCGCTTGCTCGACTTCGGGCTGGCCAAGCTGCTGCTCGGCGACGGCGGCGCCAGCGGCGAGCGTACGGCCACGGGCGTGGTGATGGGCACGCCGCTCTACATCGCGCCCGAGCAGGCAGAAGGCAAGTCGGACGCGATCTCCGCGCGCACGGACATCTATTCGATGGGCGTCGTGCTCTACCGCATGCTCGCCGGCGAGCATCCGATCACCGGCGCTAGCGCCGCGGTGCTGTTGTTCAAGCACATCACGACGGCACCCGAGCCGCTGGCGCTCAAGAACCCGTCCGTACCGCAGGCGGTGGCCGACGTGGTGCACGCCTGCCTGGAGAAGGACCCCAGCGCGCGGCCGGCGAGCGCGTTGGAGCTGCTCGAGCGCTATCGCGCGGCGCTCGGCGTGTCGGCGGCGAGCGGCGCGGCGCGCAGCGCGGCGGCGGCGGACGTCGCCAACAGTGCGACCATGCCGTTGCCTCTCGAGCAGCACAGCGTGGTCGAGCGCAGCGATACGCCGGCGGCGTCGATCGCGAAGGCCCCCTCGGCGTCGACCAAGCCGCGCCTGCTCAGCGAGGAGATCTCGATCCCGCCGCGCGAGGTCACGGCCGCGCGTCGTCCGCGCTCGCCGCTGCTGCCGCTGGTCGCGCTGCTCGTGATCGCCGGGGGTGGCGTCGTCGCGTACTTCGCGATGAGGAAACCGGCGGTGCAGTCACAGGGAGAGGCGACGAAGGGCACGGCGGTCACGGGCGTGGGCGTGACGGCGGCTCCCGTGCAGCGGGCCGATGCCGCGCGGTCGAGCGCCGCGACGCCCGATGCCGCCGTCGCCGCGCAGAAGGCGTTGGTGGCCACGAAACGACCGGCGGTAGTGGTGAAGGCGAAGGCGAAGATCAAGACCAAGGCGAAGGCCAAGACCAGGGCGAAGGCCAAGACCAAGGCCAAGACCAGGGCCAAGACCAAGGCCACAGCGAAAACCAAGGGCGGGCGGATCAGGCCCGAGGATGATATTGGGCCTCGGGTGATGGACATTCCATGAAGCCCCTGCACCGCTACCTCGCATCGCTCGCGGTCGCCGCTGCGCTCCTGACCAGCGCGCGCCGCGGCGACGCGAAGGAGCCCACGTCCGCGCCGGCGTCCGCCACGGCGTTGGCCGCCGCGGCCAAGGCCAAGGCCAAGCAGGCGAGCGTGCAATATGGCCTCGGCAACTTCAGCGGCGCGCTGGCGCTCTACCTCGAGGCGCTCAAAGTGCTCGGCCACCCGGCCCTGATCTTCAACGTCGCGCAGTGCTACTACGCGCTGCAGCGCTGGCAGCAGGCGGTCTTTCACTACGACCACTACCTCGCCGAGTGGAGCAAGCACCACGGCGGCCAAGCGGCGCCCAACCTCGCCGGCGTGCTGCGCCGCATCGCCAAAGCCAAGCTCGCCATCAAGCAGCAGCAGATGAACAAGGCGCTCTCGCGTCCCGTGATCGTGCGGCCGACGATCGTGATGAAGACGCCAGCGTCCAACGTCGCGCGCATGCAGCTCAGCGGCATCGCGCAGAACGGCGCGCGCGTGCTGATCGACGGGCAGCTGCTCGGCCTGACGCCAGTCGCGTCGGCGTTCGAGCTTCCGCCCGGCAAGCACCGCGTGCGCGTCGAGGCGGCCGGCTGCTTGCCCTGGCAGCGCGACGTGATGCTGCAGGCCGGCAAGGCGACGCAGATCCCCGTCGACCTGCAGCGCCCGCGCGCGCGCAGCAAAGGCTGGCTGGCGCTGACCATCGCGACGCTGGCGCTCGCCGCGGGCGCCGAAGCGATGGCGATCGTCTACTGGCGGCTCGCCGACGAGCACATCAAGGGCAGCGCCGAGCACGACAGCGACCGCAACCTGATGATCACCGGCCACGTGCTCGCCGCGAGCCTCGCCGCGCTCTCGGCCCTCCCGCTGGTGCTCTACCTGCGAAGCGGCAGCGAGGAGCGCGCGCGCGCCATCCAAGCCGGCGCTCCCGCGCCGACGCCGCTGTTCTCCGTGGCGCCGCTGCCCGGCGGCTTCGTCGCCGGCGGGACGGTTCGCTTCTAGTGCGCCGCGCGCTCTGGATCTGGATCTCGTGCGTGCTGGCGCTCGCCGGCTGCTCGGTGGGCATCGACCCGCCCGAGCCCACGCGCATGATCGACGTCGCCGGCGGCGAGTACCTCGTCGGAGGCGCCGCGATCGGCCCCGACAACAAGCGCTGCGAGCAGGCCAGCGACACGCGCGATCCCAACAACTGCGACCTCACCGGCGCCACCATCGAGAGCGCGCTGCCCAAGCTGAGCTACCTGTCCAGCGCCAGCGTGGTGCTCGCCCCCTACACCATCGACCAGCACGAGGTCACCAACCTTCAGTACCAGCTGTGCGTCGAAGACGGCGCCTGCTCGCCGCCCGAAGCCGACAGCATCGGCGACACGACCTACTACGGAAGCGCCGAGTTCTACGACCATCCGGTGGTCTGGGTGACGCGCGAGCAGGCGGCGGCCTACTGCGCGTACGTCGACAAGCGGCTGCCCGACGAGGCCGAATGGGAGGTGGCCGGCCGCTATAACGGCGGGCCCAGCGGCGCCCCCAAGGACTTTCCATGGAGCACACCCGATCGGCTCAGCCAAGGGGCCGCGCCCTACGTGCTGTCGGAGAGCGACACGCCCATCGAGGCCACGCCGCGCCCCTTCACGCTGTGGAACGGCGACACCACGTCGAACGACAGCACGCAGATCCATCACCTCGCGGGCAACGTCAGCGAATGGGTCGCCGGGCTCTTCGATCCCTACGCCTACTGCGAGCGCAAGCTCGACGCCGCCTGCATGACCGACCCCGACAACTGCGCGGCCTGCGGCGGCGGTGACTGCGTTCGCAGCTGCGACCGCAACCTCGCGCTGTGCAAGCCGCGCCCCGCCAGCGATCCCTACGTGCCGCAGAACGCCGTCGGCGCGCAGGCGATGACGCGCGGCGGCAGCTACCGGCGCATCGCCTGCCACCAGCGGCTGTTCGTGCGCCGCGCGCGCAACGCCGAGAGCGCTGCCAGCGACCTCGGCTTTCGCTGCGCGCGCTCGCTGTAGCGCGCCCGGCCTCGCGGGCCGCGCGGCTCGTCAGTTGCTGGCCCGCACGTTGCTAGTTGCCTACCTCTGACCGTATTCCGCGTTTTTGATACAGTGCGGCGACGACGACGACGCCGCCGGGGAGGCTTGTGCGATGAACCTGGGCTCTGGGATCTCGAAGGCGCTCTGCGGCACGCTCGCGGCGTTTCTGCTGGCCGCCTGCGGCTCGGACGGCGACGGCAAGGTCGGAGACATCTGCTCCGGCCGCGACGACTGCGTCGACAAGCTCTGTCACCGCGAGCGATGCGTGTCGATCTCGCCGCTGCGCAACGGCGAGACGTGCAAGGTGGACGCCGAGTGCCGCAGCTTCTCGTGCGTCGCCGGCGCGTGCACGCCCGGTCAGGCTGGCGCCAACGCCACCTGTCTGCACAACGAGGAGTGCACCAGCCAGCGCTGCGTGATCGCCTCCGGCAGCGACGGCAAATGCGACACGCCGCCGACGCCCGACACGGGCCCCGACACCTCCGCCGACGCGGGAGCGGACAGCTCGCCCGACGCGCCCCCACCCGACAGCACCGCCGACAGCTCCGCCGACGCGCCAGCCGACAGCACCGGCGACCAGCCAGCGCCCGACACCTCGGTAGACCAGCCAGCGCCCGATACCACCGCCGACGGCCCGACCCCCGACAGCACCGTCGACGGCCCGACCCCCGACGCCACCGTCGATGGGCCCGCCCCCGACGCCACCGTCGACGGCCCGGCACCCGACACCACCGTCGACATGCCGCCGCCCGACACGACCATCGACATGCCGCCGCCCGACACCACCGTCGACATGCCGCCGCCCGACAGCACCATCGACAGCGGCACGCCCGACAGCACCGTCGACGCCACGTCGTCACCCACCGCGCCGTTCTACGTGGCTGGCGAGTACAAGGCGACCATCACGCTCGGCCAGGGCGGGTCACAGCAGACGCTGACCTACTCGGGCACAGCGCCCAAGTCCAACATCTACGTCGCCCAGTACAACGCCTCGGGCTTTCAGTGGGCCGCGCGCATCGTCTCGCCCGAGACGCTGACCTTCGGGCGCGCCATGCGCGACGCCACGGACGGCTCGCTGGTGGTCGGCTTCGTCGCTTGGGGCGGCAGCTCGGCAAACGTCACCGTCTACAACACCAACGGCACCGTCGGCGCCACGCTCACCTCCGGCGGCTCGCGCGGCGCCGACACTGTCGCCAACGCCTGGTTCCAGGTGCTCGTGCGCTACAACGCCGACGGCACCGTGCGCTGGGTCAGGCGCTTCGGCGCCGACCGCTCGGGCTTCAGCTCGGTGCAGGACATCGGCGACATCTCGCGCGTGGGCACGCGGCTGCGCGTCGCCGCCGACGTCAACTCCAACAACAGCCTCAACTACGCCATCGTCTTCGGCCCCGGCGAGACCAACGAGGCCACCACCACCATCAGCGGCTCGGTGGGCGTCGTCTTCGAGGTCGACTACAACAGCGGCGACTACGTCGCCAGCAGCGTGCGCTACGTCTACCGCAATCTGCCCGCCTACTCGCGCCTGCGCTGGCGCGCCGCCGGCAGCGGCGTGCAAAACAGCGGCGGTGCCTTCGCCGCCGCCGGCTCTGCCGAGGCGAGCACGGCGCCGCACATCTTCGATCCCGCCAGCGTGACGCTCACCTGCTCGCAGCGCTGCTTCGTCTTCGCGCGCTTCGACGCGAGCGGGCAAGCGGTGTGGGCCAACCTCGGCGAGCGCACCGGCGGTGGCCTCGAGAATCCCTTCGCCTCGGCAACGGCCACGCTCTCCAACGGCGACGCGATCTTCACCGGCAACCTCGGCAACTCGGGCGGCACCGGACCGAAGACGATCACGCTCAGCCAGACCGGCGCCGGCACGCAGGGCATCACCTACCAGACCCCCAACGGCCTGCTGTTGGTGCGCTACACCGCCGCCGGCACCATCGCGTGGCTCAAGCGCATCGAGACCAGCTGCATCGGCACGCCGACCTTCTACGACATCAAGGTCGACGAAGCGAACAACGCACTCTACGCGGCGGGCACCCTCTGCGACGAGACCGGCGGCAGCACCACGTTCGGCCCTGGCGAGACCAACCAGCTCGTCCAGCAGATGCCCGTCAACAGCTTCGCCGCGGCCGTGCTGCGCTTCCGCCTCTCCGATGGCGCGTTTCAGTGGGTGCGCTGGGTCGGCCCCGGCGTGCCTGCGACCTACAACAGCCTGCAGATCAGCGGCAGCCAGCTCGTGCTCGGCCTCGAGGTGGTGCAGAACGCCAATCCCACCTTCAGTCACGGCGGCCCGCAGATCACGGCCGCCTCGAGCACCGGCGGCATTCAGCGCGCCGTGCAGGTGCGCTACGACACCGCGGGCAACTTCGTGACCTACTCGCCGCTGTTCAGCGGCGCGCACTCGGTACGCTTCACCGACGACTGATACATGTCTCGGCCGCGCTGATACAGCGCCTCCCGCGTTCCCCAACGTCCAGAAAACAGCCTCTTCGAAGCCGACGCCGCGTGGCACGGGCGCTGCACACTCGCGCGCCGTCCGCGACCCAACCAAGCCACTCGAGGAGGCTTCACATGCACATCTACCGCTCCTTGCTGTTGTCGCTGCTGCTCGCGCTGGTCACCAGCGCCTGCGGCGATTCGCCCGTCAGCATCTCGTCGCGCCGCCACGCCGGGCGCGTGCCGTTCACCCACGGCGGCCAGCCCTGCAGCGTGGACGGGCTGCCCAGCCGCCCGGTGATCTTCGATCCCGAGACGCAGCAGACGCTGGTCTTCACCTTCACCGGCAACCAGCTGCACATCGAGCGGCGCAAGATGTCGCCGCTCACCCGCACGCTCGACATCGGCAGCCGCCGCGCCATCACCGACGTGACGGCCTTCTGCAACCCCGACAGCGGCCACGTCGAGCTGCTCGCCACGTCGATCGATCTCTACCTCAACAAAGCGCTGCACCACCTGCGCAGCGACGACTGCTGGGAGACGATCAACGTCAAGACGGCGCCCTTCGCGGTCGACCAGCCCATCGTCGCGTTCAACCCCGCGACCCACGGCCTCGAGCTGTGGGGACGCAACGCGAGCTCGGCGCTGCTGCGCGCGCGCTTCGCGCCGGCCAGCGACAGCTGGAGCATCGTGGCGCAGTCGACCTTCAACGAGACGATCACCTCGCGCGCCTATCCCACGCACGGCCTGTTCGGGGCGCAGCCGATCACGGTCGTCTTCGCGCGCAACGCCGACAGCCGGCTGCAGGTCTATCAGATCACCGGCACCCAAGACGCCATCGGCGCCACCGAGAGCAAGAACGTGGCGCTCGACAGCGCGCCCGTGGTCGCAGCCACCGACCTCGCGCGCCTCTATTTCGTGCGCAGCGGCCGGCTCTATCGCCTCACGCCGAGCACGCCGAGCTTCGTCACCGAGCAGCTCAGCAGCGACGAGGTCCTCGGCTCGCCGTCGCCCGTGCGCATGCACGACGGCACCGTCGCCGCGTACGTCGCGCGCAAGGACTACCGCGTGATGCGCTGCAGTGACGACTTCAACGGCGCCGCCGCCTGCGACGTGGCGCGCCCCGAGCTCGCCGAAGAGTCGCCCGTCGCGGTGCTCGACGAGTCCACCGGCACCTCCGAAGCATACGCCGCCGCGCTCGCCGACCACGTCGCCGTCTTCTTCGACACCACCTCCAGCAGCGCTTTCAGCGGGCCGCACCAGGTCTCGCGCGAAAACCTCGCCGTCGCCTTCACGCACCTGGTCGCCGGCCCGATCAGCACCGCCCTCGCCGGCGGCAACGGCGGCAACGCGCCCGTAACCACGGACTGTCCCGCCACCCACGTCGCCGTTGGCGTCAATCTCTGGTACGGCAACGAGATCCGCGCCATTCAGCTGATCTGCCGCCCCCGCATCGCTGGCATCCCCTTCGACCCCAACAGCCAGAGCGGCGAAGTCCTGCTCGACGCGCAAGGCACGACCGCCGGTCAGGTCGGCGCGCCCTTCATCTGTCCCTCGACCACGCGCGCTCAAGGCGTGCTCGTCGGCCTGCGCGGCGTCGCCAACGCCGCCTCGGGCAACAAGGTGATGCGCTCGCTGCAGCTGGTGTGCGGCAAGCTCGCCGCCGGCGGCCTGATGGCGGGCAGCAAGCTCGCCTGCGTCGGCGGAAACCCCAACGGCCTGCCCGGCACCTGCGACATCAACGGCAACACCGGCATGCCTCAGGACTACGACTACTGGTTCGACCTGGTCGGCATCTCCAACGAGACCTACTTCGCCCACCAGACGCCCAACGCGCTGGTCAGCGGGCTGCGCACGCGCACTGGCGACGTGGTCGACGCTATCGGCCTGCGCACGCGCTCCGTCGCCTCCGGCGCCGACCTGTCGTTTGACGGCGCCAAGCTGATCAACGCCGAGGGCGGATCGGGCGGCAACAACTTCGACAGCGCCTGCCCCAACGAGACCGTGCTCGGCGGCGTGGAGGTCTACCACGGCGCCGACATCGACGGCGTGCGCGCGCTGTGCGTGCCGCGCGATGTCGACGCTGCCAACGTGACCACGGATCTCGGCGTCGTCGGCACGCCCGGCGGCAGCAGCAGCGAGGTCTTCATGTGCCCCGACGGCCCAGCGGGCACGCGCGGTGTCGTGATCGGCATCCAGGCCGCCGCGGCCCAGGGCCCGGGCACGGTCGTGATGCGCGGTCTGCGCGTGCAGTGCGGCGTGCTCTCCAATACGTCGCTGGCGCA
>JAGQIK010000477.1 GCA_020431405.1 Myxococcales bacterium
CAAGGCTCGCGCGGCCGCGCGCCGCAGGCTGACCGGCGCCCGTCCGTTGCCGCTGCGCCCGCTGGCGCAGCGGCCGAGTGCGCTGGCGCACCAGGGCAGCCACGTGACCTTGGCGCCGCTCGACGCCGCGCGTGGCTTCGCCTCGCTGACGGTGCAGCGCCGCGTGGCGGCCTACCACATCGCGCAGGCCGCCGAGGCCGCCGACCGCGTGCTGTGGCTGCAGCACCAACGCGACGCGCTGGCGCTCAAGGATCTGCTCGAGACGCTGCTGTTGGTGCCCGGCGCCCTCGAGGGCGAGACGCGCCGCGCCGTGACGCGCTGCCTGTCGCGCCAGTGGCTTCACCACGGGCCCTACGATCTGGCGCGCAGCAGCAAGCGCGTCTGTCGCGGCTTCGACGTCGCGGCGCTGCAGGCCGCCATGACGCGCGCCGACAGCGACGGCTACGACGTGCCCGCGCGCACGCCGGTCGCCGTGGCGGCGCTCTTGCGCCGCAGCGGGGCGCTGCTCTTCGATCCGACCTACGCATTTCGCCTGACGGTGGACTTCTATCGCGGCGTCACGCTCGACCAGGCACGCAGCTTTCCGGCCAAGCACCCGCACCAGGCGCTGCTCGCCAGCGGGCCGAGCGGCATCACCGAGCACCCCTTCCGCTCGGGACGCGGCGCGGTGCGCGAGGGCTTCTACGTCAACGAGCTTCATCACGCGGTCAAGCACCTGGTGCGTGCCAAGCCGCTGCTCGAAGGGGACGAGCGTGCCGCGCTCGAGGCGACGATCGACTTGCTGCAGCTCGCCGATCCGGCCGCCCGCCGGCGCCTGGAGCGGCTGCTGCTGTCGGACAAGGTCGAGCTCATGCCGCTGGTGGGCTTCTTTCCGACGCTGCGCGATCCCCTCGACCAGCGCGCGATCTACGCCGGCGGCGTGGCCATCGCCGACGCCGAGCGTACCCGTGCGCTGCAGGCCGCGCTGCGATTGGGCGGCGCGCTGGCGTCTCGGCTGCCGGGCACGCCGCGCAGCAAGGTCTGGCCGCGCGGGCGCGCGGTGCGACTGCTCTACGCCGCCGGCGCGCTGGGACCGCTGAGCCACGGCGCGGCGCTGTTCGTGCCGGGCACGCCGACGTTTCTGTTGCTCGACACGCCCGGCCCGCTGCTGTGGCGTTTGCAGCGCAAGATCGAAGGGCCGCTCTGCAAAAAGCGCATTGGGCCGATGTGGGTCGGGCTGCGGCAGTCGCTGGGCACGGCCCTGGCGCGCAGCGCGCCGGGCGGCAAGACCCTCGCGCATCTGCCCAGCGACGGGCGAGCGCAGGCGCGCGCCGACGCGGCGCTGCTGTGGCTCGCCGAAGGCGACAAGACGCTGCAGCAGCGCATCGGTGGCCGCTGCGCCGAGCAGCTGCTGCCGGCGTACGTCGCGGCCTGCGCCGAGATCGAGCGTGCCGCCTGCGCGCCGGTGCTCGAGGCGCTGCGGCAGGCAGGGGCGCTGTCGGAGGCGCAGCGCGCGACGGCGAGGCCGCGCGCACGTCAGGCGCTGCGCGCGCTGGTGCTCGGACACTCGGCGCAGCTGCAGGGCAAGGCCGCGTCGCAGCCCGCGTCGCGCCCCGCCGCGCGGCGCGGGCCCATCGAGCGGCGCGCGATCCTCTCGCCGGTGCTCATCGCGGTGCGCGAGAAATCGGGGCTCGTCCGCGACGTGCAGGTGCGCTGGCCGCGCGATTGGGTCGCCTACAACCTCGCGCGCGCGCGCGCCTGGCGGCTGCAGAGCGGGCGCCCGCTCAAGCGCGGCAAGACGGTCGTGCTGCCGTCGCGCGCGGGGCGCTTTCCGGGGCGCGTGCCGTTGCGGTTGCTGCGGCGGTCTAAGACCAAGACCACGAAGTAGGTGTTGCTGGTTAGTACCGAGCTCGGGTTGTACTGCGAGGCGGGGGGGTTTTACGTCGATCCCCACGGGGCGGTGGAGCGCGCGATCATCACCCACGCCCACGCCGATCACGCGCGGCGGGGCAGCGCGCGCTATCTGACGGCCGCCGCGGGCGAGGCGCTGCTGCGGGCGCGGCTCGGCGGTGGCGTGATCGAGACGCTGCGCTACGGCGAGCGGCGGCGCGTCGGCGACGTCGATGTTTCGCTGCACCCCGCCGGGCACGTGCTTGGCTCGTCACAGGCGCGGCTCGAGCACCGCGGCGAGGTTTGGGTGGTCACGGGTGATTTCAAACGCCAGGCCGATCCGACCTGCGCCCCGTTCGAGCCGCTCGCCGCGCACACGCTGGTCATCGAGTCGACCTTCGGGCTGCCGATCTTTCGCTGGCCTGCTGCCGAGCGCGCGGTCGGCGAGATCAGCGCCTGGTGGCGCGCTTGCGCCGAAGCGGGCCAGACGGCGGTGCTCTACGCCTACGCGCTCGGCAAGGCACAGCGGCTGCTGGCGAGCCTTCCGCGCGACCTGGGGCCGATCTACACGCACGGCGCCGTAGAGCGGCTCTGCGCGGTGTATCGCGGGCAGCTTCCCGAGCACACGCTGCCGCCCACGCAGGTCGCCGTCGGACTGGCGCGCGACGCCAAGACCGACGGCGCGTTGGTGATCGCGCCGCCTTCGGCACATGGCTCGCCGTGGCTGCGTCGCTTTGGCGCGATCTCCACCGGCTTCGCCTCGGGGTGGATGCGCGTGCGCGGCATGCGGCGCCGGCGCGCCATCGATCGCGGCTTTGTCATCTCCGATCACGCCGACTGGCCGGCGCTGCTCGACACCGTGCAGCAGAGCGGCACCGAGCGCGTGGTCGTGACGCACGGCTACGTCGAGGTGCTGGCGCGCTGGCTGCGCGAGCAGGGCCGCGAGGCCCTGGTGGCGCGCACGGCGTTCGTCGGCGAGGTCGAAGAGCCCGAAGGCGCCGACGAGGCGGACGACGGAGCCGAGTGAGAATGCGCCGCTTCGCCGATCTCTACGCCGCGCTCGATGCGACGACCAAGACCTCGCTCAAGCTGGCCGCGCTGGCGCGATATTTCGCCAGCGCCCCCCACGAGGACGCGGCCTGGGCGGTGCACTTTCTTTCGGGTTGGCGCCTGACGCGCCTGGTCGGCTACCGCAAGCTCGCCGGCTGGGCGATGCAGCAGGCTGCGCTCTCGGAGTGGCTGTTCGGCGAGTGTTATGACTCGGTGGGCGATCTGGCCGAGACCATCGCGCTCGTGCTGCCGCCGCCCGCGCGCCAGCACGAGCGCGGCCTCGCAGAGACCGTGCGCGAGCGCTTGCTGCCGCTGCGCGGGCTCGACGACGACGCCGCGCGCGCGCTGATCGTCGAGAGCTGGGACGAGCTCGACGAGCACCAGCGCTTCGTCTTCAACAAGCTGCTCACCGGGGCGCTTCGCGTGGGCGTCTCGCAGCGGCTCGTCACGCGCGCGCTGTCGCTCGCCAGCGGTGTGCCCGTCGACGCCATCGCCCACCGTCTGATGTGCGCCTTCGAGCCGAGCGCTGCGGCCTACCGCGCGCTGATCGACGCCGACACCGAGGACGCCGACCAGAGCCGGCCCTATCCGTTCTTTCTGGCCTCGCCGCTCGAAGGCGATCCAGCCGAGCAGCTCGGCGAGCGTGCGCTGTGGCAGGCAGAGTGGAAGTGGGATGGTATTCGCGCGCAGCTGATCCGGCGCGCGGGCGCGACCTACATCTGGTCGCGCGGCGAGGAGCTCGTCACCGAACGCTTCCCCGAGCTCGACGAGATGGCGCGCTCGCTGTCCGATGGCTCCGTGCTCGACGGCGAGATCGTCGTCTGGCGTGATGACCTGGGCGGCGTGCAGCCGTTCTCCGAGATGCAGCGCCGCATCGGGCGCAAGAAGCTCGGAAAGAAGCTGCTCGCCGAGGTGCCCGTGGCGCTCGTCGCGTACGATCTGCTCGAACGCCCGCGGTCGCGAGGCGGCGCCCGCGGCGACGATCTGCGCGACGTGCCGCAGCGCGAGCGTCGCGAGGCCCTCGAGGCCGTGGTCGTCGCTGCCGCGCATCCACGGCTGCGCCTCTCGCCGCTGGTGGAAGCGCCCGATTGGCCTGGCCTCGCCGCGCAGCGCGAGCGCGCCGAAGACCGCGGCGTCGAAGGGCTGATGCTCAAGCGACTCGACGCCAGCTACGGCGTCGGTCGCAAGCGCGGGGGCTGGTGGAAGTGGAAGGTCGCGCCCTACACCATCGACGCCGTGCTGACCTACGCGCAGCGCGGCAGCGGGCGGCGCGCTCGCCTCTACACCGACTACACCTTCGGTGTGTGGCGCGATGGCGAGCTGGTGACCATCGCCAAGGCGTACTCGGGTCTCAGCGACGACGAGATCCGCCAGGTCGATCGCTTCGTGCGCGACAACACGCTCGAGCGCTTCGGCCCGGTGCGCCAGGTCAAAGCCGAGCTGGTCTTCGAGCTTGCCTTCGACAGCATGCAGCGTTCGAAGCGCCACAAAAGCGGCGTCGCGGTGCGCTTTCCGCGCATCGCACGCTGGCGACACGACAAACCGGCCGCCGAGGCGGACAGCCTCGAGACCATCGAGGCGATGCTGGCGCGGCGCGAGCAGCGCGCGCAGGCCGACGCCGACGAGGTAGGCGCGTGAGCGACGACCTGTCAGCGCGCGAGCGCGAGCTCATCGCCGCCGTGCGCGCCGCGCCTGACGACGACGCGCCGAGGCTGGTGCTCGCCGACTTCTACGCCGAGCGCGGCGACCCTCGCGGAGAGCTGATCCCTATCGCGTGCGCGCACGCGCGCGCCGAAGATGCCGCGCAGCGAGAGCAGCTGCGGCAGGGGCTCGCCTCCGTGCTCGAGCGCTACGACCACGGCCCGTCGCTTCATGGGCCCATCAGCCGCTTCGTCGACCTGGCGATCAACGTGCGCGGGCTGGTCGAAGAGGTCACGCTGAGCCTCACGCAGCTCGCCGTCGCCGGCGGGCGGCTCTTCGAGATGGCGCCGATCCGCGAGATGCGGCTGCAAGGTGCGGCCGAGACCGACGCCTACACGCGCGCGCAGCTGCTGGCGGCGCTGGCCGCCGAGCCGGGCCTCGCGCTCGTCAGGCGGCTCGATCTTTCCGACGACGACTTCGGCGCGCGGGCCATCGGCGAGCTTCTGGCGTCGCCACATCTGTCGAGCTTGCGCGAGCTGCGCTTCGGCGACCGCGACAGCACCGTCGAGCTCGCCGAGCTCGTGGCTGCGGCCGCGCCGGCGCGGCTCGAGTCGTTGATGTGCTTTGGCTGGCACCACGCGACGCTCGGCGATGCGGGTGCGCGCGCCCTGGCCGCCAGCGAGCGGCTGCACAACCTGCGCGAGCTGCAGCTGATCAACATGCGCATCGGCGACGCGGGCGCCGAGGCGCTCGCCGGCTCGGAGAGCTACGGGGCCACGCTCGAGGTGCTCGACCTCGGCGATGGTCGCGAATCGCGCAACGTGATCGGGCCCCGTGGCGCGCGGGCGCTCGGCAACGCACGCCAGCTCGAGCGGCTGCACACCTTGCGCCTGCGCGCCAATCCCCTCTTCGACGAGGGCCTCGCCGGGCTGAGCGAGGGCCGCGGCCTACCGCGCCTCGCCACGCTGCACGTGGACAGCTGCGGCATCGGCGACCAGGGTGTGATCGCGCTGGCGCGCGCGCCGCGGCTCGCGTCGCTGACGCGGCTCGAGCTGTCGCGCAACCGCGGCATCGGCGCCCGCGGCGTGCGCGAGCTGGTCTACGCGCCGCGGGTCGCGCACCTCGAGCAGCTCGACCTCAACAGCACGCAGCCCGAGCTCGAGGGTGTGCAGGCGATCACAAGCTCGCCGCACCTCGCCAGCCTGAAGAAGCTAAGCTTGTACGGCTGCGAGCTCGGCTACGCCGCCGGCGACGCGCTCTGCCAGTGGCCAGGGCTCGAGCAGCTCGCATTGCTCGCCGTCGGCTTCAACAGCTTCTCACCGCACGCCGTCAAGCACCTCAAGCAGACGCTCGGACAGCGCGTCATCATCGACGACTAGCGATTCGAGCAGAGACTTCGAGCAGCGACTACGCGTCGCTCTCGAACAGCGGCGTGCTCGGCGGCAGCATCAACACCGACTCCAGCCACATGCGCGAGATGCGGCTCAGCTCGTCGAAGCGCACGCCCATCCCGCTCGGCTGCTTCGAGCCGGGCTGCGAGCGCACGTGCGCCACCACGCCCGACAGCGGGATCGCCGGCGCGCCATCGGGCAGCACCGTCACGGTGCAGCGCGTGCCCGGCGGGTCGAGCAGGTCGCACGCGATGAACATCCCGCCGAGGCTGATGTCGCGCGCGCCGGCTTCGATGGTCAGCGTCTCGCTGTCGTAGATCACCGGCATGCGATGCGGCACGCGCACGTGCTCGCGGCGCTCGTCGTGTGCCTTGTGAAGCGCCTCTAGGTCGAGGCGCAGCGTGTTGGCGGTGGCGCGACCTGCGGGCCATTCGAAGCCGCACTGGTCGCAGGCGCCGAGCGACTCTTTGACCTGCGCTCGACAGCGCGGGCAGGTCTTTCGCTCGAACACCGGCGCGTCGAGCTTCTGCAGCATCGGCGCGCCCATCATGCGCCGAACGCGCGGCTGCTCCTCGACGTTGGGCTCGAGGCCGGGCGACGTCTCGATCTCGCCCTCGCTGCCGTCTTCGATGCGTACGCGAAACCAGACGTTGCCGGCGCTGACCACGTCGCCATCGCCGACGCGTGTCTCGGCGCTGATCATCGAGCCATTGACGCTGGTGCCGTTGGTGCTGCCGAGGTCGCGCACGATCACGTGCTCGCCGATCTGGATCGCGAGGTGCTCGCGCGAGACGCTCTCGTCGTTGAAGCGGATGCGGCAGCGGACGCTGCGCCCCACGTGCGTCGAACCCTCGGGCAGCTCGATGCTGCCGCCGTGATATTCGATGCGTACCCGCTCGACCGCCACGACTAGAGAATGCCTAACGTGGCGGCCGAGGTCCACCCGCTTACGGTGCGGGACTTACGGTGCGGGGCTTACGGTGCGGGGGGCTCCGCGCCGGGCGGAGGCGGAGGCGCTTGCAGCCCCTCGCCGAAGAGCTCTGCGAGCTCGGGCTGCGAGCCAGCCGTCGCCCAGGACTGCATACCGGGCTTCCAAACCATGGTGTCTTTGGTGAACTGGCCCGACTCCACGCCCTGGCGCAGCACGTCGAGACCGTACGGACCCATCTGCTGGCCGTTGAGGTGGATGTGGAAGCTCACCGCCACCGGCGGCGTTTGGGCGAACGGGTTGGCCGGTCCCTGATGCACCGGCGGTGGCTGCTGCATCGGCGGCGCCTGCTGATAGCCGCCACCGCCCTGCGCCATCGAGCCCTGGAACATGCTCGCCATACCGAAGCCCACGCCGAGGCCTGCGCCACCGAGCAGCGCGCCGCCGCCGCCACCGCCGCCGCCCTTGGCCATGCCTTCGCCGGCACCCATGATCGCCTTGCCCGCGGCGAACTGCTGATAGCCCTGCATGCCGCCAGCCATGCGCACGTAGGCGGCGTCGGTGTAGAGCTTCTTGAGGTTCTTTTCGTCCTCGTCTTTGATCGAGACGACGAAGTTGCCGATGCGCACGATCTGAAGCCCGTAGCTGTCCACGTGCTTCTTGATGCCGGCCATCACCTCTTCTTCGATCTCTTCGGTGTAGGCGCCCGAGGTGACGTCGAGGAGCGGCCACTTCTTTTTGACGAGCAGCTCGGCGATGCGGTCGCGGATCACCTTGAGCAGCTGGTCGCGGAACCACTGCACGAACGAGTTGCTGTCGGCCTTCTGCATGCCGACCAAGCCGAGCACCAGCCGCTGCGGATCGGTGACGCGCAGCGAGTAGCTGCCGTGCACCATCGTCTCGACGGGGATGCCCGACTTCGGATCTTCGACGGATCCGATGCGGCCGCCGAACTTGAGGCCGGCCATCTCGCGCATGGTGACGAAGAAGACCTCCGCCATCAGCACGTTGCCGCCGGTGAAGCTGTCGATGAGGTTGGAGAGGAACGGGATGTTCGAGGTGTCGAGCGTGTGTCGACCTGGCTGAACGATGCCGACGATGCGACCGTCGCGGAAGAAGAGCGCGACCTCGTCCATGTCGACGGTGAGCTGCGACTTGTTGGGGATCGTCTTATCGGGATGCTTGTAGATGATCAGCCCTTTGGCCTCGTCGGGCCGGGCAACCATCATCTCGGCTACGCCGCGTTTGATGAATCCGAAGACCATGATCTCTCCTACTCGTTCGCGGCGGCTAGGCGCCGGAGGGTCGCACGCTTTCGACGGCTCAGCTTAAACGAGGAGCAGCTGTCATGCCAGGGGCGCCGCCAGTGATATCGAGCCGCTAGGGTTGCTCCCGGTGTCATACGCCGCGCGGCGGCGATTATCACCAAACACGATGCTTTGTGGTCGTCGATGTCGCGACGTGCGGCTGTGCGCTGATGTAGGAGAGAGACGCGCGCAGGCCTCGTCGCAGCTAGTCGCAGCTGCTGTCACAGCTGCCGTCGCGACGCCGGCGACGATGACGGCGACGGCCATGTTGCTCGCGCTCGGCGACGCTCACGTGCAGCGTCTTCTGCTCGCCGCCGCGCGCGTAGGCCAGCTCGACGCGCTGCTCGACGCTGCGCGAGAGCGCGCCGACCAGTGCGCTGTGTGACTCGAGCCGCACGCCGTTGAGCTCGAGCAAGATGTCGCTGACCTCGACGCCGGCGTTGGCGGCCGGCGAGCCAGGCGCGACGCTGCTGACGAGCAGCCCCTGCTTTTGATCTCGCGCCTCGGCGATCGCTGCCGGCAGATCCACCGCTTGGAAGGCCACGCCGAGATAGCCGCGGCGCGAGCCCTCGCGCGAGGCGGCTTCGACGACGGCCTGCACGGTGGCGATGGGCAGCGTCGCGCCGCCGCGGTTGAGCAGCGGCGTGTTGAGGCCGACGACCTCGCCATCGACGTTGATCAGCGGGCCGCCAGCGAATCCGCGCGGCAGCGAGGCGTCGACCTCGAGGTAGGGCTCGATCTCGAGGCCGTGGCGCGAGCGCCAGCCGGCGCCTTTGGCGCTGACCATGCCGAGCGTGGCGCGCAGGCTCTCGCCGGGTCGGCCCAGCACGAGCACCAGGTTGCCGACGCGCAGCGCGTGGGCGTCGCCGAAGGGCGGCGCGGCGAGGCCGCCTTCCTCGACACGCAGCACGACGAGGTCGGTGCTCATGTCGCGGCCGACGACGTCAGCGCGGCGCTCTTTGTTGTCGTGTGTGTGGATGGTGGCTTGATCGGACCAGCGCACGACGTGCAGCGCGCTGACCACGGTGTGCTCGTCGAGCACGAGGCCGGTACCGCGTCGTCGGCGTCCGCTGACGCCCACGATGGAGGGGGCGAGCGCTTCGACGGTATCGGCCAGCTGTTGGGATAATGTTTGAATCGTCATGCTCGACAGCATGGCGCCTGGCGCGCGCTGGCGAAATCGGCGAGCTGGGCAGGGCGGAGGCTGGTCGATCGGCGAGGTGCCCGACCGATCGGGTAGGTCGGCGGCAGGCGGCCTTGCGAAGGCGCGCCATCGGATGCAGGTTGTCCCGGTCTATGCCCTCTGACGATCCACGCGCGCCGCTGAAGCTGCTGATCGCCGCGCCCGACACGCTCGTGCGCGCGGGCCTGACCGCGCTGCTCGCGGGCGAGCCCGACGTCGTGATCGTCGAGGCGGCCAACGAGGCCGACGTGGTGGTCGCCGACGCGGCGGCCGAGCTCGACGGCGGCGAAAGCGATCTGACCGACAACCCGGCGAGCACGCCGCTGCTCGCGCTCTGCGAGGACATCGAGCAGGCGCGACTGGCGCTGCAGGATGGTGCGATGGGCGTGCTGTCGCGCGACGCGAGCGGCGAGCGCATGGTCGCCGCCGCGCGCGCGCTGGCTAGCGGGCTGTCGGTGGTCGATCCGGCGTTTTGCGGCGAGCTGCTCGACGTCCCGGCGCGAGCGCCAACCGAGGCGCCCGAGTCGCAGCCTGACGCGACGGCGAGCGTCGAGAGCCTCACGCCGCGCGAGCACGAGGTGCTTTCGCTGCTGGCCGAAGGGCTGAGCAACCCCGAGATCGCCGAGGCGCTCGACATCAGCGCGCACACCGCGAAGTTCCACGTGAACGCGATCCTCGACAAGCTCGACGCGCGCACCCGCACCGAGGCTGTCGTGCGCGCCGCGCGGCTGGGGCTGCTGCTGCTCTAGCGCGTCGCGCCATCCAACGAAAACAGATACTTGTCAGGTGGCCGATCCGCCTTTGGCCGCCCCCACCCGTGCAGCTACGCGGGTCCGATCCGCGAGTTTTTCCTGCCCGTGGACCGCGCTCGTCGCGGCGTCGTCGCGCGCTCATTCGCGTAGCCCGAGCCGCGGGATAATCGTCTAATTTTCGGGAGTTTCTCGAATTGATGCGGCGTGCCGCCAGAAACTAGCATGCATAGAGTTGTTTGGTAGCTAACCCCAAAACCAGTCAGTAAGCGGCACGCGATGCCGCGCAGGAGAGCACGGATGGCGAACATCAAACAGTCCCTAGCTCAAGCGATGCGGATCGACGGCTCGGTGGGCGTGGCCCTGGTCGACTTCACCTCGGGCATGTGCCTCGGGACCGAGGGCGGCGGCAACATCGACCTCGACCTGGCGGCGGCCGGCAACACCGAGGTCGTGCGCGCCAAGAAGAGCATCCGCGACAAGCTGGGGCTGGAGGACAAGATCGAGGACATCCTCATCACCCTCGACAGTCAGTACCACCTCATCCGCATGCTCAAGAACAACATCAACATCTTCCTCTACCTGGTGCTCGACCGTAAGAAGAGCAACCTGGCGCTGGCGCGTCGCGAGCTGGCGCAGATCGACGACAACCTGCAGGTCTGAGGCTCACCTGACGCGGCTCAGTAGGGGAACAGCTCGCTGTAGCGGTCAGCAAAGCGCTCGCGCCAGTACTTCTCCTTGTGCGCGTGCCCGCGCGCGGTGAAGTGCGTGTAGTCGGTGCCGAAGCGCATGCCTTTGGCGACGAAGATGTCGCGCAGCGCCTCGGTCTGTTTCACGCCGTCGGTGGCGCCGTTTTCGCCGCTGTCGCCGCTGTCGAAGATGATGCGCGCGCGCGGCTTGTGCCGATCGTTGCGGAATGCGTGCAGCATCTCTTCGTTGTTCCACCACAGCGAGGGCGACATGGGCAGCACGCCCCCGAACACGTCGGGGCGCGTGCGCGCCGCGTAGAGCGCGAAGAGGCCGCCGAGCGACGAGCCGCCGAGGGCGGTGTTGTCACGGTCGGCGAGCGTGCGGAAGTGGCGATCGATCTGCGGCTTGAGCTCGCTGACGATCGCGCCGAGGAACTTCGACGCACCGCCGCCGCCGCCGACGCTCGCGTCGAATGACGGCGTGAGGTCATGGATGCGGTTCTTGGCGGTGTGCACGGCGACGACGATGGCCTGGCGCGCGCGGCCAATGGCGGTGGCGTGCTCGATGGCGCGGTTGACGTGCCAGCCGCCGCCCACGCCGCCGACGAAGGCGTTCTGCCCGTCGGTCATGTACAGCACCGGGTAGCGCTTGTTCGGGTTCTGGTCGTAGCCGGCGGGCAGATAGACGCTGATCGGGCGGCTGTCGTTGATGCCGTGGAAGAAGAAGTTGTTGGTCTGCAGGCGGCCGGCGCCGGGCGGCGCGTAGTGCACGAAGCCGCCTTCGACCCATACCTCGCGGCCGTTGGGCTTGATGCGGTAGTTGCCGCCGCCAGCGGGCTTGTCCCAGGCCTTGTCACCGTTGTTGAAGAGCAGCTGCAGCGCGCCGCGCGCCTGCGTTTCGGTGCGCCACCATTGGTGCGTCTGATGCGACAGGCCCACGCCGGGCGTGCGCGTCCAGCCGCTTTGGGTGCGGATGTGCGCGTGCGGCCGCTGCCAGCCGCTCTTGTAGTTGATGATGACTTTGCGGCCGTGCTCGCGCGCGCGCGCTGGTGTCGCCGAGGCGGTGACGAGCACGAGGGCGGCGAGGCAGACCGATCCGGTTGTGAACGCGTGGCGGCTCATCAACGCGACGTCGTGCAACCTCGATGCCGCCGCTGAGGGTGCGCAAGCACGCGAAGTTGCGCTGCTGTAGCGGCGTCGCGACTCTCGAAATCGGAGGGTGCGCCGTCGGGGAGGTCGGTCAGCGCGCTAGCGCTCGAAGTCAGCTTCCCAGCGTTCGGGATCGAAGCCCATCAGACGCAGGCCGTGGCGCAGGTGATCGAGATCGAACGCCGGCGTGCACTGGATGATGGCGCGGATGGCCGTCTCGAGCGGCACGACGGGTTGCTCGAGGCTGGCGGCGAGCTGCTCTCCGCGGGCGGTCATGCGGTTGCGGGCGAGATCGCGGAACGGCAGCGGCACGTGCTTGAGGATCGCCTGCACCGTCTTTTCGGCGCGCGGCTCCCAGATGGCGGTCGTGGGCAGGTCGGGCGTTACGCCGAGCTCGTCCTCGTTGTAGTCGCGCGTGAGGCTGAGCCGGATGCCGTGCGGCGCCTCGAGCGCGACGACCTCGCGGCGCTTGGAGACCCACGAGCGGTCGCGCGAGACCTGCACGCCGTCGAAGGCGAGCAGCTCGGCGAGCGACGCCTCGAGCTCGAGGGTGGTCAGCTCGAGGTGCAGCTCGTCATCGGCGTCGGCGGCGACGAGGCGCACGCCGACGGCCCCGTTTTCGAGCAGCACGCCGTGCTCGTCGCTGCTCTTGAGCTTCATCTCGAGCGCGGCGCCGAGAAAGCGCGTCGCCGCGGCGAGGTCAGCGACGCGGTGAACCAGACAGATCGCGAAGAACGAGGTCACCATCGGAGAGGCCTTTCTGCTCGGGTGGTGGCGAACGCGGCTAGGCGCGACCGAAGAGCCGCAGGATGAAGGCCCAGATGCGGGCAAGGAGACCGATCGGCGATTGCTCGAGGCGCGCGTCGCCCGCGGTGGGGACCAGCGCTTCGGATGCTGAGGGGCCCGCGCTGATCCGCTCGGCGCTCGGCGGCGGCGGCGAACGTCGGAGCGAGGGCGAGCGAGCGGGCTGCGCGTCGTGCGTCGCCTCGTGGCCGGCAGCGGGCTCGGGCGCGCGCGGCTCGGGCGCGCGCGGCTCGGCCTCGGCGCGCGCGGCGTTGTCAGCGCTCGCCTTGGCCTGCGCTGGCTGCGTCGGTGCGGAGGCGCGCTGCTCGGCAGGCGGCTCCGGTACGGGCGGCAGCGGCGGGGCTTCGACCTCGACCGCCTCGCTCTCGACGTCGACGATCTCGGTGGTGACACGCGCGCGCCGAGCCTCTGGTGTGGGGTCTTCGCGCGGCGTGCTCTCGGGTTCGACGTCGGCTCGCGCCGTCGCCGCCGGTGGCTCGGGGTCGGGCTCGGGCTCGGGCTCGGCTCGAGGCGCGGGCTCGGCCTGCTTGGCGGCCACGGGTGCGCTGTCGTCGGACGTGTCGAAGCTCGGCGCCGATTCCGCCGCTGCGTCGCTGCGTCCAAGCGCCTTGAGCGCCGCGCGCAGGTTGGCCGAGCTGCTCTTGGCCGGCGCTTCGAGCTGGCGCGCCTTGCGCCGCGCTTCTTCGCGCGCTTTGCGCCGCGCGTCCTCGCGCACCTGGTCTTTTCGCTCGGCCTTCTTCTTGGCTTCGGCCTTCTTCTTGGCTTCGGCCTTCTTCTTGGCTTCGGCCTTCTTCTTGGCTTCGGCCTCTGCCTCTTCACGCGCCTTCTTGGCCTTTGCCTCTGCCTCTGCCTCTGCCTCTTCGCGCGCCTTCTCGGCCTTGGCTTTGGCCTTGGCCTCCGCCTCGGCCTCGGCTTTCTTCTTCGCTTCGACCGCCTCTGCCTCTTCGCGCGCCTTCTTGGCCTCGGCTTCGGCTGCCGCGCGGGCCTTGGCGTCGAGCTCGGCGAGGGTGGCACCGAGCAGGCGCCGTTCGAGGTCCGCGTCGCTCGGCTCGCTGGCAAGGCTCTCCACGCCGCCGTCGATGATCGCGCGCTGCACGTTGTTGGCCGCCGCGCGGATCGCGAGCACCGTCGCCTCGCGCACGCCGATGCCCTTGACCGCCGTCGCGCCGACGGTCTCCACGTTGTCGTCGAAGCCCAGCGACGAGGCGACGTGTCCCGGCTCGAAGGCCTGTGGCAGGTCCTGCTTGTTCGCCTGCACGACCACGGGCAGGCTGCGCTCGGCGATCAGCTGGCGCAGCTCGTCGCCCAGCGCGCGCGCGGCGTCGACGTCGTCGGCGGTGCTGCCGCAGACAAAGACCACGGCGTCGGCGCTGTCGAGCAGCTTCTGGCGGCTGTCGTCGCTCTGGCCCAGCACGACGACGACCTGCGAGCGCAGCTGGTAGCCGGCGACAAGACCGCCCTCGAGATAGAGGTACTCGGCGATGGTGTCCTTGCTCGCTTTGTCGGTCACGCGCACCACGTCGGTGCGCCGCCGCTCTGAAAAGAAGCTGCACAGCTGGCGCAGGTTGGTCATCTTCCCCGCGCCACCCGCGCCTTCGTACACGAGCCTGACAACGACCTGGTGTCGAGCTCCGTCGTAAAACGCCACGCCTATCCTCCTGCGCTTGCGGCGAGGTATTGGCCAAGCTGGTCGATGAACGCCAGCTGGGACTCGCTTTGGATGTAGTAGGGGTTGACCGAACGAACGCGGTCGATGGCGCGCACCACGTTCTCTCCGCGATAGACCAGAACACACGCCAGCATCGTGCCCGTGCGGCCGAGGCCGGCGCGACAGTGCAGCACCGTGCTCTTGCCGTCGCCGAGCCAGCTGTCGATCTCGCGGCACAGATCAGCCGCGGCGGTCAGCTCGGGCACGCCCATGTCCTCGATCGGAAAATGCACGCTGCGCATGCCGTAGCGCGCCAGCTCCTCGGCGTCGGGCGGCTCTTCGGTGAGCGTGACGAGCACCGCGCAGAGGCGTCCGAGCGCCTGCAGCTCGGCCTGCCGGTCATAGAGCAGCCCCGGCTGCTGGGTGCCGCCGAGCTGTCGCGGCAGGATCCAGTGAAAGCCGCCCGGCTGCACGCGCCGCTCGAAGGCGTCGTCGGCGATGGCGGCGAGCTCGCTTGGCGGCGTGGGATTTTTGGGCCAGCAGTTGCCGTAGCGCCGAAAGTCGCGCGCCAACGAGCTGGTGGGCGTCTCGAAGAACACCTCGCGCGGGTTCTGCTCGACGATGACGCCGTCGGCGAGCAGCGCGACCTCGTCGCACAGACGCTGCGCCACGCCCTGGTCGTGCGTCACGATCAACAGCGGCCAGCGGCGCTGCAGGCGCTCGAGCATCTCGCACAGCTGCTCGGCCTCCGCCTCGCTGAGATCGCGCAGCGGCTCGTCTGCCATCAAGCAGCGCGCGCCCCCTGCGACGAGGCGCGCCAGCGCGAGCATGCGCTGCTCGGCGAGCGACAGCGCGACCACCGGCTCGTCGAGCCGCTCGCCGAGGAGCTCCTCGAGCCCGACGCGCGCTAGCACCTCGAGCGCCAGGCTGCGCTTGTCTTCGCGCGAGAACCTACGCTCGCCGACCACTTCGGCGATGGCGTTCTCGAGCACGCTGCGCGTGAACAGCCGCGCCTTCTGGGCCAGCAGCGGCAGCTGGCGGCGCACCGCGTCGCTCGACTCGCCGGTGAGCAGCTCGCGAGCGCCGAGAAACACGCTGCCGCGGCGCCAGAACGAGGGCAACGGCTCGTTGAGCCGCGCCAGCGCGCGAAGCAGCGTGCTCTTGCCGCTGCCGGCAGGCCCGAGCAAGCCGACGATCCCGCTGCTGGGTACCGTCAGCGACACATCTCGCAGCACCACGCGCTGGCCGAAGCCGGCGGCGAGGCGGTCGACGCGCAGCAACGGCTCGCTCATGAACGACGCTCTGCCGCGGCCGCAGCTGGCCCCGCAGCCCCGCTCGTCGCAGGCGTCGTCGTCGCCGCCGCGCTGCGCCACCAGGCGACGCCCCAAGGCATCCACACGAGACACGCGCCGGCGGCGACCGCGAAGACGACGCGATAGCCCGCGCTGGGGTCGGCTGGTTGGCGCAGCAGCGCGCCGAGCACGCCGGCCACCGCCGGTCCGAGCAGCATGCCGAGACAGCCCGCCACGTTGAGCAGCGCCATGGCGCTGCCGCGCGCGTCGCGGCCCAGCTCGGCCGTCACGTGCAGCAGCGCGGCGAAGATCAGCGCCGAGCCAAGGCCCGCGCAGACCATCAGCATCGGCAACGCCCCACGCGCCGCGTGCGGCAGCAGCAGCAGGCACACGCCGTAGGCGCCCACGCCGACGACCAGCGCCGCGCGCGCCGAGACGCGATCGGTCAGCCACCCCGCGGGCAGCGTGGCGAGGGCAAACGGGAACGTCAGCAGCGCGAAGCAGCCGCCCACCGCCGCGTCGCTCATGCCGTGCACTTCGCGCGCGAACAGCGCGAAGGTCACGACGATGCAGCCGATGGTGAAGCGCGCCACGAACGCCGCCGCCAGCGGCGCGCGCAGCGCCGGCACCTCGCGCAGCAGACCGAAAGCGAGCCGCCGCCGCCGCTCGCGCGGCTCGCCTAGCTCGCCCGCCGGCGTCCCTGTCGACAGCTCGCGCGCTGCGAAGCACGCGACGCCGACGGCGAGCAGCGCGCCGGCCCACAGCGGCGCGCGCGCATCGAAACCGAGGAGCAGCGTGCCGAGGCCGCTGCCACAAGCCACGGCGAGGATCAGCGCAGCGCCCGCTTCGCCCATGGCGCGCCCGCGCTGCTGCGTGGTGCTGCGTCGCGCGATCTCGGCGAGCAGCAGCGTCGTGGTGCTGACGTGTGCTGCGCCCTCGAGCGTGCGCAGCGCGAGGATCAGCGCCGTCGGCAGCCGCGCGGCGAGCAGCGCCAGCAGCGCCGCGTCGGCCAAGGCCAACCACATCACGGCGCGCCCGAGACGCAGGCCGCGATCGGCGGCGGCGCCGACGAGCGGCACGGCGACGGCGGCACCGAGCATGTTGAGGGCCATGAACGCGTGCATCGCGCCGCGGCTTGCATGATGCACCTCGGCAAACAGCGGACGGATGGCCGGGATCAGCAGCGTCGCGGCGAGCATCTGCAGCGCGATGACGACCGCGATGCGATGCAGCGACTGCGCGCCGCGCTCAGGCCCGGGCATGAGGTGCATGACGTGCTCCGTGGTTGCCGCCGGCGCTGTTGCCCAGTCCGCCGATGCTGCCGATCTCGCGGTAGCGCGAGAGCAGTCGGCCGAGCGCGGTGCTCTCGAAACACATCGCGCCGTAGACCAGTCGCGGCTCGGCGGGGTCGCGCCAGGCGACGACGCCGCGGCGTCTTTCATCGGTCGCCGCCACCAGCTCGGTGGGCTCGCCGGTGGCGTGCGATGACAGCTCGATGGTGTCTGCTGCCCAGGCGCCGAGCGTCAAGAGATCGCGCAGCTCCCAATCGCCCTGCAGCCAGATCGGCAGCAGGTATCCGCGGTCCGCGACAAAGGCGGCGCTGTGCAGCGCGACGGTGATGCGCTCGAGCACGCGCCAGGCGCGCACCTGCAGCGCGGGAACGACCTGGCTCGCGACGGCGAGCAGCAGCTCCGAGTTGTTGAACGAAAAGCGCGCGTCGTAGCGGCTGTTGCGATGCTCGCGCCACCTCGGCGCGCGCTCGCGAGCGCCGCTGAGCACCACCAGCGCGTTGGCTGTGTGCTCGAGCAACGCCTCGCGCAGCTGTTCGACGCTGAGCAGCGCCTCGTCGACGAGACATTCGCCGAGGGGGCGCCCTTCCTCGCGGCAACGTTGATATCGGTTCTCGAGCACGTCGCGCGCCAGCCCGAAGCGCTCGCAGAGGATGCGCGTCAACGGGCGCATGCCGGCCGCCGCAGCCCAGCACGTCTGACCGCTCTCGACTAGCACGGCGCCCACGGGCGCTTCGTCCGGTCCGTAGGTCAGCGCGCCGGTGGCGGCGGGCTCGAGGGCTGCCACGTCCTCGAGCACCGCCAGCAGGCCCAACGTGTCCAGCGCGAACATGTTCGGGTCGAACAGCATCAACGTTGCCGCGAGGGCCGCGACTAGGCCGCCGACTCGACTTCGTCGAGCAGGCCGCGTGACTTGGAGATCACCATGCCGAGGTTGGCGGAGATGCGGCAGACGACGACCATCACGAGGTCCTCGTTCTTCTTGCAGCGCTGGAAGACGTGGATCAGGTTCTCCGAGTTGATCAGGATCTCGCGGAAGTAGTGCCCGTCGTCGCGCACGCCGCGCACCTTCTTGAACATCTGCTCGATGGCCGAGACGTTGGCGCCCTGGAAGATCTCGCCGGTGGCCGCGGCGACGAGATCGAGCACCTCCTGCGGGTGGCTGTCGACGGTCTTGACCGCGAGCAGCATGCCCGTCTTCATGTCGACCAATCCGGTGGCCACGCACTCGGGGACCGTGCGCTGCACTTTGTTGAGGGTGTTGTCCAAGCTCATCTGTGTGCTCCTGTTCGAATGGGTGGTGCGCGGTAGCGCGGTTTCACTCACGGCACGTGCGTCTCGATGCTCGGGATCGCGCTCTTGAGCAGCGCCCAACCCATTCCGATGCTCGTGCCCTTGCTAGTCACCAGCACGACGACGGCCCTCTGGCCCTTGATCGCCTTGCAGAAGTGCAGATTGAAGCTGGTGCTGAAATGGACCTCCTCGATGAAGCTCTCGTCGCCGCGAGCGCTGCCTTGGTCGTGCAGCGCTCGCTCGAGGCGCTTGAGCGCTCTGCTGCGGAACATCTCGAGCGCCGCCTCGGCCATCAGCTCGCTGAGCGCCTCGGTCGACGCCGGTCCGACCTTGTGCAGGCCGAGAACCTGGCCAGCGTCGAGCACCACGACACCGGCGGCGACAGCGCCGTCGACCTGCGCGACCAGCTCGCGACAGGTCTTCTCGATCTGCGGGTTGTCCGTCGCCACGAAGCTGGCCGCGTCGAGCTGCTTGGACGCCGCCTCGACGGCCTCGCTGAAGCTGACGTCGATGTCGACCTCGACGGTGGCGGGTGGCGTGATGATCTCGATCGCGTCGCTGGTCGGGCGCGAGCCGCGCGGATCACGCGCCGTCTCGTCCAGCGTGCGCAGCGTGTCGAGCAGCAGGCGCTCGAACGGTGCGTCGATGGTCTGCTTGACCTTGGAGACAGGCGACGTCGTGATCGTGCCCGCCGGCTTGCGCAGAATGCGCAGCAGCGCGTCGGTGCCGCGCGCCCGACCGGAGCGCGCGTCGACGATCTCGCCGTTCTGAAAGACGATCGTCCCGCCGCGCCGGCCGCCGATCAGCACGGCGATCGAGCGGCGACCGAGGTGAAACATCTGCAGCATGTCGACGAGCGACAGGCCGTGCACGGTGCCGTGAAAGCCGTCCGTGCACTCGCTGGCGTGGCGGATCGCTTCGAGCAGCTCGCCTGGCGTAAACGGCTTACACAGCACGCGCACGGCGCCGAGCTCGGTGGCGCGCTGGCTGTCGCGCGCGCTGGCAAACGCGCTCATCAGCACCGGTCGCGCGTCGATGCGTCGCTCGCGCAGCTCGACGAGCAGGTCGATGCCGTCGCGGCTGCCCATGCGCAGATCGGTGAGCACCACGTCGACTGCGCGCGCGTCGAGCACGCGCAGCGCGTCGTCGACGCTGCCGACGTGCTCGACCTGGTAGCCTTGCGCGTCGAGCTCGCGTGCTACAGACCGGCGCAGATCGGGCTCGTCGTCGACGATGAGGACGAAGGTCATGCGGCCTTGGCCCTCGCCGATAGCAGCTTGATGACGAAGCGGGTGCCCACGCGATGTGACGTATCGAGGCGCAGATCGCCGCCCATGTCGCGCGCCGCCTCGCGCGCGATGGTCAGCCCGATGCCTGTGCCCGATGCTTTGGTCGAAAAGAACGGCTCGAAGATCTGTTCGGCGATCTCGTCGCCGATGCCTTCGCCGTCGTCGGTGACGGCGATCTCGACGGCTTCGTCGCTGGCCGCGGAGGCTGTCGTGATCGTGACGTTGACCGAGCGCTCGGATGACTGCACCGCGTTGGCCAACAGGTTGAGCAGGATCTGCTCGATGAGCAGCGGGTTGCCGCGCACCTCGTCGAGGTCGGGGTCGAGCCGCGTCCTGACGGTGTGGTTTCCCCGGCGCAGCATCGGCCGCAGCAGGCCGTTGACCCGCTCGAGCACCACGGCCAGCGATACGTTGCGAAACGAGCTCGAGGTGCCCGTGGCGTAGTCGAGCAAGCCGTGCATGAACTCGCGCATGCGCGACGCCGCGGTGCGGATGTCGCTGACCAGCTCGGCGACGTCGGTGGGGCTGAGACGATCGAGCCGCTCGTGAAGCACGGCGGCGTTGAACATCACGCTCGCCAGCGGCGCGCCCAAGTCGTGGGCGATGCCCGAGACGAGCCGGCCGATGGACTCCCAGCGCTGGCGCTGCAGCCGCCGCGAGATGTCCTCCTGTTTGCCCGAGACCTCGCGCATCAACACCAGCGCGCGGTTGGGGCCGAGCGGATACCAAGTGCAGCCGATGCAGAACTCGGGGTCGTTGTCGGGGCGCCACGAGATCGCCTGGCCCGCCTCGACGGCGAACAGGCGCCGCGTCAGCGGGCCCGGCATCAGCGAAGCCTCCCTGGCGCAGCGCCCGAGCAGCCCTGCAGCTTCCGGGGTGGCGATCTCCACCACACCGGCGAAGGTGCAGGCGAGCACGGCTCCACCAAGCTGCGAGAGATCGATCCATCGACCCTCTCGCGTCACGTCATTGTCTGTGGCAGCGCACATGTACATCCATTACTCGTCGTGCTGAACCTGTTAGCCGTCATTCATCTCAGCACGCACGAATGCCTGCGCCCATCCGCAGTCGTCCTGAAATGCGGTGCGCGATTGCGTACTGACGCGCGCTAGATGCGCGCGGCGCTATGCTGCAGATGGAGGGCGCGGCACCAGTGGATGCACCCCCAGAGGACGAGGAATTTTTCCTATGCGGGATTCGCGAGATCGGTGATTGACGATCGCGCGGCCGATCGCGGCATAATGAGACGAGCGGGCGGCGGCTCGCAGGGAGCGGCGTGGGTCAACAAACGATATCCATTGTGGTCGCTGACGATCACGACATCGTCCGCAAGGGCTTCGTGCGTTGGCTCGATCAGTACGACGACATGCGTGTGCTCGCCGAGGCGCGCAGCGGCGTCGAGGTCATGCGGCTCGTCGAGCAGCTGCACCCCGACGTGCTGATCCTCGACATCATGATGCCGGGGCGCGACGGGCTCGATATCGCGCGCGACGTCTGTACGCGCTTCTCGCGCACGGCCGTAGTGGTGTTTACAGGTTTTGTCGACGCGTACACGGCGCAGCGCGCCTTTCGCGCCGGCGCCGTGGGCTTCGTCGAGAAGACCGCGCCGGTGGAAGATGTCGTGACGGCGATCCGCTGCGTGGCGCGTGGGCAGCGCTACATCCCGCGCAGCCTCGAGGCTGTCTTCGCGCAGCGCTACCTCGGCGGCGGCGAGAGCGATCCGCTCGAGGCGGTGACCAACCGCGAGTTTCAGGTGCTGCGCTACCTCGCGCAGGGCATGACCAACGGCGAGATCGCCGAGAAGCTCACCATCAGCGTGCGCACCGTCGACGGACACCGCCAGAATCTGCTTCGCAAGCTGCAGCTGCGAAACAACGCAGATCTGGCGCGTTTCGCCATCCGCGTGGGGCTCATCCAGGCCTAGGTCAGCTCTCTAGAGCGCGTGTCGCGCAGCTAGAACCGAGAGTTTTTCCTATTCGGCATCGGTGTCGGAAGCGGGCTCGCTCGACGCCGGCGCGTCAGCGGCGCCCTTGTCCGGCCCCGCTTTGCGCATGCCGATCACCAGCGCCAGCCCGTAGCACGCGGCGCCGGTGAGTAGCGTCGTCGTGAAGCCCGAGTTGAGCGCGATGACCATCGCCACCACCGAGCCGAGCACCGAGGCGGCGCCGTTGAGGCCCCAAGCCCAGGGCACGATCTCGTCGTGCCGGCGGCTGACCAGGCGGACGCCGGTGGGCAGGCACATGCCCATCAGAAACGCGGGCAGCGCCACCAGCGCGAGGGTGGCTGCGATGCGCGCGCCGTCGCTCATGCCGAGCATCGCGTGCAGCAGCTTGCCGAGCACCAGCGAGTAGGTGCCCACGACGAGGGCCGTGCCGCCGGCCGCCCCTGCGAGCACCCACAAGAGCTTGCTCGGCGTCTTGACGCGGCCACTGACCAGCGATCCGACGCCGCCGAAGAACAACATGCCGAAGAACACGACGCGCAACGAGTGGATCGGGTGGCCGAGGTTGAGCGTGAAGCGCTGTAAGAGCCCGATCTCGACGAGGATGAAGCCGACGCCGATCGATATGAAGTAGAGCAGGTCGCGCAGCTTGCTGCCGGCGCCGCTGAGCAGCGCGCGCCGCTTGTTGATCACCAGCGGCACGACGATGGCGGCCAGCACCAGCAGCGTGACGACGACCATCAGCGCTGCGAGCACGCGCAGCGAGAAGCTGTTCATGCCCATGCGATCGGTGGAAAACAGATTCGACCAGGCGCGCTCGGGTTTGACGGCGTAGAAGAAGAACGGGCGGTCGTCGTAGACCGGCCGCACGTCGATGGGAAAGCGCGCGTAGAACTTCTTCGGGTCGCGGCTGCCGAGCACCTGCCAAACGGGATTTCGCGAGCGACTCACCGGCGAGTAGAGGATGCCGTAGTTACGCTTGCGCGCTGTGAAGTGAAGCGCTTTGAGCTCGTCGAGGGTGAAGGGCGTGCGCTTGACCAGCAGCGTGGCGAGCGGCCCGAAGAACGCGGCGAAGGTGTGACGCTGCGGGTGCTTGACGCCGAGGCGATCGAGCGCGGTGCGCGCCAGGGCGCAGAGCCTGACGAACTCGAAGCCCGGTACGTGCACCCAGCGGCTCATCGTCAAGATGCCCTGCGGCTTGAGGTGATGCAGGTAGTCCTCGAAGGCCTCGACGGTGTAGAGGTGATTTTCGGTGAGCGCGAACGCGCCGGACGCGTTGGCGGCCCAGGTATCGACCAGCGTCGCCTGGATCACGTCGAAGCGCTGCTTGCTGCGCCGTACGAAGCTGCGTCCCTCGGCGAGGTTCGGTTTGACGCGCGGGTGACCGTACAGATTGCCGGTCCACTTGCGGTAGCGGCCGAGCATCACGTCGTAGAGGATGATGGGGTTGATCTCGGCGAGCACGATCTCGCGATGTCCGGCCGTCAGCGCGTTTTTCACGTCGACGCCGCCGCCGGGGCCGATGATCAGCACGCGGCCGCTGTTGCGGATCACGTGCACCATCGCGGCCACCGAGTACATCTCGGCGCCGAGCGCGCCCGCTAGCCGCGGCGGATGTGCGGGGCGCGCGCGCGGTCGCATGGCGAGGGCCTTGCTCGCGGGCTGGCCCGACGGCTGGCTCGCCGCCGGCTGGCTCGCTGCCGGCTGACTCGCGGGCTTGGGCGGCGGCGTCGGCGGCGCGACGGGCGGGCGCTTCTTGGCGCCGCGCAGCGTGTGCAGCACCGTGCGCGCCATGCCGTCGATGGTCATGTCCGGCGGCTGCCCCGCGCGCTCTTGCACCTCGATGCGCGAAAAGGCGTTCCACTTGGAGAAGGCGAGCGACTGCACGCGCACCCACTTGAACGAGCCGACGTCGATGGCGCCTACCACCGCGTTGACCATCAGCAGCACGGCTAGGCCAGCGCCGAGCCACACGGTGCGGCGATCGAGCTTGCTCTCGCTGAACAAAAGCCCCGCGGCGGCGACCAGGATCAACGCCAGCAGCACGCTGTTGGCGGCGCCGAATCTGCCGAGCAGCGGATCGAGCACCAGGCAGGCCAGGCTGGCGCCGACGAGATCGAAGAAGTACAGCGTCGCCGCGTCTTCGCGGTAGTGGTAGAGCGCCAGCGACACCACCATGCCCGAGAAGTAGAAGGGCGCCGCCGTGATGATGTACAGGAAGCTGATCTCCCACAGGTTCTGCCAGGTGAAATAGCCCGGCTTGAGCACGTCGTAGTTGGTGGTGATCGAGTGGTTGAGCACGTACAGCAGCGCCACCAGCCCGCTCAGCGCGAACAGCTGGCAGTAGCGCACGAGCTGCTTCTGCAGCGCTTCTCTGGGATAGCGCTCGAGGCGCAGATACAGCCGCACGCCCGACAGACCGAGGCCGAAGAGCGCCACCGAGATGACGAGGAAGGCGAAGTGGTAGTAGAGCGTGACCGAGAAGATGCGGGTCAGCAGGAGCTCGAGCAGCAGGGTCGCGAGCGTGACGAGCGCGACGCCGAGATAGATACGCTTCATCAGAGGTGCTGCAGCTGCCGTGGGGTTACGCGTCGTCCTGCTCGAGCATCTGCTTGAACTCGGACTCGCTGATGATCTTGAGCTCGCAGCCCTCGGCGACGTACTTCTCGGCCTTCTTCTGCTTGCTGCTCTTCTTGTCTTCCTTGCCGTCACCGACGACGAGGTAGCTCAGTTCCTTGGTCACGCCGGCGGGCGCCTCGCCGCCGCGCTCCTTGACCAGCTTTTGTGCCGTCTTGCGATCGAACGACTCGAGCTTGCCAGTAAAGACGAAGCTCTTGCCCCGAAGGGCGCTGCCGGCGGCGCCCTCGCCAGCGGCCGCCGCCGCCGCCGCCGCCGCCGCTGCGCCTTCGAGCAGCGTGACGTGCTCGAGCAGCGCGTCGATGATCTCGGCCTCGGCTGTCAGGCCGCTGACGATGTTGTTGGCCATGATGTCGCCGAAGCCCGAGAGCGCCGCGACCTGCTCGCGCGTCGCCGCGCGCACGGCGGCGAGCGTCTCGAAGTGATCGGCGATGACGCGCGAGACCTGCTGGCCGAGGTCTTCGATGCCGAGCGCACGCAGGAACGTGGCGAGCTCGATCTCGCGATGGGCGTCGACCTGCGCGAGCAGGTTCTCGGCGGTCTTGTCGCCGACGCGCTCGATCTCGAGCAGCTTCTCGGCGCTGAGCGTATAGATGTCGACCACGCTGACGAGGATCTGCTTGTCGAAAGCCTCGGCGAGCAGCTTGTCGCCGAAGCCCTGGATGTCGACGACCTTGCAGAAGTGCTTGATCGTGCCGCGCTGCACGTCGGGGCACTTGAGCGGGTGCGAGCAGAACAGAAAGTCGTCGACCTGCGTGACGTCCGAGCCGCAGCTGGGACACGTCTTTGGCGGCACGATCTTCTCTTCGCCCGGTTCGGCGACGAACTCCACGTGCGGGATCACGCCGCCGCGGCGCGTGACGACGATCTTGGCGCCGATGGTCATGCCGAGCTTCTGCAGGTAACCCCAGTTGTGCAGCGAGGCGCGGCGCACCTCGGCGCCCGAGAGTGTCACTGGTGCGATCAGCGCCACCGGCGTGATCGCGCCGCTGCGCGCGACGCTCCACTCGATGGCGTCGAGCGTGGTCGTGCCCTGGTCGCCCTGGAACTTGTAGGCCAGCGCGTAACGTGGGTGGTGGCCGGTGGCGCCGAGCCGCTCGTGCTCTGACAGCTCGTTGGCCTTGAAGACCACGCCGTCGATCTCGAAGTCGAGGCTGTCGCGCTTCTCGGCGAAGTGACGGTAGCCGCCGGTGAGCTCGTCCTTGTTGACGATCAGCCGCTCCATCTCGGGGAAGCCGAGCGCGATGATGCGCTCGAATTTCTCGGCCTCGGTTTTGGCGTCGCTGCCGAGCAGATCGTAGCCGGCGAACGACAGGCCGTAGGCGCGGCTCTTTTCGCTGTCCTTCTGCTTGATGGCGCCGGCGGCGAGGTTGCGCGGGTTGGCGAACTGATCCTTGTAGCGCTCGAAGACCGAGAGCTTCATGTAGATCTCGCCGCGCACCTCGAGCGGGCCGCCCTCGATGCGGTTGGGCACGTCGGCGATGGTCGCGACGTTTCGTGTGATGTCGTCGCCCACGGTGCCGTTTCCGCGCGTGGCGGCGATGGCGAGCCGGCCGCTGTCGTCGTAACGGATCGCGCAGGCCACGCCGTCCATCTTTGGCGTGACGGCGACGTCGCCTTCGAACTTGCTGGCCCAGCTCATCAGCTGCGCGTCGTCGTAGCACTTGTCGAGCGACAGCATCGGCGAGCTGTGCGCCACGTCGGCGCCGAAGCGCTCGGCGCCAAAATCGCCGAGCAGCGGCGAGTCGGGCCGTACCGCGCGCAGCCGCTCGATCAGGCGGTCGTAGTCGTAGTCCGAGATCTCGGGCTCTTGGCTGTCCCAGTAGAGCGTGTTGTGGCGCGTGATCTCGCCTTCGAGCTGCTCGGGGCTCATCGCTTCGATCTCTGTCGCGCTGATCTTCCTAAGCTGCGCCATCGGTGCCTTCTACCCTTGTGTGAGCTGAGAGAGCCGCATCGTAGCCGATCACGCGCCGCAGAGGCCCAGCTCGCTGAGCTCGGTCTTGACGGTGCCAACCCAGTCCTTGTTGGCCTTGGGCGACGCCGGCGAAGGGTGCAGGATCCTGCCGATGGCGACGTCGTCGCGCCCGGCGGCCTCGAGCACGAGCTTGGCGCGCTCTTCGGCGAAGCCGCCGATGCCGACCACCATCTCGGGCGCGAGGTAGTCGATCACCGCGAGCAGGTGCTGGTCGCAGGCGGCGAGCAGCGGCTCGCGCTGCGCCTTGAGCAGGCGGTCGGGCGTGCGGTTGCGCCCGGTGTCCTCCATGAACATCAGCGGACAGTAGTTGGCGATGAAGAAGCGCTCGAAGAACTTGTCGGGCGTCTTGTAGTGCGCCTTGATCGCGCCCCACAGCCGGCTGCCGCTGACCTCTTTGCGCGGGCAGTCGAAGCCGAGCACGGCGCGCTTGGGATGCTCTTTTTTGGGCTTGCCGACGTGGCCGCGGATGCCGAGCCAGTCGCGCACCATCTGCGCGTCGCCGAACGGCACGCCGGTTTGCGCCATGCCCCACGGCCCCGGGTTCATGCCGATGAAGATCGCGCGCTTGCCCGGCTTGCCGAAGCGGTCGACGTACTGGGCGTAGTTTTCGAAGGCGTACTCGAGGGGGTTATAGACGTGCGTCACCGGCTCGTCGAAGGCGAGCTTGGCGAGCGTCTTGTTGAGCGTCTTGGCCGCATCCAGCATGGGGCGCAGCATACCTTAGAAACAGTTCACCACGGCGGACGTTGCCTTCCAGCTGCTCGTCGTCTCGGCGGTGTACTGCGTCAGAAAGAGCGCGTCGGCGCGCACGAGCGGGTGCGGCCGCCAGCCGAGGATGCTCGACGCGTAGGGCGTCGCGAGCAGCGGCGCACCGGTGCGATCGAGAAACTGCCAGTGGATCGTCGGTTCGGTGGCGGTGCCCTCGTAGTCGTTCCACACCACCCAGGCGCCCGCGCCCTGCGCCACCACGCGCGGGTTGATCGAGTCGTAGATGGTATTGGTCAGCCGGTTGGTGGCGGTGACCGCGCCCTGATCGTCGAGGCGGCTGCAATAGACCTCTTGGTTGGTCGGCGTCTCGCGCTGCTGGTAGCAGAGCATCGCGCCGCCGCCGAGCAGCGCCGCGGCGCTGGCGAAGCTGCCGCGCACCGAGGAGGCCGAGACCTGCGTCTCGTTGCCGAGCGCCTTGCCGTCGTCGCCGATGATGCGGGCGTAGACCAAAGGCGGCGACGCGCGCGCGTCGGTCCAGGCGACCAGCGTGCGGCCCTTGCCGAGCGGCGCGAGCGTCGGCTGCAGCGCGTTGAAGTCCACCGCGGGCACGACCGAGAGCGGGATCTGACCTTCGCCGCTCTGGTCGGTGCGCAGAAAGAAGACCATCGCCGCGTTGTCGTTGTTCTTGAGCGTCGCGGCGATGACAAAGCCATCGCCGTCGAAGGCGATGTCGAAGCCGCCGTCGAGCCCGTTGGTGACGGTCTTGCTGCCGACGAGCTTGCCGGCGTCGCCGAGCTCGCGCATCACGAGGCGGTCCTGCGCGTCGCGATAGAACAGCAGCCGTTTGCCCTGCACCGTCAGGATGTGCGGATAGGTACCGGCGGCGAGCTGCGTCGGTCCGGCGACCACCGAGCCCTTGCGCGCGACCTCGGCGTAATAGAGCGTGCCTTGGCCGCCGCTGGTGACGTCCTCCCAGACCATCGCCACGTTGTCGCCGACGCTGACCAGCGCGGCGCGCAGCGAGTCGACGCTGGCGTTGCCCAGCGGCTGAAAGGCGCGCACGGAGGTGCTCGTGCACTGCGGCGGCGCGACGGGGCCGTCGCTGGCGTCCGCGCCGTCGCCAGCGCGTGCGTCGGCGTCGGCGAGCGCCGCGTCGCTGAGCGGCTGAAAGCCTTTGCAGCCGCCGGCGAGCGCGCAGCACAGCGCCAGCAGCAGCGGCAGCGCCGGACGCATCAACCGCTCGGCTTCTGCGCGATCAGCTGCGCGACGTGGCTGCCGTGAAATACGCCCTCGCGGTAGTGCAGAGGGCGCAGCGTGGGGAACCAAGCGAGCAGCTCGTTGCGCGCCACCAAAAAGCGGCGGCTGGGGTGCTTGTGCAGCTCGAGGTTGTCGACGGTGGCGATCTCTACGACCAGCACGCCGCCGGGCGCGAGCGCTTCGCTGATCGCGTCGACGAGGTCGCGCTGCTTGTAGTGGATGCAGAGCACCACGTCGAAGGGGCCCTCGGGCAACGAGCCTTGCTCGAGGTCGTGCAGGCCGACGCGGATCTCGACGCCGTTGCCCTCGGCGAGCTCTCTGGCCTTGCGCAGGCCCACGGCGGAGATGTCGATGGCGTCGACCTCGAATCCCTGCTTGGCCAGGTAGACGGCGTTTCGCCCTTCGCCGCAGGCGATGTCGAGCGCACGTCCGCCGTCAGGTAGAAGGGCACGCTGCTCGACGAGCAGCGGCGCGGGCTGCGCGCCATAGACGTAGTCGCCGGTGCTATAGCGCGCGTCCCATTTGAGACGGTCGGCCTCGCTCACCGCGCGAGCATAGCGTACTCGCCGGCCGCGGAGCGGTCGTCCGCAGCGAATTTGCTGGCCGCGGAGCGGTCGTCCGCGGCGAGATCAGCGGCAGGTCTTGCTGAAGGGTGGTCCCGAGCACAGTCGCGAGCAGCAGTCCGTCGCGGTGGTGCACGGCGCGCCGAAGCCGCCGGCGGTGCATTGATCGGGCGTGCCGACGTCGCGCGTGCTGTCGGCGAGCGGCTGCGTGTCGCGCGTGCTGTCGCGCTGAGGGCGCGCGTCGCGCGTGCTGTCGGCGCTCGGTCCGCCGTCGCGTGCGGGGCCGTCGGCGCCGGCGTCTGGTGGGGCGCTGTCGGGCGCCGGCGTGCCGGCGTCGCTTCCGGGGCCGGGTGCGACGATGCGGCCGTTGGCGCCGAGCTGGCCGTCGCGCGTGTGACAGAAGTTGCAGGAGCCGACGACCTGCGGATCGGGCATACGGATCTCGCGGCCGTTGGCGCGGATCGCCGCGGTGTAGGGCAGCTTGAAGCCTGGCGCCTTGTCGCGCTCGAGGCGGAAGTTGCCGGCGATGGTGGTGAGCACGCGATAGGTCGTGCCGGTGGCGTCGGTGATCGCCACCTCGACGTTCGGCACGCCGTAGCAGTCGTTGGCCTGACCGGGCGCGCCGTAGATCGTGCCCGCGACGATCAGCTGCGGGATCTGCGGGCTGCCAGACAGCGCGTGACAGCCGAGACAGTTGCGCCCGGGGTGCATGTCGAGCGAGCGTTGATGTACGCCGTCCCAAGCGATCGGCGCGTTGCCAACCCAGCTCGTGTGCACGCCGGCCCAGCGCTTGCCGGCGGCGCAGCGCGGCTCGTCGATGCCGCCGAGGCCCTTGGGTGCGGCCGCGTCTTGCTCGCTGCAGCCGACGGTCGCGGCGAGCGCGATGGTGGCGACGAGCGCGAGCAGGTGAAGCGAACGGGAGCGCATCAGTTGTTCGGTGCTCCGGCGCAGATCCACGCCGCGATGGTGTCGACCTGTTGCTTGGCCAGGCTCACGCCGATCTTCGGCATCTGCGTGCCGCGGCAGAGGTTGATGCCGAGCAGCTTGTCGAGCAGGTAGCTGGAGGCGCCGGTGGTCGAGACCAGCTTGCGGCCGTCGGCGCATTGCTTCGACGTCACGCCGACGAGCTCTTGATAGGCGCGCGCGGTGCTCAGGTCGAGGCTCTCCTTGGGCACGATGCCGACGTGACAGCCGACGGTGGCGCACTGGCTGGAGAAGATCGGCTGCACGTCGCGCTTGAACGAGACGCCGCTGATCGCGCACGTGCAGCTGCCGCCGTTGCAGCGCTGCGCCGCGCTGCAGGCCTTGTTGCAGCCGCCGCAGTGCTGATCGTTGCCCTGCGTGTCGACGCAGGACTGACCGCACTGCGTCAGCGATCCGCAGTCCGCGGCACACGCGCCGTCGCGACAGACGGTGCCCGACGTGCACGGCTTGTTGCAGCCGCCGCAGTGGGCGCCGCTGGTATGCGTGTCGACGCAGCTTCCGCCGCACAGCGTCGTGCCGCTGGCGCAGAGATCAGGGCTCAGCGTGTCGACGCGGCTGTCGCTTGGCGGCGTTGGCGGTCCGTCGCCGCGCGGGCCGTCCACCGAGGCGTCGCTGCTCGGCGGCGATAGGTCTCGTACGTAGGCGCGAAGCAGCGCGAGCTGGCAACGCTCGGGCGCGGGCGGCGAGGGATGGGTTGCTTCGGCGAAGCGCTGCAGCGAGAGCGCGGCGAAGGGCGCGAAGCGCGCCTCGTCGTCGAAATCGACGCCGCCCGGCGCGCCTTGCCGGGCGGCACCAGCCAGTGTGCTGGCGTGACAGGTGGTGCAGGTCGCTCCAAGGAAGGGACCGATATGATCGGCATATGTGACGCGAGCGGGCAGGGCGCAGTCAGGCGTGCTCGGAGCTGGGTCGTCGCTGCAACCGAAGGCTGTCAGCGCCGCCAGCACGAGACACGTCTGCCGCACGTTTAGGTCTGCGACCGACTGTGGTCTTGGATACGCAAAAGAGCCCCCGAGAGGGCTCTTTCACGTCGAAAATCAGATTGATTGGACCGCTGACGCGGTCGATGCAATTTGCGGGGACTAGCTCAGGGGACGCGCGCTGGATCGAAGGTGATGCAGCGATCGCTGGCATCGAGACGGCAGCATTGCAGAAACTGCTGCAGCGTGACCCCGGCGCGGCGAGGTTGGCGGTACCAGAAATCGAGGGCGCGACGCTTGGCGTCGACGCGGTCCTTACCCTCGAACGTGACTGGATGCTCTAGTTGGTACTTCCCACGGGAAAAACCCTCCCGGCAGCGATCGCCGGGATCCCGTAGGATCGTCGGGTGGCGCTACCGAAGCGCGCTCCCGATCGAGAACGCGCCAGAAAAAAGTGGTCTAGGCAGAAGCCTAGGCAGCGGTTCTAACGGCGGTTCTGGTTGATTGGGTTCCATCGGTCCTTGGCGTTCCATCTGTTCCTCGACCCGGGCGGATCATCGGATCCGCCATCCCATCCTACATATATTCATATATTCGGGGGATTGGGAGCTGTCAAGCTTTGGCCACGCGAGGGCGGACGTAACAGCCCTTACGCGACCTACAGCTCGGCGGGCTCGCCGTCCACGCGACGGCCGAGAAAGCGCGTCGCCAGCTCGCCAAAGCGGCTGTCGTCGGTGACGAAGAAGCGCGAGCGCTGCGCGGGCGCGCCGCCGTCGCCGCCGCCGCCGCCGCCGTCGGCCGTCGCCGCATCGGCGCCGAGGCCGCGCTCGGCGAGGTCACGCACGACGTCATCGGCGGCTGCGCTGGCGGAGTCGACGAGGTCGACCTCGCGCCCGAAGACCTCGCGCGCGGCGTCGGCGATGGCCTCGGCGAGCAGGGGGTAGTGCGTGCAGCCGAGCACCAGCGTGTCGAGCACGCCGCTGTCGCGCTGCAGCGCGCTCAGGTAGTGACGCGCCACCTGCGCGGTGACGGGGTGGTTGCCCCAGCCCTCTTCAGCGAGCGGCACGAACAGCGGGCAAGCCTGACTGAACACGACGAGCTCGGGCCGCAGCGCCTGCAGCGCGCGCTGGTAGGCGCGCGAGGCGACGGTGCCGATGGTGCCGATGACGCCGACAGCGCCGAGCTCGGCGCGCTCGGCGGCCGCGCGCGCGCCGGGGGCGATCACGCCCATCAGCGGCACGTCGAGCTCCGCGCGCAGGGCGTCGAGGGCGTGCGCCGAGGCGGTGTTGCAGGCCACGACGATGTATTTGACGTCGTACGCCAGCAGAAAGCGCGCGATCTGTCGCGAGTAGCGAATGACCGTGTCGGCGGACTTGGTGCCGTACGGCACACGCGCCGTGTCGCCGAGATAGATCAGCCGCTCGTGGGGCAGGGCGGCCTCGAGGGCGCGCGCCACGGTCAAGCCACCGACGCCCGAGTCGAAGACGCCGATGGCTCGCTGGTCAGTCATCCGTGGTGCAGCTGGGGCGCTATCAGCGGCGCCCCTCTTCGAACTGGTGGCGCTTCTGGAAGGCTTCGAAGACCGGCCTGCCGCTCGAGAGCCGCTCGACTTCTTCGTCGTCGATCTCGTAGTCGGTGGTGAAGCTGAGCCCCTCTTCGTAGAGGTACTGGCCCGCTTCGTCGTCCTCGACGTACTCCCTGACGGTCTTGCCTTTGTAGCGGTCCTTGTGGATGGCCTCGAGGCTCATGCGCCGTTCGAGCCAGCTCATGTTCTCGCCGAAGTACTCGCGAAAGAGCGCGAGGTCTTCGTCGAGGTTCTCGAACTGCTCGGGGAAGCGGGTGGGGTACTCGCTGATAGCGTCACCGCCCATGTCGAGCAGCGCCTTGAGCGACAGCCGCAGCGCTACCACGTCGTCTGTGAAGCCGACGATGCCGATGTGGTCGGGGATCGGATCCGCCGGCGAGAGGCAGTAGATCACGGCGCCCGTCGCGAGGAAGCGGGCGTCAGCCGGTAGGTCTTCGTCGGTCATGGCCTCGAAGACAGCTTTCAGGTCGTAGGGCAGGTTCACCAACAGCTCACGCATTCGGCTGACAAACCGTTGCTCGAGCGACGCGCTCATCGTCTGTGACTCCTCTCGTAGCCAGTGAAGTGGAAGGGGTTTTGTAACACGCAGACGCGCTTGGCGATAGTGAGCACCCAGTGTTACGATTGTTCGCCCGACACGTGTATTTCCTCAGCGAAATCCCGCGATAGCGCGGCGTCGTGGTTCTTCAGAGCAGCCGAGAGGCGCGGTAGATGGCATCGCGGCCACCGCTACGTGGCTATAACCACAACATCCGATATCGAAATCGGATCTATCACGTCCAGACCGAAGACTCGGGCGTTGATACGCCGCATTTATTCACGCACCTCTATCACGGTGGCGTGATCATCGGCAGCTGCAAGAGTGACTACTCCGAGCTCGTGACGCAGGACGGCCACGAGCCGCGCGTCAAGAAGATGATGCAGGAGCAGCACAAGGCGCTGATGAAGGACCTGCGCCGCGGCGAGTTCGACGACAAGATCGTCGCCGTCTTCGGCGATCTCGACGGCGACGAGGCCGAGCTCGAGCGCAAGAGCAACAAGAAGAAGCGCACGGGCATCGAGCTCGATGTGCCCGAGGAGGTGGCGCGCGCCGCGCAGGCCGCCGCCGAGGGCATCGTCTCGCACGACACCGATCCCGACGCGACGATCGATGCCGCGGAGAAATCGTCGCAAGGGTCGGCGCCGAGCATCGACGAGGCTGCGGCGGCTGCAGCGGAGGCCGAGGCCGAGGCGCGCGAAGCCGAGGCGCGCGCGGCAGCAGCCGCCGAAGCGCAGGCGCAGGCTGCCGCGGCGCAGGCGCAGGCTGCCGCCGAGGCGCAGGCTGCTGCGGCGGCCGAGGCGCAAGCGCGAGCTGCCGCCGACGCGCAGGCTGCCGCCGAAGCGCAGGCTGCTGCTGCGGCCGCGGCCGAGGCGCAAGCGCAGGCTGCCGCCGAGGCGCAGGCTGTCGCCGAGGCGCAGGCCGTCGCCGATGCGCAGGCTGCGGCCGACGCGCAGGCTTTCGAAGAGGCGCAGTCCGCGCGAGACACGATCCGTCCGCCGTCGCGGCCCCGCGTTCGCATCCGACCGCCATCGGTCGAAGGCGAGATGGTGCGCACGCCGCCCGACGGCACGCCCGCGGTCAAGCCGCGCCCGCGCCGTGACACCCTCGCCGATGACCTGCCACCGGTGGTTCTGCCGCCGCCCGTGCCGGACGACGCGCCGCGCACCTACTCGGCACGTCTCAAGGCGCCCCCCAGCGTGGCGATGGAGCCCGATCTGCAGGTCGAGGTCTCGGCGCAGCGCGCCGAGTCGACGCCGCAGTTGCCCACCATCGCGCTCGACGAGGGCGCACCGGCGATCTCGCGCGAGCACCGCCAGGTCGACGATGGCGTGACGTCGTACTCGATGAAGCCGGCGCGCGCCGAAGCGCCGTTTCGCACCGAGTCGGCGCGCATGCCGCAGGGGCGAACGCCGCAAGCGACGCCGCGCGGCACGCGCCGCACGCCGCAGCCGCCCCGCGCCCAGCCGCGCGAGCGCGCGCACACGCGCGGCCGCGGCAGCAGCCCCTTCGATTCGCCGCTGCCGCGCGAGAGCCGCCTCGAGTCTCCGCAGCAGGTGATGGATCGCGCCGGGCGTAAGCGTGCTGGTGTGTA
>JAGQIK010000059.1 GCA_020431405.1 Myxococcales bacterium
CGTCGGCGAGCGCGTCGGCGGCGGGTAGCGGCAGCGGCAGCGCCAGCGCCCGCAGCGCCGCAGCTGGCAGCGGCAGCGGCAGTGGCAGCGGATCGGCGCCGACGGCGAACGCGACGGCAGCCGCCGCCAAGAAGCGCGCGCTGGTCACGCTCTCGCTGAGCACGGTGCCGCGCACGGCGCGCATCGTCTTTCGCGGCAAGCTCGCAGGCCGCGGCAAGGCCAAGCTGGCGGTCAAGCGCAACTCGGCGGCAGCGACGGTGGTGGTCAGCGCGCCTGGCTACGTCTCGCGCACGCTGCGCTTGCCTACGGCGGCTGATCTCGCGCGCGTGATCAAGCTGCGGCGCAAACCGCAGCGCGGCACGGGAAGCGGCAGCGGCACGGGACCGAGCAAGATCCAGACGCCCGATCTGCACCCCAACCCGTACCCCACCCAGAAGAAGAAGAAGAAGAAGTGACGCGAGCGTCCCTCGCCGCGGCGCTGCTCTCTATCCTCGCCACGCAAAGCCATTGCACCAGCCAGGCCGACCGCGAGCGCGCGCGCGTCGAGCGCCTCAAGTGCCTCACGCAAGGGCTGACCTCCGACGATCGTGATCGCCGCGAAGCCGCCGTCGAGGACATCGGCGCGCTGGGCCCCAAGGCGCGCTCGGCGCTGCCGGCGCTTGTCATCGCGCTGCACAACGCGCGCGGACAGGCCGACCTCGAGCGTCTGATCTTCGAAGCGATGGGACGCATGGGCCCCGAGGTCGCGCCCACGGCGGTGCCGGCCATCGTGCGCATCGTGCAGATCGATCGCGACCTCGAGGGTGACGCGCGCGCCGTGCTGCACAAGCTCGGCGCGCCGGCCGAGAGCGCGCTGCAGAAGGTGCTGGCGGAGGCCAAGGTCTGGCAGGTGCGTGCGCAGGCGGCGCGCCTGCTGACGGAGGCGCACGACAAGAAGGCCGACGCCGCGCTCGTGCGCGCGCTCTCCGACAGCGAGGCGGGCGTGCGCAAGGCGGCCGCCGAGACGCTGGGCAACCGCGGCGCTGACATCGCGCTCGGGCCGCTGGCCAAGGCGCTCGCCGACAAGGCTTTCGACGTGGCGCTGACGGCCGCGGCGGCGCTGCGCAGCTTCGGCAAGGTCGGCATCGAGCGGCTGCAGCGCGCGTCGCGCCTCAGCGACGCCGCCGTGAGCCTCGCTGCGGCGCGCGCGCTGGGCAAGCTGATGAGCGCCGACGAGCGCCAGACGCTCGAGCTGACCTGGCGTGCCGGTCTGCGCGACAAGCGCGCCGAGGTGCGACACGCCGCGGTGCGCGCGATCTCGAGCCTCGGACGCGAGGCCGTGCAGCGCGCTTCGTCGGAGCTGCGGCGCCTGTCCAGCGACCCGTCGGCCGACGTGCGTCAGTCCGCCGAGGACGCGTTGGCCGGCATCGAGGGCGAGTGGTAGCGCCGAACAATCCCCTCGCGCTGTTCTTTCTGCCCGTGCCGCCCGCGGAGCGACGGCGCGCGCTGCTCTGCGTGCTGCTCTTCGCGCTGCTGATGGCGAGCTACTACGTGTTCAAGCCCGTGCGCGGCTCGCTCTACATCCACTACATCGGCGCGCAGAACCTGCCCTACGCCTACCTCGCCTCGGTGGCCCTCGCCGCGCTGGTGATGGCGATCTACAACCGCGTCTTCGTGCAGGTAGGCGCGCGGCGGCTGCTCGCCGGCGCCGTGGCGGTGCTCGCCGCCAGCGCGCTGCTGTTGTGGATCGTCTTCGCGGCGGGCCTCGTGGCGCCCGCACCGCTGTCGTTGATCCTCTTCATGTGGGTCAGCGTCTACGGCACCCTGGCCTCGACGCTGTTCTGGTCGCTGGCCAACGACAGCTTCGACGCCAAGACCGGGCGCGCCGTCTATGGCGTGGTCGGCACCGGCGGCATCATCGGCGCCTTCATCGGCTCGAGCGCCACGTCGCTGCTCGTCTCCAAGGCGGCGCTGAAGAGCGAATCGCTGCTGCTGGTCGGCGCCTGCATGCTGCTGGTGACGCTGCCGTTGATCAGCCTCGTGCGCGCCGGCTCGCGCGCCGACGAGGCCGAGCAGGCGGCGCCGACCGAACGCCTCACGACGACCACCGCGAGCAAGCGGCGCGACGGCTTGCACTGGATCCTGCGCGACCGTTACGTCGCGGCGATGGCGGCGCTGGTGTTTCTGATCACCTTCGCCGGCACATTCCTCGACCTGCAGTACAACCGCATCGTCAGCGACGCGCTGCCCGCCAAGGCCGCCAAGACAGCGTTCTTCGGCCGGCTCTACGCGATGGTCAACGCCCTCGGTCTCGCCGTTCAGATCTTCGTTACCGGACCGCTGCACCGCCGCGCTGGCCCGGTGTCAGGGCTCTACGCGCTGCCCACCATCGGCCTCGTGGCGCCGATCGTGCTGCTGTGGCACCCGAGCCTGACGGCGATCACCATCACCTGGACGCTGGGCATGGCGCTGCTCTACTCGCTCAATCAGTCGTCGAAGGAGCAGCTCTACATTCCCACGCCGCCCGACGTGCGCTACGGCGCCAAGGGCTACATCGACGTGGTCTGCTTTCGGCTGGGGGATGGGCTGGCGTCGCTGGCCGCGCTGATCTTCAAGGCGGCCTTCGATCGCCACTCGCCGTGGCTCTCGGCGGTGCTGCTGCTGGTGGTCGTGGTGTGGCTGGCGCTGGTGCGCTGGTTGGGGCCGCGCTATCGAGAGCGCGTCGCCGCGCTCTAGCGTCACCGCGCTCTAGCGCGCGGCGCAGCTGGCGAACACGCCCGAGGGCAGACAGAACTGCCAGCCGACACCGCCACCGGTGGTCGTGCAGACGTTGTAGCCGTAGCCGCTGCCCCAGCAGCCGTAGTTGCAGGGTGTGCTGCCGGCGACGTTGAAGCCGAGGAAGATCGGCGTTCCGGTCTGCGGCACGGGGTTGCTGGTGGAGAAGCCCGGAGGACACGTGACACCGGAGGAGACGGTGCCGCCGCTGCCGCTGCCGCCACTGCTGCTGCTGCTGCCGCCGCCGCCGCTGCCGCTGCCGCCGCCGCCCTGCCCCGAGACCAGCTGCGCGCAGCTGCTCGCCGTGTGGGCGTTGCTGCTGACAAGCGTCCAGCCGTCGAACTGACCGCTGCCGCAGACGTAGCACTTGTTGTCGAAGCCGACCCGCGCGACGCCCTGCGAGGCGCAGCCGTCGACGGCGAAGGTGCCGGCCGTGGTGGTCGCCTTGGAGACGCTGGTCGGACACTGGCTGCTGCTGCAGGTGGTGCTCGAGCCGCCGTTGCTGCTGCCGCTGCTCGGGCAGGTCGCGGCTGCGCTCTGGTGATCGGCGCGCAGGCACACCTTGGGGCCGCCGCACTGCTCGCGACCGCAGTTCTGCGAGAGGCAGTCGCCCTCGTAGACGCAGCTCTGGCCAACGCCCTTGCGCTGGATGCTGGTGCAGCGGAACGCCGCCGCGCCGCTCCAGGAGCTCGACGACGCGGCGATCAAGCAGCGCTTCTTTCGCGCGGGGGTGATTTCGTTCTTGCTGCATCCGCACGCGCCGGAGGCGCATGCGCTGTCGGACGAACACTCGCTGTAGTAGGACAGCCCCGAGCCGTTGGATCCGGACCCCGTCGACGGGCACGTGTCGGGCGCGCTGTCGATGTCGGACTGGATGCACACCCGCGGTCCGCCGCAGGTCGCGCGGCCACACTGACCGGACATGCAGTTCTTGTCTTCGGTGCAGCTCTTGTTGAGGCCCTTGCGGCTGGTGCTGGTGCAGTTCGCACCCGCGCTGCCGGTCCAGTACTCGTAACCGCGCGTGGCCGGCGCGTTGCCGAGACAGATGCGACGGTAGCTGGGCGCCTGCTGGTCCTTGAGGCAGCCGCAGTAGCCGGAGGTGCACTGGCTGTTGGCCGTGCAGGGGCCGGTGCTCTTGGTGCCGTTGCTGTTGTTGTTGTTGCTGCTGTTGCTGCTGTTGTTGCTGCTGCCGTTGTTGCCCGTGTAGTTGATGTACGTGCCGGGACAGGAGACCTCGCGGTCGAAGTCGGGGATGTGCATCACGGCCTGGGTGCCGTAGAGAAACGTCTGGACGCTGAACGCAGCCTGCTCCCAGCCGTGGATGCAGGCGCCGAGCTTGTAGACCCGGCTGTCGCCCTTGAGCGTGAAACACTTCGCCGCGCACTTGCCGGTCGTGCATTCGATGTCGTCGCCATAGCAGGCCGAGCCGTGCGGCTTCTGCTGGTTGGGGCAGATGCTGGCGCTGGCTTGCGCGGGAAGAATGCCGGAGGTGCCGCCGCCAGCGGTGCAGGTCTTGCGTTTGACGAACAGCTGGCTGCCGATGCGATAGCAGCTTGCCGTCATTCGGCAGCGCCCGCTGGCGCAGTCGCTGTCGCTCCAGCAGTGCACGCCGGGCGCGCCGCGGTTTTCCAGCGGCCGCGTACAGCTGCACCTCGGGAAGCTCGAGTACGCGTCGATGCGCGGCTCGCAGTCGAACTGCGACAGCTGCGGACAGCCGCCGCCGGTGTAGCCGCTGACCTTGGTGCACTCGCAAACGTTGCGTGCGTTGTCGGGCCGACAGGTGTAGCCCTGGCGATCGGTGCACTGGCTCGCCGACATCTTGCCGCGCTCCATGCCCGCCGAACGGTCGCCCGTGTTGATGCTCTCGCTATAGCCGATCTCGCCCACGACGCCGCAGCCGCCGCCGACGAGCGCGATGGTGAAGATGATGCTGATGGTCTTGCTGCTCATGAGGTCTCCCTTTGGCTGCCGACCACATGTGCATCGGTGGTGCCAAGGTGAGCCGCGCGTGAGCGACAGGAAACTACGCCGGTTTTCGGACTGGGGCGTCGCGAGCTTGCAGACGGGCGTGCGCAGGCGCGATCCAGCGCGCGAGCCCACGCGATGAGCCATCGCCACGCAAGCAGCTGGTTTTACGTAGAAATCAGCGCAAGCCGCGCTGGCCGCCAAGTGCAGTTGCCAAAACTGCTGACTGCTAGCTGCGCACTCGCGGACGCTCGTCGCGCAGCAGCGCTAGCCGCGTACCAGTGTATGGATCGCGATCTCGGGCGGGCGGTTGAAGCGCACCGGCAGCCCCGACGATCCCGTGCCGGCTGAGGTGTAGCCGTGCATGCTGCCGTGCTGCCAGCGCCCGCAGACGCGCTCGCGCGGGCAGCGCGCGTTGACGTAGGGCGCCATGCCGCCGGGTAGACACAGCTGCCCGCCATGGGTGTGGCCGGTGAGGTACAGCGCGCCGCCGTTCTCGAGCGCCTCCTCGGCGATCTCGGGCGAATGGATCAGCATCAGCTTGCACGCGTCGTCGGGCACGTTCATCAGCGCCATGCCGAAGCTGTGCAGCCCGTAGAAGTGCGGGTCGTCGACGCCGACGAGCCACAGCTGCTCGCCGTCGCGCTCGAGCGGCGCCGCCTCGTTGACCAGCATCTTCACGCCGACGTCTTCGAGGTACGGCACCTGCTCGATGAAGTCGTGGTTGCCGAGGATGCCATAGACGCCGAGCTCGCAGTCGAGCGCCGGCATCATGTCCTGCACCTCGGGATGCACGCGATCGTAGGGACCGAATGTCGCGAAGCGGAAGTCGCCCGTGATGACGGCGACGTCGAAGGACAGCGGACGGATCGCGTCGGCGAAGCGCGCGCCCATGCTGATGTGGTACTTGGGATCGACGTCGATGTGCAGGTCCGACAGGTGCAGCACGCGCACGCCGTCGAACGCTGGCGGCAGGTTCGGGATCTGAAACGTCTGCTCGCTGACCACGTGCTTGAGCATGTTGGCCAGCCCGCGCTTCCACAGCCCGGAGACGCGCAGCCCGGCCTCCATCAGCGGAAAGATCGCGTCGATGTTCTCGAGGTGCACGCCGCCCACGCCGTCGCCGAACAGACGCGTGATGTAGTCGACCTGCATGCGCATGCGCACCGACAGGTACTCGGGGATGAACCGCTGCATCAGCTGATCGAGCATCGAACGTTCCTAGCGCTGTTATCGAAACGGTCCGCCCTTGGGCGGCCCGGTGAGCAGGCGAGCGGTCACGCCATCGAAGGGGATGGTCTCCGGCTGCTTGGTGTAGAACTCGGTGTATCCACACTCGCGGCAGACATACGCCTCGACGAGCCCGTACATGTTGACCCACGTCTTGGTCTGACCGAGAAAGCCGCGCTCCTGCTCCTTGATGCGCGCGAGGCGCCAGCGGGCGGAGCGATCCTCCATCTCGTCGTTGACCTCGGCGAGATAGATGATCTCGTTATTCTGACATTTCGGGCAAACAAGCGATGTCTTCATGGTGCACCGTCGCAGCGACCTTGCGAGCATGCGAGATCGCAGCACCGTCTACAAGCGCTGATCCTTGCTCGTAGTGTCTGCCTGGCGTATTGCAGAGCGATGCCTCGCTTCGAAGATCCGAGCAGCGATCGCTTCTGGGAGATCCAGCAACAGGGATCGACGCTCGTGCGTCGCTTCGGCAAGGGCCAAGGCGACGGGCGCCGCGTCGAGCGCGACTACGCGAGCGCGCTGGCCGCGCGCTGGCACGCCGGCGAGCTGTCGCGCGAAAAGCAGGCCGAGGGCTACCAGCTCGTCGACGCTGTCGACGGCGGTCTCGGCGCGCACGCGCCGGTGCCCGGCCGCAGCGTCGACGCCGAGCTTCGCGCCGAGCTCGCGCGCGTACAGCGAGAGCTCTACGAGGCGCGCGGTGACAAGGCGCCCAAGCTGCAGTCGCGCCAGGAGTCGCTGCTCTCGCGCCACGGCGCCGAGCTGCTCGGCGACCTCGCCCCGCTCACCGACCTCGTCGAGCTCGAGTGGCGCGCGGGGTTGATCGACCACGCGCGCGTCGGCCTCGCCCCGCGCCGCGTCAACACGCGCACGCGCGTCAAGCAGCTGCTGCCCGACGTGCCGCTCTACCAGGCGCTGCGCCTGCTCGTCGAAGAGCTCTGCGCGCTCGACTCGGCGCGCGCGCTGCGCGCCGTGACGCTTTTTTCGCTGGGCAGCGTGAGCTTCGAGGCGGCCCTCGCTGCGCTCGCCGACGGTGCACCCGCCACGCTGCGCGAGCTGGCGATCGCCAACACCTCGAGCCTGCGCTTCACCGTCGGGCTACGTCGCGATCGCGAGGGCGACCAGGAAGCCGGCGCCGAGCTGGGCGAGGGCGTGGTCTTGCCGCCGTCGGTGACGGGCCTGCGCGTCGAGCCGCCGCTCGCTGGTGGGCAGCTCGCCGTGCTGTGCGGCGCGCGCGCGCCCGCGCTCGAGCGGCTTTCGCTGAGCTGCGGCGGCGCGCCGAGCCACAGCGTCGCCGATCTCGAGCCGCTGCTGGCAGCGACGTCGTTTCCCGCGCTGACGACGCTGGCGCTTCACGACGTGCCCTTTCACGCCGAGCTATGCGAGGTGCTGTGCGCGCGGCCTCCGCTGCTCGCGCACCTACGACGGCTCGAGCTTCACGGCGGCTTCGACGACGACGACGCCATCGCGCTCGCCGAGAGCGGCGCGCTGGCTGCGCTCGAGCAGCTCGACGTGCACAACACGCAGATCGGCCCCGATGGCGTGGCGGCCCTCGAGCAGGCCGGCATCACGCTGCGTGCCGAGGACCGCAGCGAAGGGCTGATCACCATCGAGCAGGTGCGCAAGCTGAGCCCCGACAAACGCGCCGAGGCAGCCGCGCGCAGCGTGGCGCAGCCCGGCAAGTGGCAGCAGCTCGGCCGCTCGGCGGGGCAGCTGTGGGGGCTTTGCCAGGGCAGGTCGCCCTACGAGGTCTCCATCGAGCTGCCGGCGCTGCGCTGCCGCTGCGACTGTCCGAGCCGCAAGCGCCCCTGCAAGCACGCGCTGGCGCTGCTGCTGCTGGCGGTCGACGACCAGGTGCCGCGCGGCGACGAGGCGCCCGACTGGGTGCCGCAGCTAGGGCAGCGAGAAAACTGGCTCGACGACCCTGACGACCCGCCGTTTTGATGCAAACTACGACTCGCCGCGCTGCCCTCGCGGCGCCGCGGGATCGGGGACAAGAAAGCGAGCGACTGATGCCGGCCAAAAAGCCCAAGGCCCAACCTCACTTCACACCCGAGCTGTACGCCTTCCTCGAGGAGCTGGTCGAAAACAACGACCGCGACTGGTTCACCGCCAACAAAGCGCGCTACGAAGAGCACGTCAAAGAGCCGATGCTGCGCTTCATCAGCGACTTTCAGGCCCCGCTCGCACGCGTCAGCAAGCACTTCGTCGCCGACCCGCGCCCGCAGGGCGGCTCGATGTTTCGCATCTATCGCGACACGCGCTTCGCCAAGGACAAGACACCCTACAAGACGCACTTGGCGGCGCACTTTCGCCACGAGACGGCCAAGGACGTACACGCGCCGGGCTTCTACCTGCACATCGAGCCCGAGTCGGTGATGATCGGCGCGGGGCTATGGCGCCCCGACAGCGGTGTCGCCGCGCAGATCCGCGAGGCGATCATCGAGGACCCCGCCGGCTACAAGCGCGCCGCGCACGCCAAGAAGCTGCGCGAGCAGGCCGAGTTTCATGGCGAGTCGCTCAAACGTCCGCCGCGCGGCATCGACGCCGACCACCCGCTGATCGACGATCTCAAGCGCAAGAGCTGGGCGGCGATGATCGCGCTGCCGCCCGAGTCGGTGATGCAGCCCGACTTCATCGATCGCGTCGCCGGCGCCTGCAAGCTGCTCGCGCCGCTCACGCGCTTTCTCACCGAAGCCGTCGGGCAGCCGTTCTGATGGCGCCGTATTGATGGAGCTGTGATGCCGCGCAGTGTGCTCTTCGTGTGTCTCGGCAACATCTGCCGCTCGCCGACGGCAGAGGGCGTGGTGCGCGCGCGCGCCGAGGCGCGTGGCCTCGACGCTGACGTGCACATCGACTCGGCCGGCACCTGCGCGCACCACATCGGCGAGCTGCCCGACGCGCGCATGCGCTCGGCCGCCTCGCGTCGCGGCTACACGCTCGACAGCCGCGCCCGCCAGATCACGCGCGCCGACCTGACGCGCTTCGATCTGATCGCGGTGATGGACGGCGAAAACCTGCGCGACGTGCTGGCCCTCGCTCGAGACGACGCGCAGCGCGCGCGCGTGCGGCTGCTCGGCAGCTTCGTCGACGCCAACGATCCGCCCGACGTGCCCGATCCCTACTACGGCGGCAGCGCCGGCTTCGAGCGCGTGCTCGACCTGATCGAGTCGGCGGCGGACCCGCTGCTCGACGCCCTCTGCGCCGCCGAGCGCTAGCGAAGGGAGCGACACCAGCGTGGACGCGATCCTCGAGGCTATCGCGCGCGCCAGCGGGCGGCCCGCCGAGCTCGCCGAGGCGCGCGGCCTGGGCGGCGGCTGCATCGGCGACGCGCGCCGGCTGAGCCTGCGCGACGGGCGCACGTTCTTCGTCAAACAGCAGCCCGGCGCGCCGCCCGACCAGCTCCAACGCGAGGCCGAAGGTCTGCGCGCGCTGCGCGCGGCCGACGTGCTGCGCGTGCCCGAGGTCGTCGCCGTGGCGCGCGAGTTCATCGTGCTCGAGCACATCGAGACGTCCTCGAGACGCCCGCCCGGCTTTTCGCGCGCCTTCGGCGCGGCGCTCGCCGAGCTTCACGCCAGCACGTCCGCCGCGCGCTTCGGCTTCGCCCACGATAACTACCTCGGCGCCACACCGCAGCCCAACGGCGAGCTCGATGACTGGGTCGAGTTCTTCGGCCGCCGCCGCATCGGCTACCAGCTCGGGCTGGCGCGCGAACGCGGC
>JAGQIK010000478.1 GCA_020431405.1 Myxococcales bacterium
CGCTTGTCCGGATCGGGCGCCAGCATCTTGGCCAGCAGCCGGCGCAGCGCGCCCTCGGCGATGACGTCTTCGAGATCGATCTCCAGCCCGCGTCGCGGCAGCTTGTCGGCCTCCTGTCCGGCGGCAAGCGCCGCGATGGTGGCGCCGAGCCCGTAGACATCCGTCGCCGGCGTGGCGTCGCCGTGCAGCTGCTCGGGCGCCATGTAGCCGAACGTGCCGACCACGGTGGAGCCGCCGTCGGGCCGCAGCGCCAGTCGCACGCCGCCGAAGTCGACCAGCGCGAAGGTGTTGTCGGGTCGGCGGATGATGTTGGCCGGCTTGACGTCGCGATGGATCACGGGCGGCGAGCGCCCATGCAGATACTCGAGAATGCCGAGCAGCTGATGCAGCACGTTCCACAGCTGCGATTCGGCGAGCGTCTCGCCGCGCCCGAGCAGGTCGCGCAGCGTGTCGCCTTCCACCAGCTGCATCACGAGGTAGTAGCGGCCGGCGTCGTCGTCGCCGAAGCTGTCGAGGTAGCGCGGAATGCCAGCGTGCTCGAGGCTGCGAAGCACCGCGCACTCGCGCTCGAACAGGTCGAAGGCCTTCCAGCCGCCGCCGCCCGACAGGTGCAGCACCTTGACGGCCACCGCGTCGCCGCTCTCGCGATCGCGCGCGCGGTAGGTGTGGCCCTGTCCGCCGCGCCCGAGCGGACGGCCCAGCTCGTAGCGTTCGAGGCTCATCGCGGCTGGCAGGCGACAAGCCGTGCCGAAGACCAAGCGCGCATCACGCGAGGAGGCTAGCGGATCTCGACAGCGTCGGCGAGGACTGCTGTCACGCCGTGGCCTGGGCGATCCGCGAGCACGATCTCGTCGCCTTCGATCTCGAGCCCCTCGAACGGATCGCGCGCCAGCAGCAGCGACCCATCGAGATCGACCACGTCGCAGAGCGGCGCGATCTGTGCCGCCGCGGCGATGGCGAGCGACGACGACGCCATGCAGCCAACCATCACCGACAGCTGCTGCGCACGGGCCGCCGCGATCCAGCGGCGCGCCGGCAAGAGGCCGCCAACCTTGTCGAGCTTGACGTTGACGCCGTGATAGCAGCCCGCCAAGCACGAGAGCTTCTCGGCATCGAGCGCGCCGGCGAGATCCTCGTCGGCGAACATCGGAAGCGGCGCCCGATGCTCGAGCCGCCGCGCGAAGTGCCACTGTCCAGCGGGCAGGGGCTGCTCGACCAGCTCGAATCGCGCGGCGGCGAGCGCTGCCATCATCGCCAGCGCGTGGTTGGGGTTGGTCCAGCCCTCGTTGGCGTCGGCGCGAAGCCCCGCCTCGGGACAACGCGCGCGAACCGCCTCGATCAGCGCCTCGTCTTGGCTGCCGCCGAGCTTGACCTTGAGCAGCGCGAAGCGCTCGCCAAGCTGCGCCGCGCGCGCGGCCGCGCTCGACGGCGACTGCAGGCTGACCGTCATCGACGTGCGCACGCGCGTCGGCTGAAGCCCGAACAAACGCCACAGCGGCGCAGCCCTGGCGCGGCCGAGCCAGTCGTGCAGCGCGATGTCGAGCGCGCACAGCGCGGCCTCCTGGCCAACAAAGCGCGGCGCCAGCGCGTCGAGCTGCCGTTCGAGCGCGGCGAGGTCTGCGGGCGCCTCGAGCACCACGCCGTGCAGCGCCTCCAGCGCGCCCTGCTGCGTCTGGGAAAAACGCGCGATGGGCGCCGCCTCGCCGACACCGACGACGCCTTCGTGCTCGACGCGCACGGCGACGTTGTGTGCCTCCGTACGCGGTCCGCGCGCGGTGACGAAGGGCTCGGAGAGGGGCAGGTTCAAAGGCGCGGCGAAGAGCTTCACCCGCTCAGCATACTCGCTACAGGCGCCAGGAGGCGCTCTCTGCGATGGGCGGCTGCGTGGCGCCGAGGGCGATCTCTTCGAGGCGCTCGGCCTCGATCGCCGGCTTCGCCTCTTCGCGCACCACACCGTCGCTCAGCGACAAGAGCGCCGGCAGCGCCACCGTCGAGATCACGAAGGCGCTGGTGACGCCGAGCAGCGCGAGCCAGCCGAGCGAGGCGATGCCGGCGTGATGCGCCAGCACGGCGGCGCCAAAGCCGATCGCCGTGGTGGCCGACGAGAGCAGCGCCGCTTTGCCGCAGCCAGCGATGACGCGCGGGATCGAGCCGCGCCCCTCGCGCATGTGCGCGTGGCGTACGTGCACGGCGTTGTCGATGCCCACGCCGATGATCGTGGGCAGCACCACGATGTTGAAGAGGTTGAGCTCGAGGCCCACGGCAGTCATCACGCCGAGCAGCGCCAGCACCGACAGGCCGAGGCTGCCGGCCACCAGCAGCACGTCCTCGGGGCGGCGAAAGTAGATCAACAACACGACCAACACGGCGAGCGACGCGGCGATCAATACGCGCGGACCGTCGACGGCTACGAGGTCGAGGACGCGCGCGGCGATGCGGTTTTCGTCGAGCACCAGCGCGCCCACGCCGGCGGCGCGCACGGCCGAGATCGCCTCGTCGAGCTGCTTGGCCCACGTCGCGAGCCCAGCGTCGTCGCGCAGATTGGTGGCCGCCCAGACGAGCAGGAAGTGTTTGCCGTGCGGCGAGACGAAGCGGCGCTTGAGCGCCTGAGGCACGTCATCGAGCGTCCACGGCTGCACGGCGGCGAGGCGCTGCAGCGCTTCGAGCCGCCGTTGGTCATCGCGCGAGAGCAGCCCCATCTTGACGCGCGAAAGCGCTGCGCCGATGCGCGCCGCCTCGGCCGCGCGCGCGCGGGCCTGCGCCGCCGAAGGGACCACGTCGGCGAGCGAGAGCACGCGCTTGATACCGCCCTCACCCTCGTGGCGGCGCAGGATCGCCGCCGCGCGGCGCGCGTTCTCGAGGCTGCTGGTCATCACGATGGCGGGCGCCAGCGAGCCGCCGACCTCTTTGGAGACGTAGTCAGCGAAGGCCAGCCCGTCCACCTTGCCCTGCAGCGAGCGAAAGTCGTTGTGGAAGCGCACGTCGCCCATGCGCGCCGCCGAGACGGCAGCAAAACCGATGGCCACCACGACCATCGCCCAGGCCAGGCCGCGAGAGAGCCGGCGCGGCGTCGCGCGCGGCCGCGTGCGCCCGCGACGCACCATAAGCTGCGCCAGCGGCGGCAGCACCGTGAAGGTCGCCACCAGCGTGAGCATCACGCCCAGCGCGGCGATCAGGCCGTACTCCGAGAAGCCGCGGAAGTCGGCGATGCGCAGCGCGAGAAACGCCGCCGCCGTGGTCGCGGCGCCGGTGGCGCAGGCCGCAAAGGTCGCCTCGATCGCGCGGCGCATGGCCACCGCGCGCGCGTCCGCGTCGGGCTGGCAGCCCACCGGCAGCTCGTCGAGGTAGCGCAGGATCAGGTGCACGCCGAAGTCGATGCCGAGGCCAACCAGCGCCGCGACGAGAAAGCCCGACACGACGTTGAGGTGCCCGACGAACATCACCGTCAGCGCCAGCGTGACGGCCACGCCGAGCATCAGCGGCGCGCCCACGACGACGATCGCCGAGAGGCGGCGCGTGAAGACGGTGATCAGCAGCACCACACCGACCAGCGCGACGATGGTGGCGGTGCTCATGTCGCGCGTCATCGCCTGGTGCTGGCGCTGCTGCTCGACGAGGCTGCCGGCGAGCTTGAGGTCGAGCTTGCTGTTGGCGCCGCGCTCGGCGCGGTGCTCGCGCAGCGTGCGCGCCACGACGACGTTGATGCCGTCGAGCACGCGCTGGCCCGAAGAAAGCTCCGCCGCAGCGGCGCGCGGCTTGGCCAGCACGAACAGATAGCGGCCGTCTTTGGAGCGCAGCACGCGCTTGGGCAGCGCCGCGCCGCTCGGCAGCGACGACTTCTCGAGCGCTCTCAGCTCGGCCCACGCGTCCTTGGCTTTCTTCTGGCTGGCGTCGTCGTCGTCGAGATCGACGAACATCGGGTTGGCCTTGGCGCGCGCCTTGTCGACGCCGCGCTCGACGGCACCGCGCAGCTTGGCCAGCTTGTCTTTGGAGAGCAGCAACAGCTTGCGCTTTTCGATGAAGCCCACCGGCAGCTCGGCCTGCGCCCAGGCAACGAGACCGCTCTGGCGCAGGTTGCGGCTCAGGCGCCGCGCGAAGGGCAGCCGCTCGCCCTTGTTGCCGCTCACGGCGAGCACCAGCTCGCCCGAGCCGCCCGCTTCGGCGAGCACCGCCCGCAGCTCGCCGACCTCGGAGGCACCGTCCGGGAGCAACGCGAGGTAGCTGCCGTCGAGCTCGATGCGCGCCGCCACCGAAGTGGCGACGACACCGACGACCGCTGCGACGGCGAGAACATGATAGGGGTGGCGGGTGATCAGCGAGCTTAGGCGCGAGAGAACGCGGGCGGGTCTACGGCGGTCTGTGCTGTGCTTCATGGACGGTGCCTCCGGGTAGGCACCGCCGCTCGTTGCGACGCGCGTGCCACGGCGCAACTGCCCGAGATCACGCGGCCGACTCGCGCTTGGTCGAGGACCTGACGTGAACCTGACCTGACAGCGTGCCGTCAGTTCACGCTCGACGAGACTCGGCGCACACTATGATCCGATCGTGTCCACGTGGGCAAAAGCGCTGCTCTGCCTCGTCGCTGTGACGGGCTGCGGATCGCCGAGCACGCCTCGGCCGCGCGCACCAACGGCCGCGGCGCAGCGTTACCGCGCGCGCGCGCCGCGTGGCCTTCATCTCGCGCTCGAGCTGGGCATCAAGGTGGCGCTGCTCGGTGATCGCTTCCGCAGCGCCAACGCCGAGGCGTGGGTCGCGGCGCA